>DATDGW010000375.1:0-4103 GCA_036521895.1 Candidatus Sulfotelmatobacter sp. | reverse complement strand
CTTCGATAAACTCGAAACACCCACTCCGGCGTCATGAAGCGCTTTGCCGGGAAGTGGTCAACGCAATCCCGTTTTTTTTGTAGCGGCCAATGATCCTTCGGATCCCAAACGGCCATTCGTCGCTGGTGATAAAAGTAGAGGTCGCGGTAGGGACACGAGTTACCCCGTGCCCCCCGCACAGATCCCGGCGAGCGGAACTACCGCACCGGGCTCTTACCTTGAGTTATGGCGTGCAAAGAAGCGTTCTTCGGGCCAGGGATGTAGGACTTTGGGTTGTGGAAGCCAACGGGTAACATGGAGGTGCATTTTCTTCCAAGTCAGCTTTCGCTTGTGACTTCGCCGTCGCAGACTGCGATACCATCGCTGAGCGATTTCAGTGCGGATCGCACCGAGAACACGCAGGTTGCCGTGTACGGCATGATAGCGATAGTAACCGTCTAACACTCGGTGCAGCCACGCGCCTTGTTCAGCTATCGGTTCTTCACGTCGATAACGTAGTTGCTCGCTGATTGCCTGGAGCTGCGCATTTCGCCGCTTCCTGATAGTTCGCCGCAGGATTTGTAGCTTTCCTGTGCTTGCCTTGCTGCAAATGTGCGTAAAACCCAGAAAGTCGAAAGTGAGAGCTTTGCCCTCATTTCGTTTCTTTCGGCGCTCGTTGGCGTATCGACCAAACTCGATAAGCCGTGTCTTACCCTCGTTCAACGAGAGGGCGAATTTCTCCATGCGTTCTTTGAGATCGACTCGGAAACGTTGTGCATCCCTCTGATCTTGGAATCCAATGATGAGGTGAGTCGCGCCGGGGAGTTTCACCCCGACGCGCTCCCAGAACTGGACGTGAGCCTCTCAGCTCATCCAGCTCCCGTTATCAAATCGCTACCTTGACTCCGATTTGCCAGTGCGCCCAAAGCCGCGGAGACCGGATGGAGATCCGTCTGAGCCATTGGGTGGCCCGACGCTGATGATGGCGGAGTTTCTTGTATTTCCGGCATGCCCATCGCACTAACCTTCGGTTTAAGGGGCGAAAGACCGGATGAAGCATCGAACGATAATATTTCCCGTAATACTGCATCCACCCTCGCAGGATGGGATTGAACATCCGCGCCAGGTCTTCCAAGGATTTGTCGCTCCGCAATTGGAGTTTCCAGCCTCGGATTTCCTGTCGGATGGCCTTTGCCGCTTTGTCGCTTATGGCGGGCAGGAAGCTCACGAAGTATTTCCCCCGGTGGTTTCTGGCCCGCCGGGGTCGGAACTCATAGCCCAGGAAGGTGAACTTCTCGTGCTCATGCTTTCCTCTTCGATCCGCATCCTGGCAATAAACGATTTTGGTTTTCTGGAGGTTAAGCTCCAGTCCGCATTCAGCCATCCGCCGGATGATCGCTTCGCGCAGGTTTTCGGCTTCCTTCTTCGTTCGGCAATGCACAATGGCATCATCGGCATACCGCTCAAAGGGGATGCTTGGGTACTTGCGCGCCATCCATACATCGAAGCCGTAGTGCAGGAAAAGGTTCGCCAGCAACGGAGAGGCTACTCCTCCTTGCGGCGTTCCCTTTTCTCGCGTCGTCAGTTGTCCTTGCTCGTTTTGGGCCGGGGCTTTGAGCCACCGTTCCACATAGAGCACCACCCATTTCTCTGGGGCATGCTTGCGAACAGCACGCATCAGGAGCTCATGGGGGATGTTGTCGAAGAAGCCTTTGATATCCAGATCAAGCACCCAGTCATATTTCCAGCATCGTTTTCTCGCCTGCCCCACGGCGTCATGCGCCGATTTGAACGGTCGATATCCGTAGCTATCCGGATGAAAGAGCGGCTCTACCTTCGGTTCCAAGTGCATCTTCACCACCATCTGGGCCACTCGATCCGCTACGGTGGGTATGCCCAATTTTCGTTCACCGCCTCCCGTTTTCGGTATCGCTACCGTTTTCACCGGAGGTGGCAGGTAACTGCCGGAACTCATTCGATTCCAAATCCGATACAGGTTGTCTTTTAGCTTGCGCTCAAAGTCCTGGATCGATTCTTCGTCGATACCCGCAGCTCCCTGATTGGCTTTCACCCGTTTCCACGCCTCCAGCACGCTGTGCTTGGAAATCAAGAACGGTTTTGATTCTGGCAGACTCATCGGCTCCTCCCGTTTCCGGTTGACCCCATGAGTCTGCCTCCATAACTAAGGCCCCTTCGCTCCATTCCTTTATCGGGAACTTCTTTGCTACTACAGGCCTTTCCGCCCCTTTGCGCCGCATTCCTACTCAGGCTCTCGCAGGGCTTCTGCTTGAACCGCTCGGTTAACATCGACGCGGAAGGTTCCCACGTTCCGCACAACTGCCGCATGACAATTTCACGCCACCTTAATGCCGGAGGCCGCAGGGCCAGAAACAGGTTCTTGCCCAGCTTATCCCGGAATAACGACTCCGCTCCGGTTTTGACCTCGTTCCTACGCTTTCGACACGTCATCGAGTGGTTCACTTTCGTTCGTCTCCTTGTCACCTATCTGATCCGGTTCTTTCCAGACCTTTTCCTTCCGTGCTCACGACCCAAGCTTTTGACCCGAGCCGCCGAAGGCGATTTGAAACCCGCGCCTGTCCGCCGGTTCCGAGGGGCCTCTTATCCCTCATCAGTTGTGCAGTTGCGCACGACTCCCAGTTCATCTACTCGGTCTCGTGCTCGTGGCGCACAGTCATCCGCATATCGTACTACGATGACCTCTCCCCGGGCATGACGCTTGCGCCATTGCTCCATCCATAGGTCAAATACGTAGTGCAGGTATATGTTGGCTAGCAAGGGCGAGATCGTCGCCCCTTGCGGCGTGCCTTCTTCGCTGGCTTTCCATTCTCCCTCTTCCATTACTCCCGCTTTGAGCCACTTTCCGATCAGTCGCATCACGCGCTGATCCCCAATCCGATGCTGGAGAAACCTCTGCAGCCATTCGTGGTCGATGGTGTCGAAGTATCCACGTATGTCCGCATCCAGCACCCAATTCACTTTCTTATATCTTATGCCCACCACGATCGCGTCGAGTGCCTGATGCTGATTGCGTCCGGGTCGAAATCCATATGAGAAACCCACAAAATCTGTTTCGTATATGGCATTGAGCACTTCGCATAGTGCCGATTGAAGAATCTTATCCTCCAACGCAGCGATGCCAAGTGGTCGCAGTCGTCCGTCAGCTTTCGGTATATACACTCGCCGAGCCGGTACCGGCCGATAGCTTCCGCGCTGGAGCCGCTGGTGCAATCGACGGAGGTTGTCCTCCAGCTCCGCACTGTAAGTTTTCCAGCTCAGACCATCCGCTCCGGCAGCAGCTTGCACTTTGAGCCGCTGGAATGCGGCCCTCAGCGCTTCGATGCTAAGGTGATGCAGTAAGGCGGTGAATCTCACTTTCCTGTCCTGCTTTGCTCTTTGCCGCACCCGTTCGAGCGCTTGGGACATGTCGTGTTTCCGGCTCTGTGTCCGGGACATGCTTTGCTCGTCCGGGTTCCTCTTGACGCAAGCCCTTCTCTCCGCAGTCTCCTTCCCGCTACCCCACAGATCTACTTCTGAGATATCCGGTTCGTTCGACTGCTTCTGCGATACTATGGCTTGCTCCGACTTCCCAACGCCGTCCATCGCCGGCTCCGATCTTGCGATCTTCTCGGCGCGCTGCGGCTCTCCATCTCTCTCCGCAGAGTGTTGGGATCTCCCAGTTCCGTTCCATGAAGTTTCCTCGCATGCTGAGGGTCTTCGACCACGCCGCTTTCCCACATCTCTCGCCTTGCCGATTTGCGGGCTGTTGCCTTCCGCCTCGCTTAACGGCGTCGGCATTACGGGTTCGCGTATTTCGTGGCTCAATACCTCGCCTGCGACTTCCCCTGTCAACGCTTCGCTGCAGTCCTCGCGGTCTGCATCGCATGACTCGGGGCCAGAATGACTGGCTGGGTCTTTTCTGTGCAACTCTTTCATTTGCTACTTCATGTTCGTTATCTGGCGCATCTAAGCGTCACGCGGAGGACCACTGTTCGAGATAGCGTAAATGTCGTAGACGATTTCTATGACATCTACGGCAGAGGATAGCGGAGAGATTTTTAAGCGAGATAGGATGGGACGAGTGCGAGTTCCCCGACGATCCTGCG
>DATDGW010000374.1:0-13208 GCA_036521895.1 Candidatus Sulfotelmatobacter sp. | reverse complement strand
TCGGTAAACAGGTTCGCCATATAGATTCGGGGTTCAACCAAAGCGGGATTTAATGCAATGGCCTTCTCATAAGCAGCCTGCGCCTTGTCATTGTCCTCTCTGCCGCCGAATTGCAGAGACACATTCATCATGTAGGCTCTCCCGAGATGAGCCCATGTCGGCGCATACTTTGGTTCGATCGTTGCAGCTTTTTCCAGCATGTCAATCGCCGCGGCAAACTCATTGAGCGAGTAAAAATCAATCCCGCGAAGATAGTCCTCGTAAGCGATGGCGTTGATTGGCTTCTCGGGCTTGAGGCTTGCTGCCTCCGTGGGAGACAGGGACACTCGATCTTGAACCGTCAGTAATTTGTCATATTTCAGATCGATAGCTTCTCGCCACAAGAGCTTGTCGGGCTTCACGTCGACCAATGGGGCTGTAATCCTCAGCTCGTCACCATCTTTAACGACTCTCTCGCCGACCTGGCGTAACACGTTACCAGTCCTCGACATGTCCTTTTTCCCACGCCCATAGCACCTCGGATACCTGCCGCCGAACTGCGCTTCAACGTATGCTCCGCTCATCCCCTCACTCGGAGCAAACCGATGGACTCCCCACAGCGGTCAGAACGACGAGATGTTCGCTACCCTTTACACTTGCCAGTCCTTGTCAGGATGGCCCAACGCAAGGAAATGCGCGCTCGATCGGAGAACATCAGCCTGAGCGGTATTCTGCTGTCGAGTTCTTTTCTGATTCCGGAGGGCTCTGCGGTGGAGGTATCGATTGGAGTGGAGCACTTGCCCGATCCGGGCATTCTGCTGAAGGCTCGGGGCAAAGTTCTTCGGGTGGAACCGATGGACAGTGGCCACTTCGCGGTCGCGATTCAGTTGCTGGAAGCGTTCAAGCTTCCACTCTCTGAAGCCGAGTTACATTCGAGTTCCAAAGAAGAGAAACCGCCCTCCTCGCAAGCGCGGCGGGCCGCAGCGACCTCATCCAGTGGAATGAATTTTGTGCCTGCCTGGCACACCGAGACCTAGCCAGTCTTCTCTCTCGCGACTTGCTTCCGAGGCGAAGAAAGGGGCAGGCGCGTCGCCGCATGAAATAGAGGCGAAAGGCCCGCCCGGCAGGACTGGAGGTCGAATCGCCCCGACTCATAGAAGAAACTCTGCGACGGCCTGCCACCTGTTGGTGCCTGCCGATGGCACTCTAGCGCCATTCTCCACTCTTGCGGCAGCGACTATGCTTGTTCTTGAGCAGCACTTGGGGGAGGGCTGATCAACAAACGTCCCAAGACTCAAACTGAGTCTGGGGCGTTTTGTTTTGCTCGCTGGAACCGGCCACGTTGTTTGGGTTTACCAGAGGTGCGTCTGCGTCTCGGGTTCCGGCACTTGCAGAGCACATTCCGGTGTGTCGTTTTCCGGCTTGTTGACCAGAGAGCTGACTGGATACCGGCTCATGAAGGCGGCATCGAAAGGCAACAGCAATTCCGCCAGGCGCTCGGCCTCTGCGGCAGGCGCCGTCAGCCACGTGTCATAGTGTCGCCGTGGAAGGATCACGGGCATGCGGTCATGCACGTCTTCCAGCAATTCGTTGGGAGCCGTCGTCAGGATCGAGCAGGACTGAAGCATCGCGCCACCGTGTGACTTCCACCGATCCCAGACTCCGGCAAATGCGAACAGCGAATCATCTTTCATGCCAAAGTGAAACGGATGTCGCTGCTTGCCCGATTTCTTCCACTCATAAAAGCCATCAGCGGGAATCAGGCAGCGGCGCGCGCGGAAAGCATCGCGAAAAGCGGGTTTCTCCAACACACTTTCGCTTCGGCCGTTGATCAACTGGTTCCCAATCTTGAGGTCGGTGGCCCACGAGGGGACCAGCCCCCACCGCATCATCGAGAGAATTCGGCCAGTACCCGCTTGCCGAACCGTCGCGACGGGCTGGGTAGGAGCAATGTTGTAGCGGGGAGCCCAGTCCTGTTCGTCCGAGGCGCTCTCGAAGTACTCTTCCACCACCTGTTTTCGCCGCGACAGTCGATACCGTCCGCACATGGGGAGATTATGACAGCGCCAAAGCGGAGCCGCAAATCGGTTAAAATAATTTCTTGATCGGATTCCTTTCGCAGCTGCAACGTTTCTGTTCGAGACGCAGCAGGACTCGAAAACAGTTTTTGCGGTTCTCGACCCGATGAAACTGCTTGGCCCATCGGCCTTCGGACGGTTGAAGTTTCGGCCTGTTACGTCCGACGGCATTGACGGAGACTGGCAGCAGCTCGTGCATCTGGTGCGCGTCCCGACGCTCAAGGGGATTCGTTGTGCGCCCGCGCTCGAGAAGCAATGCACGCTGAGCGGCGACACGCTTTTCCTGCTGGACGCGGTGAGCGCCGACTCGGATTTCGTCAATGCCGTCAGCGTTCCGGAAGGGTTTGTCGAAGATGCCCTGGCGATTCCGACGACGAAGGCCAAGACGCTGTATATCAAGCTTCGCGACGATCCCGACACCGCGGATACAGTGACGCTACCGATGCTGACCACGCAGCAATAACGGTTGCGCGCGGTATACTGCCTTCGATCCTATGGCCAACATTCTTTATGGAGTCAACGGCGAAGGTGCTGGACATTCCACACGAGCCGCGGAAGTGCTGTCCCATCTGGTCGCTCAAGGACACACTGTCCACGTTGCCTCGTTTGACCGCGGCCTGCAAAACCTGAAGGGCCAATTCGACGTCACTGAGATTTACGGCTTCCGCTTCGCCTACCTCAACAATCGCGTGCGCTACAAACGCACCATCGCTAAGAATCTGGTCACGGTGCCGCAAGCAGCGAGGAGTCTGTCGCGCCTGAAAGACCTGGTCGACGAATGGAAGACCGACCTCGTCATCACCGACTTCGAGCCCCTCACCTGTCACGTCGGACACAGGAAAGGGCTCCCCGTCATCTCCATCGATAACCAACACTGCCTCACGAATGCTGTGGTTTCCTATCCGAAGCAATACCGACGCGACGCCGCGGCCGCCAAGCTTGTAACTCGCCTCATGACCCCGCGCGCCAATGCCTACCTTGTGATTTCATTCTTCGCTGCGCCGATCCGTAAGCGCAACACGTTCCTGTTTCCTCCCCTGCTGCGGCAGCAAATCCTGGACGTGACTCCTACGCAGGACGACCACGTACTGGTTTACGTCACGTCACCCGCGCCAGCGCTGGCGAAACTGTTACATTCAGTCCGCTGCGGCTTCATTGCCTACGGCTTCGGAGGTGAGGGGCAAGAAGGCAACATCCTTTATAAGAAGCCGTCGCTCGAGGGCTTCTTCGCTGACCTGGCGAGCGCCCGCGCCATCGTGGCCAACTCCGGATTTTCGCTGGTCACCGAGGCTCTGCACTTGGGCAAGCCCTATTTGGCGGTCCCGGTCAGTCACCAGTTCGAGCAGATTTTCAATGCTTACTGGCTCGAGAAATCCGGCTACGGGGCCTACTGGGAAGAGTTGAATAAAGAGCGAGTTGAGGCCTTTTTGTACAATCTGCCGCACTATCGGGAGGCGCTGGCGCACTATCCGCGACAGGGGAATGGGGCCCTGCTCGAAAAGCTGGATGCGCTGATCGCCCGCTATGCCGCCATTTAAAAGGCTCCGCTGAGCACTGTACGAAGGTAACCTCCGACCGCGCCACCCCGGACGATACCATGGTTGGAGCACAGGTCTCTGCGAAGGATTCCTGTGGGAGGTCGCTTCATGTCGACACGGCGCGTTTCTGTTTTGCGGGCAGGCATTGCGTTCTTGTGCGCCTTCACAGCTTACGGTCAGGATTCGCAATCTCTGGGAGATGTGGCCCGCCAGACCCGGCAGCAAAAGCAGCAGAAGGAGGCTCAGGCGAAAGACACTCCCCAGAAGAACGCTTCCAGCAAGCAGGCCCCCGGCACGGACGCCCCCGCAAAGACCGCTCAACCCGCCAAGCCACCTCACGTCATCACCAACGACGAGATCCCCTCCCACGTGGGACCGACCGCAACGTCCACCCGCGGTGCTCAAACAGACGACGAGTCTGCTGAGCTACCGAACTCCGGCGACCGGGACGCTCGAGCGGAGCAATTGAAATCCCGAATTCAGGCCCAGAAAAGCGCCATCGCCGGTTTGCAAAGTGAGATCGACAGTCTCAACGAGTCCATCCACTATGCCGGTGGAAACTGCGTTGCCAACTGCGTGCAGTGGAACGAACGCCAGAAGCAAAAGCAGGATCAGGTGGAGTCCATGAAAGCGCAACTGGAAGAGCAGAAAAAGCAACTGGAAAACATGCAGGACTCGGCGCGCAAACAAGGCTTTGGGAGTTCCGTCTACGAACCGTAGGGTGGGACGCGATGGCGAAAAACAAACGCCGGCTGGAACCCTCGCTGGGAAAAATCTCCAAGCCCACGATTTTCACATTCCCCAAAACTGCCCGGCCATGCGAAATTAGTTCATGTCTTTAGTCGTCCGCCCTTCGCCTATTCATTCCGTCGGTGTCTACACTTCGAAGCCCATCCGGAAGGGGACTCGCGTGGTCGAATACGCCGGTGAGCGCATCTCCATCGAAGAAGCCGACCGCCGTTACGACGGCATCTCCCGCACGTATCTCTATGGACTCGATGACGGCAAGACGGTAATCGATGGCCACGGCCTGGGCGCGTATCTGAACCACTCCTGCGAACCCAATTGCGAGGTCGACGAGATCAAGGGGCGGGTCTGGCTCTTCGCCACCCGCGATATCTCCGCGGGTGAAGAACTAGTGTGGGACTACAACCTCTACGACGACGAAGAGCCCGCTCCGTGCCACTGCGGTTCCCACAAATGTCGCGGAACCATGTATTCCCGCGATTGGATGGTCAAGAGGCGCCGTAAAGAAGCGCGAAAGAAACAGAAAGCCGCAGCGATGCAGAAGAACACGCCCGCCCGAAAGACGAAGCCAAACCCCGAAGCCGCGGCCTAGGAGCCGACAACAATCTGAGGACATGTGAGGGCGCGATGCTTTATCGGATCGCCTGCTTCAGGCGCTCGGTCAACTTGCGGATGTACTCAATAAGTTCCGGTGGTTCATGCACCCGGAAGCCGAGGCCGAGCAGCGATAGGTGTATCGTAATTCCCTCCAGTGAATGAGACCCTGTCCGGAGCATGCAGGAGCCCTCGTCAATAGCCTCCAGCGCCCCGGCCGAGGGGGGAATGCGCTTAGCGACGGCATCGACTGGTGCGTCCAACGTTACCCGCGCTTGATAGGGATACGGCACCTGCGACAGCGACTTCGAAACAAAGGCTGCAAAATCTCCCTCTGGCGGTTTGCGCGGTTTGAAACGCGTCGAGGTCTTCAGCTTGCCTTCCATTCGGTCCACCCGAAACGTTCGCCAGTCTTGGCGGACGAGGTCCCACGCGACCAGGTACCAGCGATAGCCGGTATGCACGAGGCGGTGAGGTTCCACGGCGCGGGCGCTCGGTGCGCCGGTGCGGTTGTGATAACTGAATCGAATTCCTTCCTGATCGCGGCAGGCACTGGCGATAGCCGACAGGCGCTCCGCATCCACGGTGGAACCGCGATGGGTTGAATCTCGACCGCTCAAGGGCACGATGAAGGCGTGCAGGGCGGCGACGCGGTGGCGCAACCGTGGTGGCAGCACTTGCTCGAGTTTCATGAGCGCGCGCATCGAGGCCTCTTCGATGCCGCTGACACCACCGCTGGCCGAGGTTCGCAGCCCGAGCGCAACGGCGACGGCTTCGTCATCGTCGAGCAGCAGCGGGGGCAGCGTCGCACCCGCTCCCAACTGGTAGCCACCCGCGGTTCCTGAGGTGGAATGCACGGGATATCCCAGGCTGCGCAGGCGATCCACATCACGGCGGAGGGTGCGGGCTGTAACGTCGAGCCGATCGGAAAGATCAGCCCCGGACCAGTAGCGTTGCACTTGAAAGAGGGACAGCAGGCGGAGCAGCCGGGCCGAGGTCTGCAGCATGGTTTTTATTGTGCCACGGATCGAGGACTGAATCTGTCCTCAATTGTTGATACGGTTCCGTTTGTCGATTCGGGGCCGTTCGCGGTGAATCGCACACAAAGGAGAACGAAAATCATGAAACTGACAGAGCTATTGCTTGCAGAACTGGAACGGGAAGCTGCCGGAACGCGCAGCGCGCTGGCGCGTGTGCCCGAAGGGCACAACGATTGGAAGCCGCATCCGAAATCGATGCCCCTCGGCCATCTGGCATCGCTGGTGGCGACCATGCCAGCATGGGTCGCCATGATGGTGAATCAGGACGAACTCGATCTGAAGTCGCCGGCCGCTGCGAAGTTTAAGCCGCTGGAATGGCGCACGCGCGCTGAACTGGCGTCCGCGCTCGATGCCAGTGTCGCCGAGGCCCGCGCGGCTTTGCGGAATACGACGGACGAACATCTGCTGACTCCGTGGAAGTTCGTCGTGGGCGGCCAGGTGGCCAGCGAGAATCCGCGGCACGTGATGATCGCGGACGCAGTGTTCAACCACCTCGCCCATCACCGAGGGCAGCTGACCGTTTACTTGAGACTCAATGACGCGTCGGTGCCCGCGATTTATGGGCCATCGGCCGATGAGGGGCGCTTTGGCTAGTTTCGCCGCAACCAGGAGATTACAGCGTAACTTTAGGGTTGCAGCGGCGGTTGTAATTGTTATGTATAGCTTCGTGTGACATTTGTCATCCCACCCTGATGACGATCTCCACTGGCGGCGCGGCGTGAGCTGCGAAAGGATGGAGCACGAAGAGGATGGTTTGGTAGTGCTGAAGATTTCCACACCGGAAAAAATCGAATTGGGCCGGGTTGTCGACAGCGAGGTGCATCGTCTATTCTGGGTGTGCTGGGACGTGCCTACCTCCTGTGCCCGGCGCCCGGTTCCCTCTGGAGTTCGCCGATGACATTGACCCGCTTTGTCACGAAGAACGCGTTCCGCAACAAACGCCGCAGCATTCTGACAATTCTGAGCATCGCTTTCTCGTTGCTGCTCCTCACGCTGATGATGACGATCTGGCGGGCGTTCTACCTCGACCAGGGTAGCGCCGAATCGGCGGAAAGGCTGGTGGTCCGGCACCGCGTGTCTCTCACCTTTAGTCTTCCCGGCTATTACCGGGAGAAGATCCGTGCGATTCCCGGAGTAGTGGCGGTCGTTCCGGTCTCCTGGTTTGGTGGAATTTACAAAGATCAGAAGCCGGAAAATTTCTTTGCGCAATTTGGCACTGATCCCGAGGAATTCTTCAAAGTGTACCGGGACTTTGAGATGCCCGCAGATCAGATCGCGGCATGGCAACGCGACCGGCAGGGCGTGATGGTGAACGACTCCCTGGCCAAGAAGTACGGATGGAAGCTGGGCGACCGCATTGTGTTGCAGGGGACCATCTATCCCGTCAATCTCGAACTGATCATACGCGGCACTTTCCATACCAATCCCGACAACAAGTCGGTGTACTTCAATGCGAAGTATGTTGAAGAAGCGGTGCCTTTCTTTAAGGGACAAGCCGGCACGTTCAGTATCCTGGCGAGCTCGCCAGGGGACGTGAGTAAAATCGCCAGCGCCGTGGACGACACCTTCCGTAACTCTCCACAGCCGACCAAGTCCGAAAGCGAGAAAGCATTCGGGCTGGAATTCGTAGCCATGATGGGCAATGTGAAGGCGTTCATCCTGAGCATCTGCTCGGCGGTGGTGTTTGCGACGTTGCTGGTCTCGGCCAACACCATGGCGATGTCGATTCGCGAACGGACGCGCGAGGTGGCGGTTCTGAAGACGCTGGGATTCACCAAGCGCGGCGTCCTGGGCCTGTTCGTCAGCGAAGCGGTGGCTTTGTCGTTGGCAGGCGGCCTGATCGGGGCGGGCCTCGGGTGGCTGATGGTTTACGGCCTAACCCATTCTCCACAGTTCATCAGCTTTTTCCCCATGAAAGTGACGGTCGGAATTTGGGTCGTCGCCATGTTGACGTCCGGTTTGGTAGGACTGTTGAGTTCCGCCGTACCTTCCTACACCGCGTCTCGGATCAACATCGTCGACGGACTACGGCACATCGGGTGAAGTGATGACCTTGGGCAGTTTTGTCGTGCGCAATACATTTCGGAACAAGCGACGCAGCCTGCTGACCATGATCAGCATCAGCTTCTCGCTGTTATTGCTCACGCTCATGATCTGCATCTGGCGCTCATTCTACGTGGACCAGGTTGCGCCCGAAGCCTCGCGCCGCTTGATTGTTCGCGATCGCGTTTCGCTGGCGTTTTTTCTGCCGGCGTTTTACCGCGACAAGATCCGTAGCGTTCCAGGGGTGACCGCGGTGGCGCCGCTGACCTGGTTCGGAGGGCGCTACATCGATGACCGGCCCGAACACTTCTTTGCCCAGATAGGCACCGATCCGGACGAATATCTTAAGGTTGCGTCGGACAAGATTGTCCCGCCCGACCAGGTAAAGGCCTGGCAGCAGGATCGCGCGGGCGCCTTGGTAGATGTGACGCTCGCGACGAAATATGGCTGGAAGATCGGCGACCACATTACCTTGCAGGGGAATATCTTTCCCGCGAACCTTGATCTGACGATTCGGGGCATTTATCATCGCGACCCTCCGCAGAACGCGTTGTACTTCAACGCCAAGTATCTGGAAGAGGCGGTGCCCTGGTTCAAGGGGCAAGCGGGCTGGTACGCCGCGCAGATCGACTCGCCGGAGAATGTGTCGAGAGCGTCGAGAGAGATCGACAGCATGTTTCGCAACTCTCCGCTGCAGACAAAAACCGAGAGCGAGCGAGCATTCCAGTTGGGCTTTGTCGCTTCGCTGGGAAACATCAAGGCGTTCATCCTCGGCATCTGCGGAGCGGTTGTGTTCACCATCATGCTGGTTTCGGCCAACACGATGGCGATGTCGGTGCGCAGCCGGACGCGCGAAGTCGCCGTGCTGAAAACCCTGGGCTTCACGCGCCAGCGGGTGCTCTCGATTTTCGTGAGCGAGTCGGTGGCCCTAGCCGTTGCCGGCGGAGTGATTGGAGTGCTGGTGGCGATTCCCGTGATCGCGCTTCTGACGCACAGCTTCATTGGACTGGGAATCCCGCTTAACATGAAAGTGAGATGGGCCACAGCTGGCCTGTCGATTCTGGTGTCCCTGATATTGGGACTGGTGAGTGGCTATTTGCCGGCGTATAACGCGTCGCGCATGAACATTGTCGACGGGTTGCGCCACATCGGTTGAAACCTTGCTCGTCTCGGCGGCTGTTCGTGGCGCTACAGGGATAAGGGTTAATTATGGCGATACCGATCAGCTATAACGTTCGCAATTTAAGGCTCCGCAAGGGGCTCACCGTCATGACCGCTCTGGGCATCGCGCTCACGGTGACGACAGCGATCTTTCTGATGGCGCTCATCGCGGGCCTGAACCGCGCTTTTGTCAGCAGCGGCAGCCCGAAGAATGTTCTCGTGCTGCGCAAGGGCTCGGAAGCAGAGCTTTCGGGGGGGTTCGATGCGTCGCTTTTTCCGACGTTGAGGACGCTTCCCGGCATTGCCAAGGACAGTCATGGAGAGCCGATGGCTTCGGGCGAGTGGGTGGTCGTGATCATCCTGCCGCGCAAAGACGGCACCGGGGAAGTCAACGTCACGGTGCGGGGCATGATGCCCGATGGTCTGGAAATGCGGCAACTGCCCAACGAGCCAGGAAAGCCGCCGAGCGTCAAGTTGGTGGAGGGACGCTGGTTCCAGACGGGACAACGCGAAGTTGTGGTCAGCAAATCGATTCAGCGCCGCTTTTCGCACGCCAACATTGGTGACACCATGGAATTTGGCAAAGGGTCATGGAAGGTCGTGGGAGTGTTTGACGCAGGTGGGTCGGCTTACGAGTCCGAAGTGTGGGGTGATGTGAATCAAATGGCATCGGATTTCGATCGCCAGGGCGGCTACTCGTCGGCGTACTTGCGCGCGACTGATCCCATCTCCGCCGAGGCGCTCAAGAACCAGGTCAGTGACGATCAAAGGCTAAAACTCGAAGGCCTGCTCGAAACCGACTACTACGCCAAGCAGACCAGTTCCGGTGCGCCGATCAGAGTCATTGGATTCGTGGTGGGGTTCATCATGGCGATCGGCTCAATCTTTGCGGCCATGAACACGATGTATGCGGCGGTGGCATATCGCGGACGCGAGATTGCCACTCTGCGGGTGATTGGTTTCTCGCGGCCTGCGATTCTGACGTCATTCGTCCTGGAGTCTTTGCTGTTGGCATTGCTGGGCGCCGCGGCAGGAATCCTGCTGATGCTTCCGTTCAATGGCATGCAAACCGGCACGTCGAACGCCGTCACATTCAGCGAGGTGGTGTTTGCCTTGCAAATAACATGGAAGGTGGCGCTGTACGCAATTCTGTTCGCGCTGATCATGGGATTCATCGGCGGGCTGGCCCCTGCGTGGCATGCGGCGCGGCAGAATATTCTCAATGCACTACGCGGCTAACTGAGACGGGAAACTATTTGGGGAGTTAGAGCGTAATCATGCTTATGGCGATTGACACAAAACATGAAGACCTGCAGAGCTTGCGCATCGACCGCACGCAGCGCGGCGACTCTGGCGGAGAGCCGCCGGCCTGGGCGCGCCGCTACATCCTCGGTGGTATCGCTGTCGTTGTCCTGCTTGGCGTGATCGCGCTGGCGTACCGTCTGTTGGCGTCCGACGTGCCCGAGGTAGAGGCCGTTCGCGCCACCGCGGAGACCAGCGGCAATGACGCCGGGGGTACGGTGCTCTCGGCTACCGGCTACATCGTGGCGCATCACACGATCAATGTGAACTCCAAGGTCACCGGCCGCCTGGCTTGGATCGGCGTGGAGAAGGGCGACAAGGTAAAGGAAGGCCAGGTGCTGGTCCGCTTGGAAGATCAAGAGTTCCGTGCGGCCTATGAGCAATCCAAGGGTGCGGTGGCCAATGCGCGCGCCTACCTTGACGAATTGCAGCACGGATCCCGCCCTGAGGAAGTGCAGCAGGCGCAGCACAATCTCGACGAAGCGCGGGCCACGTTGGCGAACGACAAGATCACGCTGGACCGCACGAAGGAGTTGGCGGGCAGCGGCGTGGTTTCGCGGCAGCAACTGGACGATGCTACGGCGAAATTCGAGGCCGATCGGGAGCGTGTGAATTCCCTGGGGAAGGCATTTCAGCTGTCAAAAATTGGACCCCGGGCAGAAGAGATCGCCCGCGCGCAGGGCGCGCTGATGCAAGCTCAGGGCCAGCTGGATTATGCACAATCCCAACTAGATGCCACGGTGATCCGAGCGCCGGTAACTGGAACGATTCTCGACCGCACCGCAGAAAAGGGCGAACTCATCACGGCGCAGTTTGCCAGCGCGGCGGCGGGCGGCCCTCAGGGATCCGTCGTCTCGCTCGCAGATTTGAACGACCTTCAGGTCGAACTCGACATCGCGCAGGCGGACTTCGCCCGGCTGAGCCCGACGCAGAAAGCAATTGTGACCACCGACGCGTACCCCGATAAGCAATACAACGGGGTCATCGCCCAAATCTCACCGGAAGCCAACCGACAGAAGGCGACCGTGCAGGTGAAGGTGCAGGTGCTCAACCCCGGCAAGTACCCTGACGTTCAGCTGCGGCCGGAAATGAATGCGACGGTGAAATTCCTGGCCAATGATGTGCCCAAGACTTCTAGGGAACCGGCGGGAGTCTACGTGCCCTCGACCGCGATTCGGGATCGCGACGGCAAAAAGATCGTATTGATCGCGTACAACGGCAAAGCCGTCGCTCGCGAGATTCACGTCCTAGGTCAGCGCAGCGACGGTGCGCTCGTCGACGGGCTGGTCGGGGGCGAAAGCGTGATCACTACGGCGCCAGTGACATTGAAAGACGGAGATAAAATTAAAATTAAGGGGCAATCATGAGCACAGTTGCACAAGCAAACGTTGCCACGGGAACGAAAGTTGTACAGGTTCGCGGCGTCAGCAAGGTCTTCAAGCGTGATGCCTTTCAAGTGACGGCGCTCGATGACGTGTCGATCGACATTGCCAAGGGAGAATTTCTCGCCCTGATGGGTCCGTCAGGATCGGGCAAGACGACGCTGCTGAATATGATCGCGGCTATCGACCGGCCGACCAGCGGCGAACTGCTCGTGCAGGGGCAGGATATTTTCCGCTTCAATGACTCGCAGACTGCCCGCTGGCGCAATGAGCACATTGGCTACGTCTTTCAGACGTTCAATCTGATTCCCGTGCTCACTGCTTTCGAGAATGTGGAACTGCCGCTGCTCTTGACCAAACTGACCGCGCAGCAGCGCCGCGACCACGTTCTGACCGCGCTCAAGCTGGTTGGCCTCGAAGATCGCGTCGGCCATTTACCCAAGCAACTCTCCGGTGGACAGGAACAGCGCGTGGCCATAGCCCGAGCGATCGTGAGCGATCCGACCTTGCTGCTTGCCGACGAACCGACCGGGGACCTGGACAGCCATTCCGCGACCGAAGTGTTAGAGATTCTGAAGAGGTTGAATGAGGATTTCCACAAGACGATTGTGATGGTAACGCACGATCCCCATGCCGCGTCGTACGCGCATGTGACGCGGCACTTGGAAAAGGGAATGCTGCTGCCCCCGAGTTAGGGCAGACCGCAGCAGAAGCGAGCTTGAACGCTCAACTGGTTTGAAGAGAGTCGTTGCCCGCTCAACTACGCCTAAGCTACGAGGCCGGCTTCCGCTCCGGAAGCCTCTGTGGGTAGGTCAGCCACCCAGAGCCAGGCGCGTCTGCCGTTGGACACTACGGCCTGTGCCTCGCCATATTCCACCAGCCGATTCAGCACGGTGGTGACCGACGCCATCGGATCCTTGTGTCGCGCCAGCAAAGCCGGCATTTTCTGCTGGAAATAGTCGCAAATATCCCGCGCATTCATGGCGTGCCCGGCCTGCATCAGAATCATGCGACAAGCCTTGGTGAAGCCTGGCTGGCGGCCGCTACTCTTGCGGTCGACTAGTTCCATCAGTTCCTCGGTCAAGACTGAGTCGCCAAACAGATTCGCTAGGCCGGAGATGGTCTGCTTGACGGTACCGATGCGTTTCATGATTTCCGCACGTTGTTGTAGCAGCTGGCGCAGCTCTCCGTGCGCCTGCCGAATCACTTCCTGCACGTGGCCCACGTCATACCTCTCGACCGGTCGGAGCGAGTCATTACTCTTCTGCCCGTTTTCCATACGCATCCCCCCATTCGAACAAGTGAATCACAACCCCCACTTCGATTTCGCCGCATCCAACCGGC
>DATDGW010000373.1:0-4588 GCA_036521895.1 Candidatus Sulfotelmatobacter sp. | reverse complement strand
GGATTGCAAAGTTACTCCCGCAGATAGTAGCTGTCAAGAGGGAAACACTACAGGTTGTATCCCTAGCAATGACGGGCTTGGTGCGGGTTTCTGACCTCGTTTTCCACATTGTGGAAAACGAAGGGTGCGTGTATTTGTTCGATACCCCTTATCTCACGGCAGGGGCTGGGGTTGCCGTGGTTCTTACTTTCGCCCCGTCGGGGCTTAGATCTCCGTTTTGCGGTCATTACCTCACGTGCCCTGCTTCAAGGATCCGCGTTTCGCGCCTTCGGAACTCGCCGTCGTCTGCTAGAACCCGCTCTCCTCATGGACTGCGGCGGCCCCGGACGAATGCGTCCGGGGCTACGTGTGCTACATCAAGCCCAAACCGGAGCTGGGACGGATGCGGCAGGATTGAGGAAGTTTTCGGCTTGCCGTGTCGGCCCGTTCATGGGTGGCTGGCGACTTGGCGAGCTTGACCTCTTCGATCTGGAGTGGCTCAACCGTCAGGGGGCCGGGTCTTGGCTCATTCCTCCCCGGTTCGTGGCGCAGGGTCATGGGGACGTAGATGTCCTCGAAGATGCGGCGCGGGGCGATGCTGAGAACGCCGTCGGAGGATTCGACGAGGTAATCGCCTTTGCGTCCGCAATGCTGGCGGCCGAGATGGTCGACGAAGCTGAGGCTGGAACTGAGTTGTTTGGCTTTGACTAAGAAACGCGTGCGGTATGTCTTCCATTGCTCTGATTTCATGTGGCGCTGACCTGAGAACTAGGCTTTCTGCTGATTTTTTGAGTGCGATTGCCAACCGGTTTTGGCCACCTGGAACGACTTGGATTTTTATGAAGGCGAAGGAGACTGTACGAGCGAAACGGGCTGGGGTCAATTCAGTATTTTTGGTGCAATTGAGGAAAAGCGTGGCCACGGATTTTCGCGGATGGAGACGGCTGAAGCAACAGCTGAGGGAGGTGTGGTTGGGCCACGAGATTGCGCTAGTTCTCATGCAGGAGCAGCACTGCCGAGGAAATCTGGTAGAGTGGGCAACCGGAATATCCACAGAGGGCGCACAGGAAATGCAGAACGGCAGTTCTCAGTTGAGGAGGAGCGATGCGGAGACTGGCGCTTGGAGTTTTCGGGATTCTCTTTTTTGCGCTTTGCGTATGCCTTTTTGGGCAGACCGCGACGACTAAGACCGTTGCGCTGCGGTGCGGGAGTCTGTTTGATTCGCGCGGGGATGCGGTGCGCAAGAATGTTGTTGTCGTGATGGAGGGAGAGAGGATCAAGGAGGTTGCTAGCAGCGCTCCTGGCGGAGTGGAGGTCGTCGATCTGTCGCGCGAGACTTGTCTTCCCGGGCTCATCGATACGCACACGCATATTTTGCTGCAGGGGGACATTACGGCGGCGGATTATGATGAGCAGCTGCTGAAGCAGTCGCCGGAGTACCGGACGATTCTGGCGACGGTGAATGCGCGGCGGGCGCTGGAGTACGGGTTCACGTCGATTCGCGACCTGGAGACTGAGGGTGCGGGGTACGCCGATGCCGATGTGAAGAAGGCGATCAACGGCGGAGTGATTCCGGGGCCGCGGATGCAGGTGGCGACGCGGGCTCTCGATGTGACGGGGGCTTATCCGTTGCAGGGATATGCGCCGAGTGTGACGGTGCCGCATGGTGTGCAGCTGGTCGACGGTGCGGACAACGCTCGGGCGGCCGTGCGGGAACAGATCAGTCATGGGGCGGATTGGATCAAGGTGTACAGCGATCGGTCGTATCGTGTGCGCGAGGATGGAGTGCTCGACGATATTCCTACGTTTACTTTGGACGAATTGAAGGCGATTGTCGACGAGGCGCACCGGCAGCGGCATAGAGTTGCATCGCATGCGATGGCGCTGCATGGGGTGCACAATTCCGTTGAGGCGGGCGTGGATACGATCGAGCATGGCAACTACATTGCGGACGAAGATTTGAAGACCATGGCGGCGCGCGGGACTTTTTATGTGCCGACGATTTTTGTGGGAGAGTATGTGGCGCAGGGGCGGGCGGCGGAAGGGGCTCCGGTATGGATGAAGATGATTCAGATTCATGAGGACACGTTTCGGCGGGCGATGAAGGCTGGCGTGAAGATTGCGTTTGGGACCGACGCGGGCGGGTTTGATTGGAAGATCAACCCGGCGAAGGAGTTTGCGTCGATGGTGAAGTTTGGGATGACTCCGGCGCAGGCGATTCGGTCGGCGACGGTGACGGCGGCGGAGTTGTTGGGGATGCAAGATTCGTTGGGGACGATTGAGGCGGGGAAGTTGGCGGATATTGTGGCGGTGCCGGGGGATCCGTTGGGGGATGTGTCGGTGATGGAGAAGGTGGATTTTGTGATGAAGGGTGGGGAGGTGTACAAGCGGCATTAGTGGTCAGCCCCTGGCCCTAACACGGCTCAATCACTCCGTAGATTGTCTTCCGTATTTCTGCCGTAACCAAGCGGCGAACGGGATTGCGAACAAGAATGTCCAAAGGGTGAAGCATGACTTCAGCCCGGGGACCACGCCCGGATCTTGATCAGACCAAAACGCAGAACCGCGGCAAGTGTGCCGAGGAGCATCACGAGAATTAAGCTCACGATTAGGTTTGTCGTGCGGATGCGCTTGCGTCCAAGAAGCGCGTCGATTCCGAAACCCACGTAGCACCATGCTGGCAGCGCGAAGAACGGGTAGGTCAGGCAACACCAACCCGCCGGTCCAAGAAAATTGGGGGGGGACCAGAATGGCCCTCGCGACATTACGTAAGTGATTGGCAGGTTAACAAAATGAGCCGGCGCGTTGAGAATTGGGATGGGATTCTGGGTCCACAGTTCTGCCGAAATGAGAGCGACGTGCAGGAAATTATGTGATGAGCGAGCAAGAGGCTTCATGCATTCAACTTCGCAGGAATGATGACCGACAGGATCATAGGTCCATGGCGGCGCGAGGGCAAGATGTCCTCGCGATAGCCAGCGGGACGCCGGCGCTACTCTTGTGTGGTGCTAGTTTTTGGCGAACCAGGCTAGGAGGCGGTGTTCGAATTGTTCCGGCGCCGTGCTGAGAGCGCCGCAGTGGTCGGCGTTGGGAACTTCCCACAGGTTTGTGTTTGGGGCGCGGGCGTGGATGCGTTGCGAGTGACGCACGGGGATGTTGCTGTCGATTTGGCCGTGGATTAGGAGGACCGGGATTTTGGTGGCTGCGACAGAATCTTCCGGCGAGATGTCTTCCATTCTCAAGTGGTACTTCAGGCGCGCGCGGAGGAAGGCTACTTCCACCAGCGGACGGAGTATGGTGCGTCCGACCCAGGGCCCTAAATGGAAGGGTTGTCCCATGCGGTCGTAGGCGATCTCGCGAAAATTTGCGAAGGGGGATTCGGCGACTGCGGCGCAGAGGTGCGGGTGCGTGTCGAGTGATTGCAGGAGTTGCGAGGCACCCATGGATTCGCCGAGGGCGAAGATGCAGCGGGGATGATCTTGCGCTTCGAGAAAATCAAACCATTGATGGATGTCGTTGCGCTCGAGGAGGCCGTGCGTGGCGAGCGGGCCGCCGCTGGTGCCGTGGGAGCGGGCGTCGGGGAGAAGGACGGTGAATCCGTGGGCGAGGAGGAGTTGCGCGTATCCGGTCATGCCGACGCGGTTGTCGCCGAGGCCGTGGAGGAGGAGGACGGCGTCGCCGTTGGCTTGGTGGGGATGGATAGTCCAGGCGCGGAGGGCCAGGTTGTCAGCTGTCGTGATGGTGACGTCGGTGAGCGCGGCGTTGAGGGCGTGGGCGGAGTCGCGGACCGCGGTGACTTCGTCTGCGGTGAGCGGGCGGCGTGCGGGGTGGAGTGTGCCGCCGGCGAGGAAGATGCCGCCGACGGTGCAGAGGGTGAGGTAGAGAGTCAGGAGTAAGAGTCCGTAACGGGCGCGGCGGGAGACGGGCATGTGTCTGAGGGATTGTACGGAGATTCGTGTGAGCTGGTTCCGCGAATCGTGGAGGTTCGTTTTTGAACCTACTTGTGTACGGTGATTTCTAGTGCGAGGGCAGGATGCCCTCGCAGCCGGCGGGACGCCGGCGCTACTGGACTACAGGAACTACCTGAGCGGAAGTTGGGGAGGAGGGGGCGACAATCGTTCTTAGGAAGAAAATTCATATAGGAGATGAACGATGACAAAGGATCCGGTTTGCGGAATGAACGTTGATGAGAATAATTCTCAATATCAGACGCAGTACGGCGGGAAGAAGTACAGCTTCTGCTCGGAGGAGTGCAAGAAGAAATTCGAGAAGCAGCCAGAGCAGTATGCGCGGTCGGTTGCTTAGCTCGGTACGGAGATAAAAGAAAATAGCCCCGGACGAATGCGTCCGGGGCTACGTGTTTTGTGGCGATCCTAGCGAGCCATGGCCGGCTCTTGGACTGACTTGCCGGATTTGAAGGTGGCATAGCGTTTGTTGATTTCGTCCCAGTTGATGACGTTCCACCAGGCGGCGAGATATTCGGGACGGCGGTTGTTGTATTTCAGGTAGTAGGCGTGCTCCCAGACGTCGTTGCCGAAGATCGGGTAGAGGCCTTGGGAGATGGGGCTGTCCTGGTTGGGTGTACTGATGATTTGCACATCGCCGTTGG
>DATDGW010000372.1:0-2103 GCA_036521895.1 Candidatus Sulfotelmatobacter sp. | reverse complement strand
AAACCAGATCCGGCACGCCGCGTTTCAGCTCTCCAGCCTGGGCGCGGCGCGCCGGGTAATCCCTCCTCTACGCGGCCTCCTCCAACCCGGCCACTTTGCGCGCCAGCCGTAGCGCCAGCTCGTTATCACCGGCCAACAGCGCCGCGCGCATCTCACCCACCATATCGGCCCGCTTGCGCGCAAGTGTAACGATCACGTCGAGGTCGTCGTCGGTCAGCTCGCGGGCGACCGGCACCAGGGAGATGGATGGCAGCTTCTTCTTCGGCATTACTGGTCGCCATTATCCAGGCCCTTCAGGAACTCCCGAATCCCAGCGAGCAGAGCATGCTGCAGGGCTCTTTGTTTTTGGTCGGCAGCTTTCATCTGCTCGGCTTGCCCGGCCATCATGGCATGCAGTTCCTGAGTGCTCGCATGCAGGGACTCGGTGGAGGTGAGCAGGAACTCCAGGCGTTCATCAATTGTCTTGGGCGGCTTGTCATTCATATTTTCGACCACTGCGTCTCGGCGTCTCTAAGACGCCAATAATACACCAATGCGGCGCAACTTGGCGTACAATGGCGGCTGCGGGGACCATTACAACGTCCGCAGACACACCAACCGGTTGGCGTGGCCCATCCCTGCTGGATGATGCGTGGTCCTCGCGCTCACGGTTTCCCCAGAGCCCGCAGGAACGCCGCGAGGGCGTCCGGGTCTTTCTCCTGCAGGTGCCGCACGGCAATCCCCATGTGCTCGCAACGCGTGATGGTGGCCGCGAGCATGCCGAGAATGTGGCCCGTGTACGGGCTGTAGGGCCGTTTTTCGCCCAGCTCGGCAACGAAGCGGTCGCGCAGCCCGCGCGCCACCTGGGCCCAGACGTGGAATGGATTCGCAAGTGTCGACATGTCCGCCATTCACGCCACCCCCGTCTTCGCCGGTGCACACGCGCAGCGAAGGCAGAATTCAGCCTCGTACGGCTCCATCCCTCCCGCGGTTATGGTTTTCGTGAAATGCACCCAGCCGGTGCCATTGCATTTCAGACACGACACGCTGCCCAGCGGCTTACGCTCACTGCTGGCGCGCAGGATGCCCGCACGCTCGATCAGCCTGTCGGGCGTCGGGCACTTTTCCGCGTTGTCCACGAAGTACGTGATCAGCTCGTGCAGGAAACTCTTCTCGCAGGTGATCCGCCGCAGGGCGCGGACCATGCCCTGATGCGCAGCGGGCACCTCGGGAAAACCCGCCAGCATGCGCAGGCGATCCAGTTCTTTGCAGTAGACGGTATCAGCCAGCGAGGTCTTCGTCATGCCGTTGCCCTCCGGCCAAAGCAATCGCCAATTTTGATCGGAACGAAGCCCCACCCGCGCATCTTTGCGAGCTGACCGCTTTTCCATAACGCGACCAGTACCGCGTTGATTTGCTCGCCGGTCGCGCCCCGCGCTGCTTCGATCACCAGTCGCACCAAGCCATCGTCTGGCGGCGGCAGGTGGGCTTGCTGGGCCAATGCATGAAGGGATTGGCGTACGACGGCAGTTTCGGATTCATCCGGCTCGCTGGTCTGGGCCCGTGCGGGCGGCTTTCGCTCGACCGGCGTTTTTGGTGTTGGTTTTTGTCTTTGTTTTGGGATTTCCAGCGGCGGCGGCGTTGCCTCGTAGTTATCGCCGCCGCCGCACTCTTTGACATAGTTCAATACAATAGGTTCTAACGCACCGCTCATATTTGACCGGTCTTGACCGGTCATATTTGACCGGTCTCGATTTGCTTTTCCACAGGAATCCACAGTTTGTTTTCCACAGTTTGTGGAAAACTCGAAGTCGTAGGAATTCGAGCACCGATGCCTGGACGCCCGCACGATTCCGGCGAGGCGGAGTTCGCGCAGCCAACGCCGCACAGTCGCATCGGAGATCCCCCCTAGACGCATCCTCAATGTCGCGATCTTCGGACAGCACCGCCCCGTCTGCCGATTACGGAACGATAACAAACCCAGCAGGGCCTGCTTCGCCCCACTGGACAGATTGTGGATTTCGAGTATGCTTATGAGTGATGGGGTCAATGTCATAGTTGGCTCCGTCGGGGTCAATGTCACAGTTGGCTTGGGTCTTTTGTTTGCGGTTCTCCCCAAACCAA
>DATDGW010000371.1:0-9048 GCA_036521895.1 Candidatus Sulfotelmatobacter sp. | reverse complement strand
CCGCTTTTCCCCCGCGCCGGTCTATACTGCCAGCATCTCAGGAGCCCAACTCGAAAGTGGACCTCTACCACTGGCTGCCCCCCGATGCAGTGAAAATTGTCTTGGTTCTCTTCCTGTCCTTCCTCATCGGACTCGAGCGCGAAGAACACAAAACCGCCGTCGGTTCCTACTCCTTCGGCGGAGTCCGCACCTTCCCTCTGATCGGATTCATCGGCTACTCCATCGCTCTTCTCTCGGGCGCGCAACTGCTTCCGGTCACCTTGGGATTCCTTGTGGTTGGCGGTTTCCTGCTGCTCTCGTACTGGCACAAACTCTCCAGCTCCCAGATCGCCGGGGTGACCTCGGAAATGTCCGGGCTCACGACGTACCTCGTCGGCGCCCTCGTCTACTACGACCACATCTGGATCGCCACCGCTCTCAGTGTCGCCAGCCTCTTGCTTCTCGAACTGAAAGTCGGTCTCGAAACGCTCGCCAGCCGCACCGCCCCGCAAGAGATCCTCACCTTCGCCAAGTTCCTGCTGCTCACCGCGGTCATTCTCCCCACTCTCCCCCATCAAGAGTTTGGACGGTTTCATATCAACCCGTTCAAAACCTGGCTGGTCGTTGCCGCCGTCAGCACGATCTCTTATGGCAGCTATGTTTTGCAGAAAGTTACCAAAGAAAAGGGCGGAGTCCTGCTCGCTGCTTTCCTCGGCGGTGCCTACTCCTCCACCGTAACCACGGTCGCGATGTCACGGAGAGCCGCTCGTGAACGCCGTCCGCACCTGTTCGCCGGTGGCATCCTGATCGCCTCGGGCGTGATGTATCTCCGCCTGGTCGCTCTCCTCACGCTCTTCAATCGTCATTTGGGCGCAATGCTCGCGCTGCCATTTCTCGCCCTCGCCGCCGTCGCTATCGCCACTGGATTGTTCTGGTCCCGCAGGCCAGACGCGGTGGACTCTCAGATCAAGCGCGAATTCGAGCCCGGCAACCCCCTCGAACTCATGGCCGCGTTTCTGTTTGCTGGATTGTTCGTGGGGATGCTGATCGCCACTCAGTTAGCCGTCACCGACCTCGGCCACGCCGGCGTTAACATTCTCGCCGCCATCATGGGCGTGACCGACGTCGATCCCTTCATCATGGGCATGACCCAGGCCGCCGGGACGTTGACTCCGCTCAAAGTCGCCGCCACCGCCGTGATGATCGCGGCCGCGAGCAACAACCTCGTCAAAGGCATCTACTCCTATTGCTTGGCCGACCGAAAAACCGGCACGCAAAGCCTCTCCCTGCTAGTGGCCCTAGCCGCCGCCGGCCTCCTCCCTCTCCTCTGGCTGTAAACGCCACTTCACTCCAGATTCTTGTCATTCCGACCAAAGGGAGGAATCTGGTTCTGCGCTCGCACGGAAGATAATGCGTCCATGCCTAATCCGACCTAAGGGTCTCCATCGGATCAAGCCGCGAGGTGCTCCATGCCGGCCACACGCAGGCGACAGCGGCCACCAGCAGCAGCGTCGCCGTCACCGACAGAAAGACACTGGGGTCCAGCGGCTGTGTCTGGTAGAGCATCGACTCGACCAGCCGAGTGACGCCAACGCTGGCGAGCAGGCCGAGCACCAGTCCCACAACAGCCGGCCGCAAACCTTCACGGAGGATTAGGCGTAACACCTGGTCGCGCTGCGCTCCAAGCGCGATACGAATTCCAATCTCAGTCGTGCGCCGTGCCACGCTGTACGAGAGAACGCCGAACAGCCCCACCGCCGCGAGCAGCAAGGACAGCACCGAAAACACCAGGAGCAGAATCGCGTCGAAACTTGCATCCAGAGTGTCCCGGCCAAGGATTTGGTTCATGGTCAAGATGTCCATGACCGCCAGTTCAGGGTCCATCTGTTGCACGGCGCGCTGTATGGGCAACGCGAGTGTGTTCACATCGAGAGCAGAGCGCACCACGAGCCCTGTGCTGCCGAACTCGCCACTGTAGATGGAGAAATACATCATGGGCTGAGCAGGCTTCGAAACCGTGAAGCGCGTGTCCCCCACGATTCCGGAAATTTCGAAGGGCTTGCCGCCCAGCGTCAGCAGATGCTTGCCAATCGGATCGCCAGCGCCAAAATATTGCCGCGCGAACGACTCGCTGATCACGACCCGGCTGGCCTTTTCCAATCGCTGGCTGTCGTCGAAGATAGCTCCGCGAATCAGTGGAATTCCCATGGCCTGGAAGTAACCCGGATCAGCCCACCGCACGATCGCTGACTGCATCTGACCCGCGGGCAAAGGAGGATGCTCCGCGATCGCAAACCCGGCGTCTCCACCATAGCCCTGACCAGGGACGGCTCGCACGAACCCGGCAGCGTCAACCCCGGGCAGAGATCGCACCCGCGCGAGTAAACCAGCGAAGAAGTTCGACCGCTGCATGGAATTCGCATAGTTGTTGTCCGGCAGGCTGAATTGCATGGTGAGTACGTTGTCGGTGGCGCAGCCCAGATCGGAAGAACGCAGCTGTCTGTAACTCTTGACCAAGAGGCCTGCGCCCACTAGCAGGACGACCGTGAGCCCCACCTCCAGGGCAAGCAGCCACTCCCGAAGCCGGATTCGTTCATGCCCCTCGCTGTGCGAGCGCGAGGAGTCGCGAAGGGAATCAAGAATAGGTTTGCTCTTGATGGAAAGGGAAGAAGTGAATCCCGCGAACACCGCGCAGACCACGACCAGCCCCAGCGCAAAGGCAACCACCACGCCATCCATGTGAATAGCTTCAACCCTCGTCATGTCCTGGCGGGAGCTGACAAACCACTGCACGGCGGCATAGGCCGTGAAAAGAGCGATTGCACCGCTAGCAGCCGACAGGACAAGACTCTCGGTTAAATGCTCGCGAAGAAGGCGCCATCGACCGCCGCCGAGCGCGGCCCGAATGGCAAGCTCCCTGCGCCGTGCCGCTCCGCGCGCAATCCACAGGCTTGCGATATTCAGGCAAGCGATGAGCAGCAGGCAGCTGGTCGCGCCAAACAGCACGTACAACGGCGTCTCCACATCGCCAACCATATCTTTGAGCAGTGGCCGCTCGTACGCCGACTGGCTGATGAACGGGTTGTCGAGGTGCTGGTCGTGAAGGCGGCGCACGAGCAGCGAGAGTTCCGACGTCGCCTGCTCTTCCGTCACTCCCGACCGCAGGCGTCCGAGCGCTACCCAGTCGTGAGAATCCAGAGCCTGCATCTCTTCGCCGGGCACTTCGTGATAGATGGACGTCCACAGTTGTACATTCAGGTCTGGATAGGCAAACCACGACGGCATTACGCCGATGATCGTGTAGGGCTTCCCGTCCAGATGAATCGTCCGATTTAAAACCGACGGATCACCACCGAAGCGCCGCTTCCAGAGCCCCCAGGTGAGAATGGCAGTTGCGCTTGCGGACGGTTGATCATCCCGCGCCGTGAAGCTGCGCCCCAACGCCGGTTCCACACCCAGCGTGGGGAACAGAGTCCAGGAGCACACGCCGAATGTAACTTTTTCGGGAAGCTGTCCGCCCGCTTCTGAAAGGCTATAACCCAGTCCGGTGCCCAGCAGCGCCAAGCTTGAAAAACTATGGCTGTGCGTTTGCCAGGCGGAGAAAACTCCCCCGGCGATACCTCGGTTCGCGACTTCGTCGTCCGCGCCGCGTTCGTAGAGTCGGATGAGCTGCGCCGGTTCTTGGAAAGGCAGCGGTTTCAAAAGCACGCAACGCACAATGGTGAACAGCGCCACGTTGGCCCCGATGCCGAGCGTCATCACCAGTACAGAAACCAGACTAAATCCCGGAGACCGGGACAGTGTTCGCGCGGCATACTTCAAATCTCTCCAGAGATTGTCGATGAAGATCAGTGTGTTTTGCTGCCACAGGTCTTCGCGCACGCGTTCCGGATTGCCAAATTTCACGAAAGCCCGACGCCGAGCTTCCTCCGGAGACATTCCGCGCGCAATATTCTCTTGCGTCTCTTCGGCGATGTGAAGATCGATTTCTCGCACCAGATCTGCGTCTTCCTGGTGGCGGCGGAACCATCTGCGCCAACTCATTCGCGGCCTCCCCCCTCCAACGCCTTATCTCCCATCACGAGAGCAATCGCGCGCGCCATTTGGCGCCAGCGGCTGGTCTGAAGAGTCAGCTGCCTCGTCCCCAACGCCGTCAGCCGGTAAAACTTCGCCTTGCGGTTGTTCTCGCTCGCACCCCAATACGAAGAAACCCATCCGCGATCTTCCAGTCGGTGCAGCGCAGGATAGAGCGACCCCTGCTCCACCTGCAATACATCCTCGGAAGAGCGCTCAATCACCTTCGCGATCGTGTGCCCGTGAGCATCTCCGGCCACCAGCGTTCGCAGGATCATCATGTCGAGCGTGCCCTTCAACATCTCTCCGTTCGGTTGCTCCTTCTTGCCCATTCCGTTGCTCCACTAGAACTTCTATGGAAACATAGCATACACCACTCGAACTTCTAGGGGAAGCCAGAATTTCTTGCAGCAGAAGATTGTGATCAGCCGGACCTCACGAAGAAGACGTGGATCCCGCGCGCTTGTGGATATTCCAACAGTGGGTGGGTTTGGACGGCTCTACATCGACCCTGTTCCGAGTTGTGGAACCTGGTCATGGCCAAAATCTGTTATGTGGCTATTGCCTGCCTACGGGTAGACAAGATAATTTCCCGACCTGCGGTGGTTCTGATGCTTTCATCAATCAATTTCTGGATGTGTCTTGCCGGGCTTATCTATCTGGTCGCCGGAGTTTTTGTACTACGAAAAGAGATCAGCGCGGCTCGCGGCTGGGACAAGCTCATCACCTTGGGCTGTATCTTCATCGCCGTTCCACTCGCCGTATTCGCGCCCCAGCATTTCGGCGGCCCCATGAGAGTCTCGGATATGGTCCCGTCCTGGATGCCGGCGCACGTGTTCTGGGCGTATTTTGTCGGATGCGCGCTGTTCGCGGCAGCTACTAGTCTTACGGTGAGGAAGTTCGTACGCTTGTCGTCCACCCTGCTCGGATTGATGTTCTTTCTATTTGTCTGCATGATGCATATACCGAATGCGCTCGCGGAGCCCAAAAATCGATTCGCGTGGGCCTACGCGCTACGCGATCTCTCTCTTGCCGGAGGTGCATGGGCTCTCGCCGGACTGCATCGTCGCCCCTCGTCCCCGCAACAATCGAAATGGATGATTTCATTTGGGCGCATCGTCATTGCCATGGCTGCGATCTTTTTTGCCGGGGAATTCTTTCTTCATCCAGAGTATGCTCCCGGCTTTCCTTTGGAAAAGATGACGCCCTTATGGGTTCCATTCCCTCGCGTATGGGGATACCTCACGGGGGCGATACTACTGGCCGCTGGAATCGGCTTGGCCCTGAACAAAAAATCTCGGATAGCCGCAACCTCGATTGGCGCGCTCATGACCGTCCTCGCTCTATTCCTATATCTGCCTATGTGGATCCTCGCCCGCGGCGGAACAACGGCGGAGATCATGGAGGCGATAAATTACGTCTTCGACACACTGATCTACGCCGGAACAGCACTCGTCCTGGCATCGGCATTGGTGCGCGATCCTGATCGCGTGGTGAAAACGTAAAAGTGCCTCCTTTGACACGTTCCGGCTTTCCCAGTTTCGACTACCTGTCGATAACAGCCATTTCGCTTCACCCTTCCCAAATGCGGCAGCGCGAGTTCGAGAATGCGCGAGCCTCGAACACCGGAGGAAATGGGGTCTGAGGCTCGGAAGCAAGAAACAGGACAGGTTCGAATCGGCAAACCGCAAGGGCGGGCAAGACCCAGCGCTTGCCCTGGCTCGATTTCCCCAGCTTTCTACAGCAAGAATCGCAATCCTGGCGACGAACAACCTTGTGACGAACAACCTTTGCTGAGAATCGACGAGAGGCACACCATGATTTCCCTGTGCGAGAAATCCATCTTCTCGGCGACGCAGCCGTTTCCGGCGCTCTACTGCCTGCCTCTGACCGACAGCGTCTCGATGGGAAATACCCCTACCCTAAGTCCTTATTCCGCAATATCTTGCCGTCAAGTCCCCCAGCTGTCCAAGCGTAACTCCAAAAAATCCAATATTTTACCCAGAGACCCAGCCCAGAACCGGCGGCCCAAGATCATCCGTTAACTCCTTATTCCAGAATGTTTTAGGTGTAAGTCATTCCGGCTCAAGATCTTGCGAGGAGTGCTGCCCATCCCGCTTCGGTAACCTCAATAAATTGAATATTTTACGAAATGACGAAGAGAAAATTGGGCCGGCAGCAACCCAGAAGAACGACCCAAAACCGCCAGCTAAACCCCTTATTCCTGAATATTTTAGGTGTAAGCCCTTCCGGCTCAATATTTTGCCGTTAAGGGGCGCGATCTCAATTATCTAACCATAAGAAAGCAAATATTTTACCCGAATCGTCCGAAAGAAATGTGGGTATCCCCAAAAGTCGGCCTCGCGTGCTGGTTTGACCCCCACAATCCTGGGCGACTAGAATTCGTCACATTCGCCCGTGGGGCCTTCCATGAAACGTCTTGCATGCTTGTTGCTGTTCTCCGTCCTCGTCACTTTCGCGGCCGTCGCCGAGGACGAAGACAAGAACCACCACCACCGCGAAGATCTCACCGCGACGCAACTTGGTACAGTCCACTTCCCGGTCTCCTGCTCCGCATCTGTGCAACCGCCCTTCGCTCGCGGAATCGCCCTCCTGCATTCGTTCTGGTACGAGGAAGCCGAAAAGCAATTCCTGCGCATCGCCCGAAACGATCCGCACTGCGCCATGGCGCACTGGGGAATCGCCATGAGCATCTGGCACCAACTCTGGAACGAGCCCGACGCGAAGGTCATGCAACGCGGTTTGGGTGAAGCCAGGGCGGCAAATAAGCTGGCCGACACTCCGCTTCTCGCGAAGCCGGCCACCCCACGCGAAAGGGCGTACATCGCAGCCATTCTGGCCTTTTACGATTCCGGCGCCTCCCAACATGCGGCCAGCGCCAAGGCTTATTCCGACGCGATGAAGACGGTCTATGAACGTTTCCCCGACGATCATGAAGCCGCAGTCTTCTACGCACTCTCTCTGCTGGCTTCCGAGCCGCACCATGACGAAACCTTCGGCAACCGTCTCGCTGCCGCCGCGATTCTGGAGCCGCTGTTCGCCGCCGAACCCGATCATCCCGGCGTCGCTCACTATCTGATTCACGCCTACGACAAGCCGCAACTGGCCGAGCGCGGCATCCCCGCCGCCCGCCGCTACGCCCAGGTCGCACCCTCCGCTCCGCACGCGCTCCACATGCCTTCGCACATCTTCGCGCGCGTCGGCCTCTGGCAAGACGACATCAATTCCAACCTCGCCTCCGTGGCCGCCACGCGCAAGACCGCAGCCATGCATATGGGTGGCGAGGGCCACCAGTTCCACGCCATGGACTTCCTGTTCTACGCCTACCTGCAAAGTGGACGAGAAGCCGATGCCAGAGCTTTGATGGATGAAGTCAAGGCCATGCCCGAGATGCATGACATGTACGGCGTCGGCTTCGATCCGCATCTGGCCACCCAAGCGCACTTCGCGTCCCTGTATCCCGTCGAGATGCGCGACTGGGCGGCCGCCGCTGCGCTCAAGCCTGAAGCTGTCGAGGGCACGGCGGAAGACTCCTTCACCTACTGGGCCAAAGCCATTGGCTCTGCGCACCTTCACCAGTCGGACGAAGTCGGCAAGGCTGTCGCCGCGATCGATGCGATCCATCAGAAGTTCGTATCCGATAAGAAGAGCGACTTTGCCGAAGCCACCGAGAATGATCTGAAACAGGCCCAAGCCTGGCTCGCGTTTTCCGAAGGCAAGTACGACGCCGCCGTCGAAGCTCTACGCCCCATCGCCGACAAGGAAGATGCGTTGGGAGACGAACCACAAGGCATCCCCACCCGCGAAATGATTGCCGAAATGCTCCTGGAAGCCAAGCGTCCGCAGCAGGCACTGGCCGAATATCAGACGGACTTGAAGCTCAATCCCAACCGCTTCAATGGCCTCTACGGCGCCGCCCGCGCGGCCGAAGAGGCAGGCAAGCAAGGCCAGGCGAACGAATACTACGCCATGCTCGTGAAGGTCTGTAACGGCTCAAACTCCACGCGTCCAGAATTAAGCCGCGCGAAACAATTGCTGGCCAAGAAGTGAAGCTCCGTACCCCTGTCATCCCGAGCAGTCGAAGAGCCTGCCCCGAGCGAGCCGAGGGGGTTCCTAGAGCAAGCATCCTCGTCAGCCGTCGCCAAGCATTTCAGGAGAACCAGGTCATCTTGATGATGAGCGCCGCCAGCATCGCCAGTGCCCCCAGCAGAGCGTTGTACTCGCGGTGCTTCCGATACAGATCCATGGAGAAGCCTCCTGGAGCCTCGTCCGGCTGCGAGCGAGCCGCAAGTCTCGGGAACATCCTCGGTACGCGCCGCGCATACTCCTCGAACTCTTTAAACCTCTGCCGCAGGAATGCCTCTTCATCGCGGATCACCGGAACATAGATGGCGAAGAACATCACCACCAAGGCGACGCCCACCCACCAGCTCCGCGCCGCCATCGCAAAGCCTATGCCGATCAGTAACGACCCGAGATACAGCGGATTCCGCGTGTACGCGTAAGGCCCGGACGTCGCCAGCGCCTCGTTCTTGCGCACATGCCCGGACGCCAGCGCACGAATCAGAAGCCCGGGCACAATCACGATCGCGCCCAAGGCGATGAACCGCCACATCGGCCGCGCCAGCCAGAGGTACAGCACTGCGAACACGAATCCCAGCGGCACCCGGATGCGGCGCGCGACTCGCGACCACTCAGCCATGAGCACCATCCGTGCAGGGCGGACACTCCTGTCCGCCGCGGTTGCCTTCGGCCAGCAGACGGCGCGCGGCGCCCACGACCGCCTCGGTGCTGATCTCGAGCAATCCCTCGTCCGGCTGCGACCGTCGCGCATGCGTAGTCGGGCTCGCCGGGTTGCGCAACACGATGCGGCGCGTTCCATAAGGCCCATTGCGCGCCGGATCCGTCGGTCCGAAGATCGCCACCACGGGCACTTGCAACGCTGCTGCAAGATGCAGCGGCCCGGTATCTCCT
>DATDGW010000370.1:0-3352 GCA_036521895.1 Candidatus Sulfotelmatobacter sp. | reverse complement strand
GCACTACGTCCCAAGTCGCGACGGTCAGCGCTTCCTGGTGAATACGCAGAGCAACGATGCGTTGCCCAATCCGATCACAGTGGTGCTCAATTGGCAGGCGGAGTTGAAGAAATGACAACTCAACGCATACCCTAGGCTCTCGGGTGGATGCCTTCGTAGCCCGTAACCAATCGAAAAGGAAAATACGGCGGTTGAGGGGTTGAGGAAACGCTCGTCACTTTGCCAACCATGCCAGAGTAACGGGCAACTTCCATAATCGCGATAAGGTAAGGTTGGCCGACAATAGACCCGGAAGGCGTTTTGCCCCACTCTCTCTCACACGGATGAGCCAATGTGAACGCGGTTCGGCGGGTCAAAACCGTAGACCATTCGCTATAAGAGACCAAGGCGCCAACACGATTACCCGGGAGACCGTCGTCTCTGAGTTCTTAACGTCAATCCAGTGATCTGTGAAACCCGTTATCGCGAGGAGGTCCACTCGTTGTACATGGCGTCGAGGAGGTCTTGCGAGTAGCCGTCGTAGTCAGCGCTGAGTTCCCACATGAAGACTCCACCGAACCCTCGCTTCTTCACGTAATGAATCTTGCGAGCGGTCGAGACTGGGCCGTCATAGGTGATAAATCCCGGAATCGTTGAATTGATTAAGTAAGGAGCCTTCGCCGTGCCATCGAGGTTCCACGTCCAGCCCTGCTGGTTGATGCGCTCCTTGATGTATGGGGCGTAGTTCTGCGACGAGCTCTCGCAGGCGGAACACTGCCCCCAGAGCATGTCAACTCCGTCCCATTCGTAGCCGTAGAAGGGCGTGCCGATATTGAGTTTCGTGATCGGAACACCGTACTGGTTCGCGTAAAGGTCCATGGAAGTCTTCACACTGCCGGCCTGCTGAGGGTCGGCCGGGTCTTGAAACAAAGGCGAGACCAGTCCCGTTGCGCCGGACCACGTTCCGTAGAAGTCGTAGGTCATGACGTTCATGAAGTCGAGCAGAGGAGCGAGAGCCGGAATGTCGAGGCCCTGTCCGTAGTTTCTTGGATCGGCTGTCACGGCCATCGAGATCAACCAGGGCGACGGCAGTTCGTTGCGCAGCTCCTGCATGAGCCTGGTGCAGTTCGCACGATCGCGAGGGTTCGGGACCTCCCAGTCGATGTCTACCCCGTCATACCCATACTTCGTCAGGAAGTGGTGAACGTTCTCGACGAAAGCTTGGCGATCAGTCTCCGACTTCGCCATTTTGTTGAAGCGGGGACCTTGGATGCCATCTCCGCCACCAATTGAAATCAGCACCTTGACGCCAGCAGCATGTGCCTTCTTGATGAGCGCGGGCTCGATAGTGCCTGCGGGGATGTCGAGGGTACCGTCGGCCTTGGCGGTGAGCAGCACGAAGGCGTGCGCGATATGCGTGAGCTTCGAGTAGGGGATCTGGTCTGCGGTATAGGGCGGCGTGTTGTACTTCGACCACGCGGGGTAATAGCCAAGCAAGCGCTTATGTGCTGAGGGCGCGCTCTGGGCGGAAAGTGGGCGTGAAATTGTCAGAATGAACAGCGCGGTGGCGAGCACGCAGACCACGAGGCGGATACGACGACAGAAATTGGGGAGCAACGACATGACTAAGCCGGAATCTCCTTTTTTGATTCCAAAACGGCAATAATTGTACGCCTATCTCGCCTGTTAGCAACGTGTGAAAAGATTTTCATCTGCAGCGCCCCCCCCAACGGTCTGCGATCCCACGCCAACACAGCTCAGGATTGCTCTCTTTCTTCGGAGGGAATCAGCGATTGCGCTCATTGAGAATCGGGCCGCCAGGGTCAACGGGTGCGATAGAGCTCCGACGCGCCGGCTGTAGGTGGCTGTCAGCGGGAGGAAATCCAGAACAGGCCCGTTGGAGAATGGCTGGAATGGTGAGCGTGCTTCCAATCCCGTCCTCCGTCTTTGATCTTGTGCCCCGCGAGGCCGTGGCTTGTGGATTCCTGTTTGCCGACTATTCGGGAGCGACCCGATGAACACGTCGCAGAATGGATCTCACCAGGTTCGGTCGTTGCGTTCTCGGACGGCGAACCATGGCTCAATAGCTAGGGAGCCACCAACTCTTGCACGTTGATCGGCACTTTGGTCAGCGTTTCGACTCGCGTGCCGTATTTGCCCAGGGTGTTCTCTACCACGCAGAAGTCGAAGCCGGGGATCACGACGTCATTCCAGCGGTCCCCGATTCCGCGCAGGGCTACGTCGAGCATGGTGACAATCTGGTTGCCTAAGGGTTCATGGCTGTCGAGCGTGATAGCGCCAAAGAATTCCTGGCATTCGGTGTAGCCGGAGTTGTGCGTGCCGGTGTAGGGCTTTTGCTGAGCAAGGTTGATTTCCCGGCCAATGCGGCGCGAGATCTCTTGCGAGTGTCCTGCAAAAAAGTCCACGAGAGATTGCTCCTGCTGCCGCGCGGGTAATTGTTTGCCCGCGACTTCGCGATACTCGCGCTCGCCGACGTCGTATCCTTCCTCAACCAGATCGAACCAGAACTTCTGCTCCGGCGTAACTCTCCTGGGCGAGTCCACCGCAATCACGGAACGGCGCACGCAGGCGGTTAGGCCATCACGTTTCGGCGCCACGCCCAAGTGAACCCAATCTCCGTCGTGAATTTGGCGGTTCAAGGCGGGACCGATCAGCGTGCGGTTGGCCGTATTAGCGCCGACCATAATCTGGAACCCATCGCGTTCGGAACCTAGCATGCGCCCGACCCAGGCGCCCCATGCCGCGACTTCGGTTTCGAGACGCCCGGGGCGGAGAACCGCCAGCATGGCGCGCAGCATCGCATCCGCGATGACGCACGCATCGGCGATGAGGCGCATTTCGATCTCACTCTTCTCATACTTCACACGGTAGTACAGTTCCTGGGCGTCGACAACGCCGTCCCGGCCATAAATGTCTTGCAGGTATTCGACCAGACCTGCGGGGATTACCTGGCGTGGGGTCAGCAGAGCGATATGGTCAACGTCATTGCCGGCCGCGACTTTGATCACGTCCTCCAGACGCTCAGCGTGGATGGGATACTTCTCGTCGGCCAATTGCAGCAGTTCGACTTTGTGCACCGTTGCGCCGGAGCGGTCGGCGAGTTGCTCGGCGACATAGCCGCCCTCCAGGCCCGCCACGACGTGAAATCCGTTTGGCCCGATAATGCCCGCCACTTGCTCGATGGAAATGTTTGTATTTCCGCCGAGGTAAGGGACATCGCCGGCATAGTGCTCGTCGGAAAAGACAAGGCCAACGGTGTGGCCATGCAGCTGCAATGCCTGGTTGGTGCGACGAACGCGTGCTTGGAATTCCTCAAGGGGCGCCATGTACTCGCGGTCGATTGTGGCTGTGT
>DATDGW010000369.1:0-2744 GCA_036521895.1 Candidatus Sulfotelmatobacter sp. | reverse complement strand
TAAAATAAGTTTTGAAATCCAGCAGTTTGCTTTCGAGATCGGCGGTTGTCCAGAACAGCGTACGGTCCAAGCACTCTCGGCGGATGGTGCCGATCAACCGCTCGACCAGACAAGCGTTTGAGCGCGTGGCAGAGGAGGAGGGCGTAAGCTGGGTAACCATTAGAAGGGCTTGGCAGAAACGAGCCAAGGGAGTAACCCAGAGGACTCCACCGCCCCGCCCCCGCGCGGTGACGAGCGGGACCACCCGCCAATGCTACTCGGGGAGTGTGCGAGGGCTAAGCCCGAATCCTGATTTTGAGGTCTCATTTCCACCAAGAGTGTAAAGGCGATTCAGGATTTCGCGGTAGGCGGTTGAATTCAGGCTGGTACTTCGTCCGACTCCGGTTGCCCCGAATCGTGCCGCGGGTGCAACTTGAACTTCATCGCCAGGCCCGAGGCAACGGTCTGGAAAATTGGGCGGCGATTATCGAAATGGACCCGCACCCAATCTCTGCGTTTGAGTTGCGGAAAGTGCCTCGTCCGGGAAATTTGTGGGTAATTAGCGGGTTAAAACGGCTGTTGACTAAGGAAGCGCCGGATTTTGCGGCAAGTGGAGTCCAGAGAACGCTGCGCTTCCTCGGAATCGCCGCCATGGATTAGCGGGCCACCCTCGTGATCTACAAGATCGAAGAGTATCCGCTCGACAGGTACTTTTCTCTGAGAAGGGTCTTCGTTGAGGTCGCGAATGATCTCCCCGCCTAAAACCCACAAGTTGTCGATATGTTTGCGAAGGGTCTTCCGGGAGAGACCGGATGCCACGAGATGCTCCAGGAACGGGCGGAAACAGGCCACGAGTTTTTCTCCCGGTGGCAGATCTTTTTCGAATCCCATCCAGGAGCGGGGCCAATCGGCGAGATCGCGGCAGTAGCGGGAAAGATCCGGATGCGCACCAGGCGTGGGACGGTATATGGTGGAGGTTTTCGGTGCCGGCTTCGCCATGGAACTGATCACGATTCTAAACCAATGTCATCGCTTTCGGGGATTCGTCTATCACCACGATCGTTTCAGCCCCGACCAGAAAGTTATCGAAATCGACGTCCGGCCGCGGGTCGGGTCCGCGGCGGTGTGCTCGGGTTGCCACCAGCCGGCGCCCGGCTATGATCATCTCCCGGAGCGCCGCTTTGAATTCATCCCCTTCTGGGGAATGCTGGTTTTCTTGCTGTACCGCATGCGGCGCGTTAATTGCCTGGACTGTGGCGTGGTGGTCGAGGAAGTTCCGTGGGGCGATGGCAAGCATCAGTTGACGCGAGCCTACATGTTGTTTCTGGCTCGCTGGGCGCGCCGGCTGTCGTGGACAGAAACCGCCGAGGCGTTCCACACCTCCTGGGAAAAAGTTTGTGACGCTGTCGAGTACGTGGTCACCTGGGGTCTGGAACATCGCACGCTGGCTACGATCCGGGCGATCGGCGTTGATGAGATCCAGTATGCCCAAGGCCACAAATATCTCACCCTCGTCTACCAGATCGATGCCGACCTCACCCGCCTGCTCTGGGTCGGTAAAGAGCGCACCGTGGAAACCTTCCAAGGATTCTTCGCCATGATCGGGAAGGATCTCACCTCCAAAATCGAATTCGTCTGCTCGGATATGTGGAAACCGTACCTCCGGGTGATCAGAGAGACCTGCTCCCAGGCGCTCCACATCCTGGATCGCTTTCATATCGTCGCCAAAATGAACCAGGCCCTGGACGACGTGCGCGCCGCCGAAACCCGCAAGCTGGCCCAGGCCGGCCATGAACCGCTGCTGAAAAAGTCCCGCTGGTGTATCCTCAAGCGCAAAGAGAATCTCACTTCTCAGCAGAAGTTCCGCCTGCGGGATCTGCTCCGCTACAACCTGCAAACCGTCCGCGCTTATCTTCTCAAAGAAGACTTCCAGCAGTTCTGGGACTACCACTCGCCCACCTGGGCGGGCCTGTTTCTGGACTTCTGGTGCTATCAAACCATGCGCTCCCGTATCGAGCCCATGAAGAAGATCGCTCGAATGCTACGCGCCCACCGGCAACTTCTCCTCAACTACTTCAAGGCCAAAAAGCAGATTTCAAGCGGACGCGTCGAGGGTCTGAACAACAAAGCCAAACTCACCATGAGAAAATCGTACGGCTTTCGCACCTTCCGCGTTCTAGAACTTGCACTCTATCACTCACTTGGCAAGTTGCCGGAGCCGGAGCTTACCCATGAATTCTTCTGACGAGTCATTTTAGGAGAGGCTGTGAGATTAGTGACATTAGGTATGCTTGTCGGAGTTCCGGCAGGCCTCGCATCATCGAAATTGGTCGCGAGATGGATTTTTGGAATTCGTCCGCTCGACCCGGCCACCATATGCCTCGTCGTCTTCTCGCTGTTAATTGGTACGGTGATGGCTTGCTTCATCCCGATTGTCCGCACCTTGGCCGTTGACCCAATGAAAGCACTGCATCATGACTAAACCTGTGCGCTGGCACTTCAGCATTTCCTCAAGATACCGGAAATGGTATGCCATCTGGCTCTTCTGCGATCTCGAGGGTTGATGCTCTCCGAATTGTTCCTCTCGGCCCCTCAGGCTTCGATGGGGAGTGGAGCGGGCGGACGCAACGGCGCCAGCGGGTTCGGATTCGCGAGTTCTGCGGCTGCGGCTTCCGCCCGTTTCGCACTTGGGATGAATCCCCTCTGATCGGCTGAGCCAGCGGGTTAGCTCCTTCAATCGCGAAGCCGAGACTCTTAAAGTCGCC
>DATDGW010000368.1:0-2124 GCA_036521895.1 Candidatus Sulfotelmatobacter sp. | reverse complement strand
GTTGACCTCCCAAGATCTCAGCAGAAAGAGAACTCCACCTGCTGAAGAGAAAATCCAACTGAAAGAGAAAAACCCTTCTCACCTATGTCTTTTACGGGTGTGATTCAAAATATTGGCCGGTAATAATCGGCCATCCGGAAGAAACCTGGAAGGCAAGGCTTTCCTCTAGGTCACGCTGCTGCGCGAATGAGTTCCAAACTAAAGGGCAGGACTAAACAATTTTACTGTCGGTACCACGTCATCGGCGTCGCTAGCCCATGATTTTGCGGCGACCCTGCTTCGGACAAATAACCGCAGTTGCCACTCCTCTTTCGAACTCGATAGCGTGTTCCTCGGCCTCTGAATCCAGTAGGAGCATCCGTTTGTGACGGCGACGGCTGTCCGCTTCCATGTCACGCACCGTGCCCTCACAGAAATGCGACTGGTGACCACAGTCGCACTCAAACGAGGAAGGAACCAGACGCCGAGCCATGCCGATTGCCTCCTCGAACCGCATTCGTTGGCCGGCCCAATGGGCGGCCCGCTGCTGTGTTGCAACTTTACAAGCGTTAGCGCGTTTCTTCAGCTTGTTATGTTCAGCTGGGGGAGTAGCGGTTTTGTTCACTCCGTGCGCTCGGATCGGACAGTTCCTGGGCGGCCATGGCCTGCCATTTCGATATGCCGCATGTACCCAATATTGGTACAATTGTACCCAATATGGGTACACGAACCGGAGCGCTCTCGAATATCCTCTTTAGCGGAAGCCGAAGGTCGATCCTCGCCCTTCTTTACGGCCATGCCGACGAGCAGTTCTATCTACGCGAAATCACACGTCGCGCCGGAACAGGAATAGGGGCAACGCAGCGCGAACTGCGACAATTGAGCGAGGCCGGACTCATCCAAGATGTCCGTCGTGGTCGTCAAGTCTATTACCAGGCGAATCGTAAGAATCCCATTTTCGTCGAGCTGAAAACCATCCTCGCGAAGACGTCTGGAATACGAGACATTCTTCACGAAGCGCTCACTTCTCTTAAGGATCGCATTAAGCTCGCGTTCGTGTACGGCTCGATTGCACGAGGCGAGGAAAAGGCGTCGAGCGACGTGGATCTGATGGTCGTGGGCGAGATAAGTTTCTCTGATGTGGTTTCTACATTTGCTAAGATGGAGACGAAGCTGGGTCGGGAAGTCAACCCGACGGTGTACGGCCCGCGAGAGTTTAGGGAGAAGCTCGCCGCCAAGAATCACTTTCTGTCGGCGGTCGCCAAAGAAAAGAAACTGTTCGTGATTGGAGACGAGCGTGAGTTTCGCCGATTGAGTCAAGAACGGCTGGCTCGTCGCGCATAAGAGCAGCAAGCAGGAGATCGCTAATCTGCTTGGAATTGTGGCGCGCGACCTGAAAGACAGCCAGGCAAAGGATGTGTCGGACGATTGGCGGTTCGCAATCGCTTATAACGCGGCTTTGCAGGCCGCGACGGCCGCCCTTGCAGCCTCAGGATACCGCGCCGGCCGTGACAGTCATCACTACCGAGTCATTCAATCGCTGGAACTCACCGTGGGGAAAGACTCGAAGTTCATTGGTGCCTTCGACGCATTCCGTAAAAAGAGAAACGTGAGCAGTTACGACATCGGCGGAGGAATTTCTCATCGCGAAGTGGAAGAGATGATCGGGATTGCGCAGAGTCTGCGGCATGACGTCGAGCAATGGATTCGCAAAAACCATGCTTCACTTCTTTAGTGAAACGACGATTTCCTCTTTCTCCGGAAGCGCACCCTCTGTTCTCGCCATGGCGTTTCGCCTCTCTACGTAGCGGTCGAGCTCCAGCCGGTCAACCACACGGCGCTTCCCGAGCACAAAGGACGGGATGATTTTTTCACGCAGCAAGGTTTCGACTTGCCAGGTCGTCGCGCTCAGGTATTTGGCGGCATCCTGAATACGCATCAGGCGGGGGACAACGATCGCCGGCAAGGACCCGCCAGGATCTTCGGCGACCGGCAAAATGGCGATGTGCTTTGTCTTGGTCGTCATGGCCCGCCCGGTCAAAGTCCCTTGCTATCCACCCTTGCTTGTTCCGTGCGCATTTCATCGGGGCCGGTGCCCGTTCTTTGCATTTCGGCTTGCGCTTTCAAGACCGTGTGCCTCGCGTA
>DATDGW010000367.1:0-6075 GCA_036521895.1 Candidatus Sulfotelmatobacter sp. | reverse complement strand
CCGTGCAACGCCTCTGACAAGTGGCGCAGACTTTTGGATGTCCAGCGCAGCACCCGCATCGGGTCGCCACGGGTTGCCGGTTCCACGAGGCGTTCCAAGTCAGGCAATAGGGTGGAATCCTCCGAGCGTTTCGTCTTGCGTTCGCCCCCAGGCTGGCGTACCCGCCCGGTTTCCACCGGCTTCTTCTCCTCAATAATCTCCTCCGCGCCACGACCAATCGTACTGCGGGCCATGCCGGTGATCCGCGACACCACGCTCACACCGCCATAACCGTAGGCGCCGGCCTCAGTGGCGGCAAACCGCCGCCGCCCCCTTTCATCCAAAACCGGTAACAATTCTTGGTAACGTCGTCGTATACCGGATGCAGACCCCACCATTCACAAACGCTATCATATTTGCAATACCCGAGTTGAAGTACTTATTTATGCACGTTGCCTAATCCTTGAGAAGATTCTCCAGCGACGCTCTCAGTGTGCCGAAACGAAAGGGGTATCCACTCATGACAAGTTGTGTTGGTTCGACGCGCTGGCTGCCCAACAGCACGGTCTCCCCCATTTCGCCAAACGCCAGCCTCACCACGAACACCGGCACAGGGAAGATCGCGGGCCGCGAGAGCACACGGGCCAGCGTGTGCGTGAATTCTGTGTTGGTCACCGGCCTGGGCGCGACCATGTTCACCGGCCCCTGGAGCAGATCGCTCTTCAGGATGTGGTGAATCGCGCCCACCATATCCTGCACGTCGATCCAGCTCATCCACTGCTGCCCGTCGCCGATCTTTCCGCCTACACCCAGCTTGAACGGCGTCAGCATCTTTCCCAGCGCGCCACCGCGTGGGCTGAGCACAACGCCGGTGCGCATCTGCACCGTTCGAATTCCCGCCACGGCCGCGGCCCGCGTCGCCGCCTCCCACTCTCGGCACACGTCAGGAAGGAACCCAATGCCAGGCGCGCTTTGCTCGTTCAAAATTTCGCTGCCCCGGTCGCCGTAGTATCCAATCGCCGAACTGCAGACGAACACTTGCGGCTTGTGCTTCGCGTGCGCCAGAGCCTCCGCCAGGGCAGAAGTGCCGATGACCCGGCTGTCGCGGATCTTGCGTTTCTTCTCGTCCGTCCAGCGTCCGACAATGCTCTCGCCCGCCAGATGAACGACCGCGTCGAAGCCGGAAACCGCCGCAGGGTCGATGGGCTTGCCGGGATCCCACGAGATCTGGTCCTCGTCTTTTGCCGAGCCGCGAACGAGCCGCGTGATTTCGTATCCACGGGTTTTGAGAGGAGGAAGAAGCGCAGTGCCGATTGGTCCGGAAACGCCGCTGACAAGAATTCGCGAAATCATGGCTGACAGCTTGTCACTGTATCAGCTTGCCGCGATATCGACCAAACCGGCGGCGGATTCGAACCACTCAAAACGGCTGAAGGGGCAGATCTCCATCTTCGGTCGTCGTGCCTGCGCCCGGTGTGCTGCGCTTCCTACTCAACTTCTTTTGACTCGTCCTCGTCGTCCTTGGTGGGTGTGCCTGGGAATTTGACGACTTCCACCTGTAGCGGGGTCTTGCCCTCCCCAGGCGGCACATCGACCAGGAGAAAATGATGGAAGCCTCCCTCGCTCTCGGGCAGGCCTTTGACCAGCGGAGCTCCCAAGCCTCCGGTCAGCCGCACCGGGATGCCGCCCTGGTCATACGCAGCGTACATATGGCTGTGGCTTACGAAGACCGCGGCGACCTTGTACTTCTGAAAAAGCGCGAGAGCGGCGGCCGAGTCTTTGATGGCGGTTGCCCCATCCTCATCCATGGCGTGGGTGGTGACGGGGTTGTTTGCGAGCCCTTTGTGCATGCCGACGAGGATGACCTTCTTTGCCGCGCTCGCGTCCTTCAGGTCCTGCTCGAGCCAGGTCAGCTGGTCGGTTCCAAACCCTTCCCCTCTGCGGCTGACATTGTCCAGAGCAATGAAGTGAACGTTGCCCGCGATGTCCGCGGAGTAGGCCACCTCATCTTTATCTTCGAGCGGTGCATGATTCGCCGGTACCTTGACGAATTTCCGTTTAAACGTTTTCACGCGCTCGCGGCTTTTCAACTCGTCCCGTCGGACAAATCCTAAACTCTCGACCTCATGGTTCCCCATCGCCGGATAGAACGGCATGTCACCCAGGTCGTTAAGCTTTCGCAGGAATAGTTCGTCTTCTGCCGGAGTAAGCTCCAGATCTCCCAGAAAGATGAACGCCTTCGCGCCCCGCTTCCGGGCCTCTTTGAACGCCCACGGCACAACCCCAGAGCGGTCGTCTCTGGAGTCGCCTCCGAGGGCGAGGCGGATTGATCCGGGAGGAGGTTGTTCGGGAAGGGAATCGGTGTGCTGATAGGAAGCGCAGTTGTCGCCGCATACCAGGTTGCTGGAACGTGCTTTCTTGCAGGCAACCAGACAGCACAACAACGAGGCCGCGAGTACTCCATGGAATACCAGCCGGGCAGGTCTGCGGTTCATACTCCCCCCCGCTTCAGAATTCGCCAGCCGGACGCCACTCGCTCTCAGGATGTCCCGGACATCCGGGTTAGCTGGAAGTCTACATCGATATCCTCGTCAATAGAAGTGAGGACGGTTGGCAAAGGTGAAGGAGAGAAAATACAAAGCGCGTGCATGCCGACCGTCGCTGCCAGTTCCTCAACAACCCGTTTGTGAAGTATGGATGGACCTTAGTTATTCCCCAGCACGGCCCATTGTTCGCCCTGCCGAAACTCGTCCCGCCGCTTCGCAGCAGCCGTGCTGTACCAGTTCCGCCAGGCCGCTGGATCGTTTCCGATGCGTTCGTTCGTGATCTCGCGCAGCGCTTGGTAGGCCCACGATCGCGTCGTACTGTCGAGCGATGGATCCTCTCCCAGTTCGATCAGTCCCGGAACGGCCAGCATCCGCTGCTCGCGCGTCAGCATGCCCGACTTGGCCAGGCTGCATCCCGCTCTCTCCCGCACTTCGAGTGACGGATCATTGCGGAAGACATCCAGAAAATCCTTGATCGTGTCATCGCTGCCCAAGTGTGCCAGGCCCTCTACCGTCCAATGGCGGGTCTTCTCGTTGGGATTATGCAGATATCCACGCAGAAACTCATGAATCTTCTCCGGCTCCACGCCGCGATTGGCGAGCATGCCCAGCACCCAGCTAGCGTACGGTCGATAACTCGGTGATTTTTCCGCCGAAGCCATCACTCGCTCGGCAGTCTCCTCGCGCTTCGACAGATTGTCCACGGCCAGGGTGATCTCGATCGCCGCCGCGCGCACTCGCAGGTCGTTCGAGTAAAGAGCCGTCGTCGAAAGGTCATCGAATTTCTGCGTGTCGTGCACCTTCCCGTGCCAGTCGTCGACCATCTTGTTGATCATGGCGGTTGCCCCGTGATCGTGATTGATCGCTGCCCCCAGCAGGAATTCCATTTGCACCTGCGGTGGCTGCGTTTGCAACCACTCGATGTTGTGTTCGGAGAGCTGCGAATGATCCGCGGGAACAGGGCGTCCCGGCACTGGCAGTTGTTCCCCGGAGGTGATCGGCGGAGCTGTCTGAGCGACACTCTGCGCTGGGCAAGCGAGCACGCATCCGACCACTAGAGCCTCGACTGCAACTTGCAACCTTGTGAATCGCACCATACTCACCTCGTCACCCTGTGGTGAGCCTAGGCTGGTGCGATGGCCGCAGCAAATTACCGCGGTCATCGTCTGGTGGCCTGTTCGTCGCTCGCCAACGTCTTGTCGCGCAATCACTTAGCGCCCACCACAAGCTTCGCGACCATCCTGCCTAAATCGACGAACGGTATAATCGCTCCAGCACCCTCTGCCCGGGGCCTCCTCTCCTCGCGGGTATAATCCATCATGGCGAGCTTGCGGCAACAGATCGCTACCACTGCCCTCACCCTTACCAAGTTCCGCGACTTGATGAAGCGGATGCAGGAGAACCGTCCCCAGGACGATCTCACCATCATCAAGAAGGCCTACGACTACTCCCTGAAACATCACGAAGGCCAGATGCGTGCCTCCGGCGAACCTTACCTGGTTCACCCCTTGGAAGTTGCTCTTGTTCTTGCCGAAATGAAGATGGACCCGGTCGCCGTCGCCGCAGGACTGCTGCACGACTCCGTCGAAGACACGTCCGTTACGATCGTCGATATCCGCAAAGAATTCGGCGAGCAGGTCGCCCACATCGTCGAAGGGGTCACCAAGATCAGCAAAATTGACTTCGCCACACGCGAAGAGCAACAGGCCGAAAACCTGCGCAAGATGATGCTGGCCATGGTCGACGACATCCGCGTGGTGCTCATCAAACTGGCCGACCGCCTGCACAACATGCGCACGCTCGAGCACCTGCCTCCCGAGCGCCAGCACAAGATCGCTGAAGAGACGCTGGAGATCTATGCGCCGATCGCGCACCGCCTCGGCATGGGCAAGATTCGCGGCGAACTCGAAGACCTCGGCTTCCGCTTCCTCGATCCCCTGGGCTACGAGCAAGTCGAAAAATCCGTCAACGCGCGCCGCAAGGAAGGCGAAGCTTTCCTGGCCAAGATGCAGACGACGATTACCGACAAACTGAAAGAGGCCGGCATTCAGGCGCGCGTCGAAAGCCGCATCAAGCGCCTCTACAGCATCCACAAGAAGCTGCAACGTCAGCGCATTTCCGTGGATCAGGTCTACGACCTCTGCGCCATGCGCGTCATCACGCGTTCGCTGCAGGATTGCTACGCCGTGCTCGGCATCATTCACAACTTATGGCGGCCGGTTCCGGGACGCATCAAGGATTTCATCGCCATGCCGCGCCCCAACTTCTACCAGTCGCTGCACACCTCGGTGATCACCGAAGAGGGCACGCCGTTTGAAATCCAGATCCGCACCGAGGAAATGCACAAGATGGCGGAGGAAGGCATCGCCGCCCACTGGAAATATAAAGACGGCCCGGTCTCCGCGCAGGACGAGCAGCGCCTCGCCTGGCTGCGGCAGGTGGTCGAGTGGCAGCGCGACGTCAGTGATCCCAACGAATTCCTCTCCACCCTGAAGGTCGATCTCTACCCTGAAGAGGTCTACACCTTTACGCCCAAAGGCAAAGTCGTTGTTCTGCCCCGCGACGCGACGCCGGTCGACTTCGCATATAGCGTGCACACCGAAGTCGGTCATACCTGCATCGGCGCGAAGGTCAACGGACGCATGGTGCCCCTGCGTCACAAGTTGCACTCTGGCGACATCGTCGAGATCCTCACCCAGTCGGGACACAAGCCCAGCCGTGACTGGCTCGGCCTGGTTAAGTCCTCGCGCTCGCGCAACAAGATCAAGCACTGGCTCAACGTTCACCAGCGCGAACGCGCGATTGAAATCGGCCGCAAGCTGATCGAAAAAGAAGCGCGCAAGTACCGCATCGCCCTGAAGGAAATCAAAGACGAAGATCTGCAGAAAGTTGCCTCGGGTTACGGTCTGGGAAAAGCCGATGACCTGATGTCGGGCATCGGCTACGGAAAATATTCCGCACGCCAAGTGCTGGCGCGCCTGCTGCCGGCGGGAGCCACGCACTCCATTGCCGGCGACATCGAATCCGAGGGTCTGACGTCGCAGCCCGGCGGCATCGCCAGCGTCGTACGCCGCGTGTTCGGCGACCACAACGCCATCACGGTCCGCGGCCAGGGCGACATGATGGTCTACCGTGCCCGCTGTTGTAACCCAATCCGCGGGGAAAGCATAGTCGGCTACATCACGCGCGGCAAAGGCGTGGCTGTGCACTCCAACCACTGCCCCAATGTGACGAACTTGATGTACGAGCCCGAGCGCAAAATCGATGTCGAATGGGCCCGCGACGACAGCACTCCGACGGCCTATCCCGTAAAGCTCACGGTCTTCTGCGACGACCGCTTCGGCATGCTGAAGAGCATCACCGGCGTGATCGGGGACGCCAAAAGCAACATTCGCAACATCACCGCGCATACTTCGAACAGCCAGGCCAGTGTCGAGGTCGTACTCGACATCGCGGACCTGAAGCACCTCGAGCAGATCATCGCCGGCCTGCGCAAAATCCCCGGTGTCCACGAAGTGCAGCGGCTGCAGAAAATCTAGTCGGCATGCCG
>DATDGW010000366.1:0-3176 GCA_036521895.1 Candidatus Sulfotelmatobacter sp. | reverse complement strand
CAGACGACGGCGGCGCGATTGAAGTAACGGTGAATGACCCAAACGATAAAACGAACACGGAAGCGATTCGCTCACACCTCTCACATATCGCAGTCAGGTTTGGGAATGGGGACTTCTCCACGCCGATGTTCGTACATGACGGCGTCCCGCCGGGGGTGACGACGATGAGGCTGATGAAAGGCACGATTCGCTACAGCTACGAGGAAATGTCTTCGGGCGGAAAACTCCGGCTTCAGTCAACTGACGCAATCGCTGTCTCTGCGATACACGACTTCATCCGCTTCCAGATCACGGAGCACCAAACGGGCGACCGCCTTGAAGCGGCGCAGGAGTAACTGACGAAACCAGGCGTGTGTGTTGAAAAAGTCCCTCAGTTGATGCTTGCGGACGTGCAACATTCGAGTTATAAGCAGGCCAGAGTTCCCGATGCTGTTGTTCACCATTACATTCGGAGGACTGCTGCTCATGATGGGACACCATTCCCGCTCGGAGTCACTGTTTTACTACTTCCGGCTTGAAGGTAAGCGTCCGAAGTGCACCGTCTTGCTAAGGGTCCACGAATCGGTTAAGTGGACACTTCGGCAGGAGTGGAGCCGAGGTTCCAGGGCAACAACTCCTCGATGCGGTTGATAGGATGATCGGCGATGCGGGTCAGCACTTCGCGTAGATAGGCCTCGGGATCGAGATCGTTCAGCTTTGCCGAACCGATCAGGCTGTAGATCACGGCCGCACGTTCTCCGCCAGTATCCGATCCCGCAAACAAGTAATTCTTCCGGCCCAGGGCCACGCCGCGCAAAGAGCGTTCGGCGGCGTTGTTGTCGATTTCGATGTATCCATCTTCTATATAGCGCGACAACGCGTCCCAGCGGGAGAATGCGTAGCGAATCGCCACCGTGGTCTCCGATTTGCGCGACAGTTTCGACAAGGTCGCCTCGAACCACTGTCGCAAAGAGTCGAGCAGCGGTTTGGACTGCGCCTGGCGCACGGCACGGCGTTCGTCCGGAGGCTTGCCGCGAATCGTTTCTTCGATCCGGTACAGCGCGCCGATCCGCACCAGCGCTTCTCGCGCCACCGGCGAAGCGTGCGCTTGTTCCAGATCGTAGAACTTGCGCCGCACATGCGCCCAGCACGCGGCTTGCTCGATGCGGCCACTTTCGTAGAGCTGATTGAATCCGGCGTAGGCATCGGCCTGCAGCGTGCCACGAAACTTTTGCAGATGCCGCTCGGGATGTTCCCCTTTGCGATCCGGCGAGTAGGCAAACCACACCGCGGGAGCGGCGGTGTCGCCCGCAGGACGGTCATCGCGAACATAGGTCCACAGACGTCCCGTCTTGGTCTTGCCCTGGCCCGGCGCCAGCACCGGCACGGGTGTGTCGTCGGCGTGCAACTTACTCGCGGTCGTCACGTAGCGGCGCAGCGCTTCCACCAGCGGTTCCAGCAACTGGGCACTTCCGCCCACCCAGTCGGCCAGCGTCGAGCGCTCCAGTTCCACATCCTGACGCGCGTACATCTCCGATTGCCGATACAGCGGAAGATGATCGCAGTACTTACTCACCAGAACGTGCGCCAGCAGCCCCGGCCCGGCCCGGCCGCGCGCAATCGGTCGGCTCGGCGCTTCGGCCTGCACAATGCAGTCGCATTGCGTGCAGCTCAGCTTCGGGCGCACATGACGAATCACCACGAAACTAGCAGGCACGTACTCCAGCATCTCGGAAACATCTGCGCCCAGCTTCCGCAACTCGCCTTGGCATTGCGGACATACGGTTTCTTTCGGGGTATGGGTCTGCGTTTGCCGCGGCAGATGATCGGGCAGGGCGCGGCGCGCGGGTTTGGCTGGAGTCGAGGAGACCGTAAGGGGAGCCGGTTCGGGTAGGTTGGACTCTGGCTCTCGACGACTCGATTCCAACTCTTCCAGCCGCAGCTCCAACTGCTCGATCTGCCGTTGCAGTTTTTCCGACTTGCGCCCAAACTGCATCCGGTGCAGCTTGACCAGCAGCAACTTCAGATGCTCGATCTCGCGCTCCCGCGACAGTAACTGCTCGTCTTGGGTCATCAGTTGCTGATACTGGGCCAGGATCAGCGTGCGCAGCGCCGCGGCAGGAAGAACGTTCAGATCCGGAAGCGCCGCGATCGACATGCGCGGAGTATCGCATGAACTCATGCGTTCTCATCCACGCTCGCGCGAAAAAAGTTGTGGAAAGAATCTCGCCGGTTACACCGACAACTGCGGCTCCCAGGTGCGCTCGGGCCGCCGCCAGTCAATGCCTTCCAGCAACATCGAGAGCTGCGCTCGCGTCAGCGAAACCGTGCCCGACGTGGCTTGCGGCCACACGAAGCGTCCGCGCTCCAGCCGCTTGGAAAATAGGCACAACCCGTCGCCATCGAACCAAAGAACTTTGATCAAATCCCCTCGCCGTCCGCGAAACACGAACACGTGCCCCGAAAACGGACTCTGTTCCAGCTGGGCCTGCACCAGCGCGCTCAGCCCCGTGAAGCCGCGACGCAAGTCGGTCACGCCCGCCGCGATCCAGATCCGCGTGTTGGCCGGCAACGCCATCATGCTCGCAGGCACTCCAGCAACACGCGAACCAAAGCCGGATCGGCGCTGCCTTCGATGCGCACCTGCGCTTGCCGCAGTTCGATATGAATGGTGCAGGGTTGTGTTTTTGGAAGATCGGCGACCGCTGGCTCGACCGCGATCGGTGCGGGCAAACTCTCACTCACCCGAACCGGCAACAACTTCATCCCCGCCTTCTGCTCCCCAAGTCTTCCCGCCTGGTAGAGCCGACGCCAACCAAACACCTGGTTCGCGTTCACCCCATGCGCCCGCGCCACCCTCGCTACCGACGCGCCGGGCGCCAGTGTCTCTTCGACAATCCGCCGCTTCTCGGCGATGCTCCGCCGCTGCCGCACTGGCGCGACCGGGCCCTGCTTGTCTCTGGGAATGACTGCTACTTGCTGGAAAGTGTCCATCTCCGCTCCAAGTGGACACATTCTCTAAGTGTCCACTTCGCGAGCATGGCTCTCATTTATCCGTCTGTCCAGACGGCCGTCAGCGTACGCTTACGGCTGGCGCGGTCTTTTCTTGGTTTTATGAGGGAGTTTCCAAGGGAGACATCTGTATCGCTGCTGGTAGTACAAAAATTCCCGCTCAAGAGGCCAAAGCGGTATCGCTG
>DATDGW010000365.1:0-1617 GCA_036521895.1 Candidatus Sulfotelmatobacter sp. | reverse complement strand
GAAGTAGCGGCCTTTGGAGTCGGCACGGAGCAACTCTTGATAGGTGTTTAGCGGGACCTCGAGATAATTATAAATCTGGCCGGAGTGGAATCCCAACTTCAGCAGGCGTAGCTGCGGAGAATAGCCCACCTATCCTAGCCTGACTTTCGCACTTCGGTGAGTTTTGGCGGTCCGGCCAAACTATATTTGGTTTGCCTGCAACGTTGACCATCTTAAAAAGGCCCTAAATGGGTCTTATGAATACCTACCCTCTTCTCTTTTCATTAAATTTCTGGCATTCTGCTGCTTCCGATGTTTCTACGTCGCACCGAGCGCAAGAAGGACGGGAAGACTCATCGCTACTTTAGCGTGGTCGAAAATCGCCGGCTGCCCGGCTCCCGGACTGTCCAGCGGACCGTTTTGTACCTGGGTGAGATCAATGACCAGCAGCAAGCCGCATGGCGCAAGACCCTGGAGGTCTTCGACGAAGACGAACAAGAATACCGGACTATGAGTCTGTTCCCGGATGACCGGGAAGTGCCACCCGATGTGCTGGACAGTATCCAAGTGAAGCTCAGTGGGCTGGAGGTGCGGCGTCCGCGAACCTTCGGCGATTGCTGGCTGGGATGCGAGTTGTGGCATCAGCTCGGGCTGGATGAGTTCTGGCAACAACGCTTGCCGGAAGCGCGTGAGGCAGTGAGTTGGGAGAAGGTGCTGCAGTTGCTGGTGGTGAACTGTCTGCTCGATCCAGGCAGCGAGTTTCGCCTGCACCGGCAATGGTTCGTGGATAGCGCCATGGACGAATTGTTGGAAACCGACTTTGCCGTGGCCGCCAAGGACCGGCTGTATCGCTGCCTGGACCGGGTGTTGTCGCATAAACAGGAGTTGTTTGTCTGGTTGAAACAGAAGTGGGCTGACTTGTTCCACTCGGACTTTGAGGTGCTGCTCTACGATCTGACGAGTACATACTTCGAAGGCGAGATGGAGCAGAACCCGAAAGCCAAGCGCGGCTACAGCCGGGATAAGAGACCGGATTGTCTGCAATTGGTAATCGCGTTGGTGGTGACTACCGATGGGCTACCGTTGGCCTACGAGGTGATGAAGGGCAACACATCCGATCGCACAACGCTGCCGGGCTTTCTCAAAAAGATTGAGGAGGCCTATGGCAAAGCCCAACGGGTGTGGGTGATGGACCGTGGTGTTCCTAGCGAAGCCATTCTGAAGGGCATGCGCGAGCCGGAGCGGCAAACGTTCTATTTGGTGGGCACACCCAAAAGCCGGATCACGCAGCATGAAAAGCAGTGGCTGGATCTGCCGTGGCAAAAGGTTCGCGATTCGGTGGAGGTGAAATTGTATCAGCACGAAGGCGAACTCTACGTGCTCGCCAAAAGCGGAGGGCGGCAAGCCAAGGAGATCGCGATGCGACGCAAGCGACTGGCTCGCCTGGTGCGCAAGCTGCGGGCGATGCGCAAGAGCTTGCCCAAACGCGACCAGTTGCTGTTGCGCATCGGCGCCGCCAAGAAAGAAGCCGGCCGGGCTTTTGGGTTCGTGAAGATCCTGTTGCCACCCGCCGGCCAGGCGGTCACTCGCCAGACATTTTGGAAAGATCACTACCACTTGTGAGGCCGCAGTCGGCCG
>DATDGW010000364.1:0-2124 GCA_036521895.1 Candidatus Sulfotelmatobacter sp. | reverse complement strand
TAGGGTGTGCGACTTAAGAGTGAAGATACTCAAGCGGCGCGGCTTTCCTCCCAATAGTCTTCGAACCGGCCATTGAGGCGGCAGCAGCGGAGGGCGATGATGTCGTTGGCGCCGCGAACGGTCCAGAACATGCCGGACTGTTTCAGTCGCGATCCGATGACCGCCTTGCACCCGGCTTCAATCACGCCGGAGCCGACGAATAGTCCCTTGGCGCGGAATTCCGGATAGCGCATTCGGTGAGTGTTGGATTCGAAATATTCGGCTTCTGTCAGGATTGCCTCCGAGAGAGCTGGCTGGGCTGGGGCGTGCTCCGCGGCAATTCCGCGGAGGCGCGCGACGAGCGGTTCGATTTTGCCCTCGTCCAACAGATCCTTCATCGGCGTCATCCAGAGTTTCTTCGCCGCCGGATCGTTTGGGTGCAGCCAGGCGGCTATCTTCCACAGATGCTCCCGTGCATGATAGAGATCGACGATTTGAATGGCTCCGGGAAAATGCACGTCGGCCAGATTCCAGATCCAGACGGCCCCGTCTCCGATAACGATCCTGATTGTGGCCCACTCCCACCCTCTGCTCCAGGCTTCCGTGTAAAGCCGGAATCCAAACTCCTCAGCGCTTTCGACGGCCCCCACGTAGGTGGTGGAGTCCGGATCGCGAACGGGCCAACCTTCCTCGTCCACAGAGGTTTGAGTGAACACACAGCCGAGTTTGCACTCCCGCGTGCGGGCAGGCTGCCCTTCGATTCTTCCCGCCCTGCCCTCGGTTTCTTTGCGGACGACAGGAATCTGCACGCCATCCATCAGCACATACATTTTCGGAATGTTCTGTTTGGCCACCATGGGCAGGACGAGTTGTTTGGAGCGGCCGATTTCCTGCGCGTCCCGCCGGGCGATCTGCCGGCCAATGGCTTCCGAGGCGCGTTCGATGGCTTTGGCCGGAACGTCGAGGCCCGCGAGCACCTTCATCGGGCCGCAGCCTGAGGCGAATGGCATTTCGCTGCCCATCACCGCCTCCATGCGCCTGACACCGGGCGAGGATTCGATCTCGGACACACCCAGTTCCACGTCCACTGGGCATTGCCCTTTCGAGCAATGGCCGCACAGGTAATAAGGACGATTCAGTTTCACCGGTCCCAGCACGGTCAGGACGGTCTTCGAGCGCAGTTCCTTGTAGCGCGCCGAATGTCCGCAGGAACAGGGAATCGTCCGCTGGTCCTCATCCGGCGGATCGTATTCGAGCAGTTTCGTCAGCGCGGCGGCCCCGGCCTCATGCATGGCCGAACGGATGACCGTTTCGACGGCTTCGAGGTCGAGGCGTCCGGCCTTGCGCCGATCCTGAAAAACCGCGTTCAACAGCCGGTCTACTTCCCGGGCGATTTCCTGTTGGATCGCCTCAGCCGTTTTTTTTCCCGCAGCTGCGGCGCAGCCCCTTCGACTGGACGCAGACGGCAGATCTGCGTATTGATTTCAACGAACTGCTGACTGAGTTGTTGGTATTTCCGGAACTCCGCCACCTCGCGCTCCGCCTTGGCGAGCGCGGCGGGACTGGAGAGAGACTCGCTCACCGTCTTGCCTTCGACCTTGTAGGTCAGTCGATCGGTCGGGCCATGCGGCAGCTGGTTCGGCTGGTGGCAGCGGCAGTTAGGCTTGCCACAGCGACCCGATGTAGCGGTGATGGAACCGGGACGGAAATCGCCCAGGTCATTCAACTGACGCACGACAGCAGAACGCTGCTGCTCTAGATCCTCAATGGATTGCGGCATGGCCTTTTGTTTCTCCTAGCGTATATTATCCGCAAGGATATGAGCCGAAAAAAAGAGCATTCTTACACAAGCTCACGTTTAGGTCGCGCACTCCGTGGACTTGAGCAAGCTTCTGGACGGTCACGCGAAGTGCTATTATGGCCACTTTTATATGGATATTGATATTGGTCCGGAAAATTTCGTCTGCGTCTCGGTGATAAGAGATCCAGTGAAGCGCATCATCTCGCATTATTACCACATCGTTCGTGACTCCAATCATTGGCAGCATAGGCTAGTAGTCGACCACGGCTATTCGCTAACTGATCACGCTCTTGGCGTCGATAACAACAACAACAGGGAACTCGACAACGGACAGCTGCGGCAGC
>DATDGW010000363.1:0-2140 GCA_036521895.1 Candidatus Sulfotelmatobacter sp. | reverse complement strand
CGATAAGCAGATTATGAATTAACCGCAAAGAATCCAATATCGGGGTCGGCCGGCCTTCCGGCAAGAAGAGCCCTATCCAGAAGTCGATTTCCCTCCTCACAGGAAGTTTCTGTGTGCCTCGTCAGCGGAAATGGGACAGTTTGAGACCGCAAGCTAAGCTACACATCTGAAATTTCAGTTCACCCACAACAGGGAGTAGACTGGCGGCGACAGCGGGGCCCCAGCCAGCCCGCTTTTGGCTGGCTGGGGTGCTGGAGCCGGCAGTCTACTCCGGCGGCCCACGACCGGGCCGGAAGGGTGAACATGCCGGAAGAGAATCAAGCTGAGAATCTATCCTCCACCATGTCGGGCGCGACCCGCTCCGCCGAGACCGCTCGCGCTCTGATCCGGAAAACCAAACGCGCCACAAGGCGCCGGTTTCCCACCGAAGACAAGATCCGCATCGTGATGGAAGGGGTGCGGGGAGAGATCTCCGTGGCGGAGTTGTGCCGCCGTGAAGGCATCCATCCCACGATCTACTACAAGTGGCTCAAGGATTTCATGGAGGCGGGAAAGGCGCGGATGCGGGGTGACACGCTACGCGAGGCCACCAGCGACGAAGTGAAACTGCTACGCCAGGAGAATGAGCGGCTGAAGCAGTTGGTGGCCGATCTGAGTGTGGCCAACATGCTGCTCAAAAAAAGCCAGAGTTAGGGCTGATCGCACGGCGGAGGTACGAGCGCGTGAGTGCCGAGAAGAAGCGGGAGTTGATCGAGTTGGTGCGGCGGTCGCCGCGACCTAAGCGGACAACCATCGTCGAGTTGGGGCTGTCGCGCTCCACCTTCTATCGCTGGCAGCGACGGTATCGCAAGCAGGGTGACGCGGGACTGGTGGACCGCAAGCCGGAGCCGGGCACGGTGTGGAATCGGCTGCGGCCCGCGGAGAAGACCACGATCCTCGAAACGGCGCTCCAGCAGCCCGATCTCAGCCCGCGCGAGTTGGCCTGTCACCTCACCGATCATGCCGGTTTCACGGTCTCGGAAGCCACCGTGTACCGCGTGTTGAAACGGTACGGGCTGAATCGCACAGTCGCCTTGGTGGGCTTTCCTGCCAGCAAGGAGTACCGGGTGAAGACCACCGCGCCCAATCAAATGTGGCAGTCCGATGCCAGTTATTACTTCGTGGTGGGCTGGGGCTGGTATTACTCGATCGAAGTGCTCGACGATTACTCGCGCTTCGTGCTGGCTAGCGATCTGAAACCGGACATGACAGCAGGCTCGATCAGCGACGTGCTGGAACAAGCGGTGGCTTTCACCGGGATGCGACAGGTGCCGATCGAAGACCGCACCAAGTTGCTCAGCGATCATGGCTCGGGCTACCTGGCGCGGGTCTTCGAAGAGTACCTACGCATGCTCTCGATCCGGCACATCTACTGCGCGCCTCACCACCCCCAGACCAATGGCAAGATCGAGCGCTTTCACGAAACGCTGCGAGCACGCATGAATCTGTTGGTCTACACCAGTCCGGACGAACTGCGCCGCACCATGCAAGAGTTCATCGAGTACTACAATCACCACCGTTATCACGAGGCCATCGGCAACGTGACTCCGGCCGATCTGTACTACGGGCGGCGAGAAGAAATCCTACGCAGAAGGGAGGAACAGAAACAACGCACGATTCAGGAGCGGCTGCGCTACAATCTCGGTCGCTCGAACCTTGAACTCACGGGTGAACTGAAATCAAAAGTGTAGCTTGGCCCCTGGGCCAAGCTGGTCTCAGATGTTCTGACGACGAACATCTACCCGCTCTGGTCGAGCGTGACCACCTGCTTGAGGGCAATAGTAAGCTCGCTCTAAGCAGTTCGATTGCCGAGATAGCCGGCCCCGGCCTTACCGGGATATTGGTCCAGTTGCTGACCGCTCCGACGGCCATTCTCTTCGATGCACTCTCGTTTCTCGGCTCCGCGTTGACGCTTTGGCTGGTTCGCAAGCCGGAGGCTCCCGTCGTTTCGATTCCCGGCTCGCCTGTATGGGAAGACTTCACAAGTGGCTTGCGCGCCGTCACACATTCCCCGATACGCCGCGCCATCGCCGGGCATGCGACTACGGCGGGATTCTTTGGAGGCTTCTTCGCATCTCTCTACCTGTTGTATGCGATCAAA
>DATDGW010000362.1:0-2799 GCA_036521895.1 Candidatus Sulfotelmatobacter sp. | reverse complement strand
AAACCGCGTTCGACGAACTCAAGACCCATCTGCGGGGCGCGCATATCGTGCTCCGCAGTAAAACGCCGGATCTGGTACGGCAGGAGTTCTATGGTCTGCTGATGGCGCACTTCGCCGTGCGCGGCCTCATGCACGAAGCGGCGCTGCGTGCCGATAAGGACCCCGACCGGCTGTCCTTCCTCCACGCCGTGCGCGTTGTCCGCCGCAAGATGGCCGCCTTCGGCGCTATTCCCCCCTCGAGGTCGAAAAGAGTTCCATAACGCGATGCTGGACGAGATCCTCGACGAGTCTGCCGCTTCGAGCCGCACTCGGCGCAATCCCCGAGGGGTCAAGCGGAAGATGAGTAACTTCCCTCTGCGACGTGGCTACGAGCGTTCGCCTCTCAGGGACATTTCCGCAGCCATCATAATCGTTAAGTGAAGAGTATTGTGGCTAACCCTGTCAGAATCAGTTCACGCTGTCGCCGAGTCTGCACTACATTCGCGATTGAACTGGAAGTGTTCAGGCAGGGTGATGCCGAGTTGGTGAAGCAGAAATTTCTGCTCTGGCGTCGGCTCGGTGATGTGGCGCAGACGGATCTGACGACCATCAGTGGTGGGAAGAACGATGTCGGCGCTTTGCAAAGTGGAGAGCAGCGCAATAGCCCTCATCGGCGACAAGGGTCCGGTATTATCGACTCCGCTTTCTGACGACTTCGGCTGCATCGCCGGTCTTCGCTTCAGCAGATGCTTCAGCGTGACCCACAACGCGTAGCCGAGGAACGCCACCATGACATGTGCTTTCACGCGCGGCTCCAGTTGGTGAAACAGCGGCCGGATGGAAAGCTCGCTCTTCAGCGCCCGAAACGATGTTTCGGCCTCGGTTAACTGCATATACTTCGACCACAACTGCTCCGCTGTTTCCGCCGGAAGATTGGTGCGCAGCAGATAAGCGCCTTCACGCGACTCGCGCCAGTTTTTGCGGTCTTCTTTGATCTGCCAGAACAGGCGGACACCTTCAGCGGTATCGCGCAAGGCGACGTCATACAGATCGTTGACCTGCGGGTGACGCGCCTGGATTTTTCCCAGGCGGCGTTCCATCTTGTTGCGATCCTTCAGGCGGCCCGTGACGATGGTCTTCTCCAGTGCCTTCAGAGCCTTTTCCATGCTGTTGGAAAAACGGCTGCGAATCGCTTTCTCCTTTTCCTTCCGGCCCGCGGTGCGGCACAGAATGTATGTCTCTTCGCCCTGCGGAATGGCCACTTTCCTCACTTCCACCTCGGGCCGCACGCGCGTCCACTCATCCTTCAACAGTTCGGCCTCAAACTGCTTCATCTGACTGCGCGGCGTGCCCGTCAGATATTGCCCGCCCCGCTTGCGGATGGCCTGCAGATTCTCCTCGCTCACGATGCCGCGATCGAACACCCAGATGCGGCGCGCCTTTCCATACTTACGTTCCACCATGCGCAGAATCGTTTCCATGGTGGAGACGTCGGTGCGGTTGCCGTCGAAGGTTTCGTAGCTGAACGGGAACCCTTCATTGTTCACGATCAGCGCGATCACCAGTTGCTCACAGTCAGGTCTGTGATCGCGCGAATAGCCACGGCGCACCATCGGATTCTTCTCTGCCGCGCCTTCCACATAGGTGCTCGTCAGATCGTAGAGCAGCACATCGAACTCGGCTCCGAACAGTGCCCCATAACGTTCTTTGAGATGCCGTTCCAGCTTCGTCTTGTGCGGCAGAATGCGGTCCAGGCAGCGATATAAGCGCGTATCGTTGATCTTGCCTTCTTCGATCTCCAGCAGATCGTCCAACGCCGTTGATGGATACCAGCGCTGCTCGATGGCCCGTTCGCTGCCCGGCGCGCACAGCCGGTTGATGGCCAACAATGCTGCCACGCGCGACCACGGCACGTCGGCCCATTCGTGATCGACGGTCCCCGCGAAGAAGCGATCCAGCTCCAAACGCTTCCATAGATCGAGTCCCAGAAAACAGGCGCCGAACTGCCGCGTTCTTTCCAGCCGTACTCTGTTCAACAGCACGCGCGCCACCTGCGGATCGTCCGCGGGCGGCTCCACCTGGGACGGGAACAGCTTCAGTTGTTGCGCCTCGCCCTGCTCATTGAAGACCTCGACCGTGCGAAGCCAGCGCGCCTGCGCCGAACTGTTCAGTTCGCCCAGATAGCAGAGCGTCTTCTGGCGCGGGCCATCCGGCGTACGCACCGTTTCCACCAGCGACCAATACTTGTGGTCCTTGCCATCGTTGTTGCGACTGTGCGGCCGCAGAAACATTCTGAGCTGATCGTGTCATGACCTCAGCACGGCTTTCAAGAGGGTAGGTCTGCACTACATCGCTGTTTTCAGAAACACCCAATGAGCCTATGGGACTTACCGCTGCCAACGAGGTCAAAATAGTCCGTAACTATCGAAGTCGTGACGAACTTCGGCTAAGACAGACTTCCATTCATGACCTCGCCCGGATTCTGCGATCGGAGAGTTCTCAGGACCGGGACTTGCGGCCAATCCCGGAGCGATACATTTCGGTGGGATACTTTGCGTCGGGCTGAGGCGAGGAGGATCGAAGGTGACAGACCGGGCTCATGGTCCAAATCCGCGAGAATCAAGTTCCATACTCTTATAACGCCGTTTTTCGGGACTCAACTTCAGGATGGCGGACAATTACAGGTCCAGATCTGCCTGGACCCAGAATCAGCGTAAGCGCCTTAACGATCAAGCGGTTTCGCTGGTAATTTTGTGCATTACTGGTTCAATCTGCGCGCCCCGAAGGCTAAGTTTCTAGCCTCGTCGATTTGAGAAATCA
>DATDGW010000361.1:0-2207 GCA_036521895.1 Candidatus Sulfotelmatobacter sp. | reverse complement strand
TGGTAGTAGCTTCAGCGACCACCGGGAATGTCCTGGCTTCCACCAGACGGACGATTGAAGGCGCTGGAACACTACCATGCTTACTTGAGTGCTGAGGGTTTTGGGGGTCATGAGCGCCGTGGGTCGGCTTCCCTCGGTCTTGGCCCTGGAAGTCTCGGGGACCTCAAGCCCGCTGAGGTATCGAAGGCGATGAACCGCGACCCGCTTGGATGAAGGTGGTATCGCGGCATTGTCCGGCAAGTTGACGTGGAGGCGACTTACCAGGACCGATCCTTCCGCCGCTCGTGGATTCTCCGAGTGGCCGACAATCCGCTCGGAGCAGTCGCTAAACACTGCGCCGTTAGAACGAAGCCGCCCGCGCGGCGGACGCTACGCGTGGGGTGAAGAGCAGCATTCGTGAGTTAAGAGGAATAGTGTGGGTCACAAGGAGGTCCCTGTGACCCAACTTCGAAAAATGATGCTGGAGGAACTCCAGCGTCGTAATTACTCTAAGACTACAACGCGTTCGTACCTGCAGATCGTTCGCGACTTCGCTAAGCATTTCCACCGGCCGCCTGATCAACTCGGGCCCGCCGAGATCCGCACCTACCAAGCGCATCTGCTCGAAGAGAGAAAGCTGGAGCCCCGCACGGTGGGTCTGTACACGGCGGGTTTGCGCTTCCTGTTCGTCAAGACGCTGAAGCGGCCATACCCGTTCGAAGAGCTGCCCTATCCGAAACGCCCTCGGCGGCTGCCGATCATTCTCAGTCAGGAGGAGACGGCTCGGCTGATCGAATCGGCCAGCAATCTGTTCCATCGAGCGATGCTGACGACCCTGTACTCGACGGGGATGCGACGCGCCGAGTTATGTCGATTGAAGGTGGAAGATATCGACGGTGGCCGGATGATCATTCACATCCGCCAAGGCAAAGGCGGTAAGGACCGAGATGTGCCTCTGGATCCCAAGCTCCGCGAAACGCTGCGTGAGTACTACCGATGGATGAGACCCAAGACGTACTTGTTCCCCGGCACCGAGAACGGTTGGCGCGCCGACAAGCCCATCACGGCCAAAGTGCTATGGGAAGCCTGCCAGCAAGCCGCGCAACGGGCAGGCATCACCAAGCGCGTGAGCCCCCACCTTCTGCGTCACAGCTTCGCTACGCATCTGATTGAGAACGGCGCTGACTTGCCCACGGTGCAAGCTCTACTCGGGCACGCCGATCTTCGGGCCACCTCCATCTACCTGCATCTGTCGCAGCGGCATCTGAAGGCTGCGGGCACTCCGCTCGACAAGATCGAGATGTCCTCACTGGACAAAGTGAAACGGTCGCGCAAGCTTCACCCAAAGAGGCCCCCGGCGGATCAGAAATGAAGCGTCCACCCTTAGAGGTGGCCGATATCATTCGCGCAGTAGGCAAGAGCTTCATCGACAACAACCGATCCTGGTTGAACAGACTGCACCTAAAAGTGTTGTCCGCCATCGAGCGCTGTCGCACGGCAGCGCTCGGTGGTCACCGCGACCGGTGTACTCGTTGCGGCTATCAGACCACCTCGTATTCGTATAACTCCTGCCGCAACCGCCACTGCGGAAAGTGTCAGACCAACGCTCGCGACAAGTGGCTCGCCGCCCGTAGCCAGGAACTTCTGCCGGTAGCTTATGTGCATGTGGTCTTCACACTTCCACATCAACTTGCGCCGCTGGTCTTCCACAACAAGCGAATCCTTTACGATCTGCTTTTCAAGGCCAGTGCGGCGACGCTATTGGAGATCGCTGCCGATCCCCAGCATCTCGGTGCGGAGATCGGTTTCTTGAGTGTGCTACACACCTGGGGTCAAACCCTCCAGCATCACCCGCACGTTCACTGCGTCATTCCCGCCGGTGGTCTTTCACCCGATCATCAGCGTTGGATTCATCCGCGCTATCGATTCTTCGTTCCGGTGGAGGTTCTCAGCCCGGTCTTCCGCGGAAAGTTTGTCGCCGGGCTGAAACGGGCTTGGCGCCGCGGCGATTTGTGCCTACCTGGCTCGCTGAAACCCTTAGCCCAGAAAAAGATGTTCGGCTGTTACTTGCGCTCGCTGCATCAAAAGCAGTGGGTCGTCTACGCCAAGCCGCCGTTCGGCGGCCCGCAGCACGTTCTTCACTACTTGGCCCGCTACACCCATCGCGTCGCTATCTCCAACCACCGGCTGGTCGACTTTACCGACGGTAAGGTCACCTTCCGCTGGAA
>DATDGW010000360.1:0-2152 GCA_036521895.1 Candidatus Sulfotelmatobacter sp. | reverse complement strand
GGGGAACAGCCAAGCTGGCAGCGCAAGAGTGCGGCTTGATGAAATTTTGTAAGCTAGCCCAACTTCCGCAGTTCGGTTCGACCTGAAGATTTTTTGAACACATTTTCGAGGTAGTTCGAGCCCGGAGATTCCCTAACATTCCTGTTTGCAGCAGGAGTTCTCGAGGTGTGTTCGTAGAGCTGTGTGAACGTGCTTGTAGTGAAGACCAACCCTCTTGAAACTAAAGTTGAGATTCGTAGGATGGACGCATGTTCTTGCGTCGCTGCTATCGCAAGAAGGATGGCAAGCGCCACGGCTACTGGGCTTTGGTGGAGAGTTATCGCTCGTCGCGGGGCCCACGGCAAGGCGTGGTGGCGTACCTCGGTGAGATGGATGCGGCAGGGCGTCTGGGCATTCACCAACAAGCAGCAGGCGCTGCAGCCGTCGCTCAGCGTGGATTGTTTCGCGATGTCGAACCGCAGTGGGTGGAAGTCGACCTGAAGCGGATTGCGGTAGAACGGAAACGAGCATTGGGCGGCCCCTGGATCGGGCTCGAGTTGTGCCGGCAAGTGGGACTGGTTGATTTTCTGGAACACACTCTGCCTGTCGGACGAGAAGAGATTCCCTGGCCGGTGATGGCGCAGATTCTGATCCTGGCACGGCTTTGTGATCCCTCAAGCGAGCTGCATATCGCTGAGCATTTCTATGAAGCGAGTGCGTTAAGCGATCTGCTGGGTGTGCCGGCCGGCAAGGTGAATGAAGACCGGCTGTACCGATCCCTCGATCAACTGCTGCCGCACAAAGAAGAGCTGGAACGACATCTGAAGAACCGGCTGGGAGAACTGTTCCATCTGGATTACGACCTGTTGTTGTATGACGTCACCAGCACGTACTTCGAAGGCGAGGCCAAGCGAAACGAACTGGCGCAGCGTGGTTATTCTCGCGATCTCCGTCCGGACTGCAAGCAGGTGAACATCGCTCTGGTGGTGAGCCGCGATGGGATGCCCCTGGGCTATCAGTTGTTCACCGGGAATCGCAACGATGGGACCACGCTGGAAGAAATTGTGGAGCGGACCGAACGGCTCTACGGTAGGGCGAACCGCATCTGGGTGCTGGATCGTGGCATGGTGAGCGAAGAGAACTTGAGGTTTTTGAAGGAAGCGAAGCGGCGTTACATCGTCGGGACACCGAAGGGCATGCTGAAACGTTTCGAACCGGAGTTACGAAGCAAGGATTGGAAACAAGTGCGGGAAGGTCTGGAGGTGCGGTTTTGTCCAGCGCCCGGTGGCGAGGAAGTATTTCTTCTCTGCCGGAGTGCGCAGAGGAAAGAGAAAGAGCAGGCCATGCACGAGCGGTTCGAGAAACGCATTGAGGAGGGGCTCGAGAAGATCGTGGCCAGCTGCGGAAAGCGCAAGCAATTGCCAGCTGCCGTGGGGCAGCGCGTGGGGCGACTGCTGGGCAAGAACTCACGAGCGGCGGGAGCATTTGAAGTCAAGATTGATCCCGATGCCGACGGTTTTGCGAAGTTTAGCTGGAAGAAAATGGATCGCTGGCGGGAGTGGGCGCGGCTCAGTGAAGGATGTTACGTGTTGCGCAGCAATGTGACGGACTGGAGCCCGGAAGAACTCTGGCATGCCTACATGCAGCTCACGGAGGCCGAGGCTGCGTTCCGCATCCAGAAAACTGATCTGCAACTTCGGCCGATCTGGCACCAGAAGCAGCAGCGGGTCAAAGCCCACATCCTGGTGTGCTTTCTGGCCTATGCCTTGTGGAAGACACTGGCGCAACTGTGCCGACGCGCCGGGTTGGGAGACGAACCGCGGAAGGTGTTCGAGGAGTTGGCCGACATTACTCTGGTCGACGTGGTGCTACCAACACGAAATGGAGTGGCCATCCGAAAGCGCTGCATCAGTCGACCGACCGAGCACCAGGCGATCCTGCTCCAGCACCTCAATCTGCACCTCCCCAGGTCGCTAGAAATGACCCGAGTGTAGTGAAGACTCGGCCATACCCACGTTGAAAACACTGGGGTTTATTCCTCCAACTGCGGAACTTGGGTTAGCAGCCGCCCTAATCTAGATTGGAGAATGCCCGACCTTTTCTTGGAACTTGAGAACAAGAAGCAGCTGCTCTCGCCCGAACTCGAATAGAGTTCGGGTTGCGAACAGGACGA
>DATDGW010000359.1:0-2073 GCA_036521895.1 Candidatus Sulfotelmatobacter sp. | reverse complement strand
GCGCCCCAGCGGAATCCTCACCGTCAGTAAGGACGGCGATCGGTTGGCGATGGACTTCTCTGCACTCTTCCCGAGGCGTTGTGAGAGTACGCCGGATGGGTTGGTTGACGCGCTCGGGCCGGAACCTCGTCCGTCCGAATTATGGGAAGTGAACGATATCTATCTGGCGATCTACGAGAATGAAGCCGCGATCCAAAACATGCAGCCAGACTTCTCGCGCCTGGAACGACGGCATGTTGCGGTTGTAGCGGTCACCGCGCCTGGCACGAAAGCTGATTTCGTGTCGCGCTACTTCAAGCCCAGCTATGGCATGCTCGAAGATCATGTGACCGGCTCGGCCCATTGTGCATTGATCCCATACTGGGCACCACGCCGGGGAAGGTCGCCTGGTTGCACGCTCGACAATTATCGGAGCGTGGTGGCGAATTCTGGTGTGAGCTGGCGGGCGACCGAGTCATCCTCAAGGGGAACGCGGTGCTCACCATGCGAGGGGAGTTGGTGATTTGAGGGCGATCCGCTGCCACTCAGGTTCAATGCGTGAGTCCCTTGTTTCTTAGGAATTCGCGCACGACGTCAGATGCGTCGCGGTGCTGGCCATCGACCGCGTAGTTCATGCGTTGCATTTCTTGGTCGGAAATCTTCCCCGCTAAGTCCGCGAGAACTTGGGCGACCTCTGGATGCTGCTGTACGGTCTGCGCCCGGATCACTGGCACCGCCTCGTACGGAGGGAAATAGCGGCGATCATCTTCCAGCACGAACAGATCTAAAGCCGGAATCAGTCCGTCGGTGGCGTTGCCGGCAGCTATGTCGATCTGGTGATCTTTCAGCGCCCGCGCGAGCAAGCCGAGATCCATGATGCGCGGCTGTTCGGCGAAGCGCAGGCCATAGGTTGCCGCTAATCCTCGATATCCATCAGGACGCTCCATGAACTCGTAACCGAATCCGGCGCGCCATTGCGGAGCAAACTCCGTCGCCTGCGACAAAGTCCTGATGTTCAGGCGTCGAGCGTCTTCCCCGCGGATCTCCATCGCAAAGGTATCGTTGAACCCGAGAGGCGGCCCAAGCGTGAGTCCGAAGCGATGTTCATATTCACTCTTGACTCGTTGATACACCTCCTGCTTTTCACCGTTGGCGTACTGCTTGAGAATCGCAGTGAGCGCCGTGCCCGTATATTCGGGGTACACCTCGATTCGCCCGGCGAGGATCGCCTGCTGACAGATGTAGGTTCCCGCCAGATAGAAGCGCCGATCGACCTTCAGTTTAGTATGAGCCTCGATCTGCTGAGCGATGATCTCGCCCAAGATAAATGACTCGGTGAAATTCTTGGAGCCCACCACGATGCGATTTTCGTGCGACGGAGAGCACGACGACAGCAGCAGCACCAGCTCCGCAAGAGCCAAAAGGCAGAGGCTTGATCGACGTTCGGTCATCGCGGCTGGAGTCGCCTCTCCAGCCATCCCACGCCGAAGTCGGCCAGCAGCGCGAGGAGGGCTGCTGGAATTGCTCCTGCAAGGATGACTCTGTCGTCGACCATCGCCAGTCCCCGGAAGATGAACTCGCCAAGACCGCCAGCGCCAATCGCCGCAGCAATCGTCGCCAGCCCGACTGCAATGACAACCGCCACGCGCACGCCTGAGAGAATCACACTCACCGCCAACGGCAGCTCTACTTGAAACAGAAGCTGAGACTCCGTCAGCCCCATGCCCCGCCCCGCTTCGACCACAGCAGGATCGACTCCGCGGATCCCGGTATAGGTGTTCCTGATAATCGGCAGCAGGGCATACAGCGTGAGCGCCAGGATCGCCAGCCGGTCTGAGCGTTCTCCCAGCCAAGGCACGGGCAGCAAGAATGCAAACAACGCAAGACTGGGAATCGTCTGAATAATGTTCGCGCTCGCCAGGACGGGCTTGTTGAATCGCGGCCTGTGGGCAATCGCAATTCCCAATGGGATCCCGATCAGCATCGCGAAGAGCGTGGAGAAGCCGACCAGTCGAAGGTGCTCGAAGGTGAGTTCCAGCACCTGACCGCGATTCTGCAACATGAAGCGAAAGACGTTCATGCAGTGCCTCGGTT
>DATDGW010000358.1:0-9610 GCA_036521895.1 Candidatus Sulfotelmatobacter sp. | reverse complement strand
GGTTCGGCGGTGATTTCGACTTCTGGGGCGGATTGCGCGGTTAGGGCTGTGATCAGGAGCAGGACGAGTGTGAGGCGAGTCATTGCGGGGATTGTAGCATCGGGGGCCCTTCGTCGAGCTGCGCTCGACGGACAACCGAAGGCGGCTGTCCCCAAGCCGCAGACAGAGTGTTCGCTCCACCTGGACAGTGCTCCCCACGAGCTTACAGGGCGAAGTAGGTTTTCTTGTGGAGCCAGCTGTTTTCGTCGCCGATGACGATTTTGTCGGGCCATTGGGGGATGGTGTTGATCAGGAGGCGGAGACCGGTGGCATCTTTGGGGAGATTGAATTCGAGTTGCGTGGTGTAGGACTCGGCGGGCTTCAGCGGCGTGAGGAGCGGAGTGCCGGCGGTGGAAACGGGGGCGTATTCGCGTCCGGCGTTGTCCATGAGTCGCGCTTCCCGAGGGGACGGAGTCAGCGGGGCGCCTTTGGGGCGGTTGGGCGACGTGGTGGTTTCGTCGAAGCGGGTGCGGAGGGTGATGACGAGGCGGCCATCGGGCTGGCCGTGGGCATCGACGACCGAGTAGGCGAGGTGGCAGTCGATCTCGCAGAAATATTTTTCCTGTCCGTGGGCGAGGGCGGTTTCGTGGCTGGCAGCGGAGAACGAGAACAGGAGAGTTAGATAGACAACGGTGGCGGCTCCGGCAACGATGGCGGTGATGCGGGCGAATTTTGGTTTGCGGGCGAACCAGAAGATGAGGGCTGAAGCGACGGCGAGGAAGAGGCCGCCGATGGCGGCGAGGAATCCGAGGACGGCGAGCGGGGCGGGGAAATTCATGTTGCTGGCGATGTGAGCGTTCCACATAACTTCTTCTCCTGTCGACAATGTGCTTTCTATTGCAAAGCGGTCGGGTAAAAAAATTTGCTTCCGTTCAGCTCACGACGCTTGGCTGAGCGGAACTCGGCTGTAGCGGTTCCGTCGCAGCGCTTGGCCGAGGCCAGACGACAACTGCGCCTGGCGCAGCCTGTCCACCGTTGGCAACAATGTTCGGACCGGTGCGCAGTGAAAAGGCGGCAAGAGCAAACGCAAGCAGCGGACCAAGTAACAAAATTGAGATCGCTTGTAAGCCTTTCGGCATTGCTCTTGCGAGTTTCATGGAGTCAGTGATCTTCGCGAGTCACGCGGATCCATTCTTCCATCTGATCGAGGTATTCGGCGAGGGCGCGGCGGCCGGTCGCGGTCAGGCGGTATTCGGTGCGGGGGACGCGGCCTTCGAAAAACTTCACGCAGGAAATGTACTGGGCCTCTTCGAGCTTGCGGGCATGGACGCTGAGGTTGCCGTCGGTGGTCTTGAGCACGCGCTTAAGGTCGTTGAAGCTGAGCGAATCGTTAGTGGCCAGAGCGCTGACGATGCCAAGGCGGATGCGCTCGTGAATCAGGCGATCGAGTTCGGGGAGTTCGGGGGCTACCGGAGCGTGCTCGCGAACTTCGTCACGCGCGCGCGCACGAGCCTTCTCGCGAACCTTTTCATGAGCGCCAGCCTCATGCTTGGCGTGCTTGCCGTGGGATGGAAGCGGTCTAGCCACCGTGCCTCCTGGCGATGAAAAGTCCGAAGAGGATGTGGAGGCCGCCGAAGCCTGCAGCCAGGAACCAGTTGCCCCAGGCGGCCGGGCCGAGGACGGTGAGTCCGCCGAGCAGCATGAAGCAGACGCCCATGACGGGGACGATTTGGACCGAGAAGGCGCCTCCGGTCATGATGCCGGCGCCGTAGAGCAGGAGCCAGGTGGCGGGCAAGGCGGACTGCAGGCCGGCGCGGAACAAGAGGAACGTGAGGAAGGCTCCGGCCACGAGGGGCGGAGCGAGTCCGAGAGCGACTTTGCGCGCGGGGCCGGAAAATAGCGGCAGGCCACGGCGGTTCGCCTTCCAGGTGCAGGCGAGCAATCCGATGGCGACGGCAAGAAGACCTTCGGCCAGCCAGACGCGGAGCCAGGCGAACGGGGTACTCTGTTGAGCGGCGAGCCACGCGGCAGCCAGGGCGGTGAAGCCGAGAAGAAATTGGCCCCAGCCGGAAACGGCGGTGAAGGCAGCGGAGCGCTCCATGGTGTCGCGGATGAAGCGGAGGTCTTCGAAGACTTCTGGGGCGGTGCGCGACGTCGCGGGCGTGTCGGAACTTCGTTCGGAGGAACGATGAAAACGCCGGAGGCGATGGGGCCGCGGGTCGAACATGGAGATAGCGTAACTCCCCAGGCGGGATAGTGTCAAGTACTTTGTGACGCAAAGAGTCAACCGATTTTGCGCGGAAACGTTGCCCGGATCGGAAGGTCGAAATCCCCACCTGGCCGCAAAAGACGCGGGCAACGATGGGCCGCCCGCCCCGAATTGAACTTCCCCAGGCCGCCGCCGCCGAGCTTTTCGACGATGCGGGAGTCAGAGATGGTCTGCCCAATCATACGATCGCGGTATGGTAGGGGGACGCGAAGCGAGGGGACGAGCACAACCGGGCGTCAAGCCCCCACCCTCTCGCACAACACGCGAGGAGGGTGGGCCACGCCCTCTATAATCTTCGCGAGAGCGCGGTTTGCGTAGGAGGGTTTGTGGGGGCTTGGGGTACGGGTAGTTTTGACAATGATGATGCGGCGGATTGGGTTGGGGAGTTGGGCTCGATCATGCCTGAGGGTCTGACGAAGGTTCTGGCGCACGCTGCGGATGATCCGGCTTATCTGCAAGCGCTGGCCGCCAGTGCTGCGGTCGCGGCTGCGGAGGTAGTCGCGGCTCTCAATGGGGCGGCGGCCGAGGGGGCGCCGTCGGGGGTCGTCGACTGGGCGAAGAAACATCCACAAGCGTTCGCCCCGGAACTCAAGGCTGTGGCCATACGGGCGGTGGATCGGGTGCGGAAGAACTCAGAGCTGAAGGATCTGTGGATGGAAGCCGACGGGCTGAATGACTGGATCGCTGCAATCCGGGACTTGCAGAGCAGGCTGGGAGACGCGCAGTGAACTCGCGGAGAATAACCTACGTATTCCATGTAATGGAGAGCAAGTTTAAGGAGACTTCGGATCATGCGATGTATCGCGCTGTTTAGTCTGCTGACTTCCCTGCTGATCTCGACGGCATTCGCGGCGCCGACGCAGGGTGACCTCGAAGGGCGCAGGAAGGCGCTCGACGATTTGCTGGCGGAGCGATGGGAGTACACGCTGCGCACCAGCCCGACCTTCGCCTCGATCCTGGGAGACAAGCGCTACAACGACAAGCTGGACGACTTCTCGCAGAAGGCGATTTACGATGATCTGGAGCAGAGCAGGAAATATCTCGCCCGTTTCGAGGCCATCGACGTGACGGGGTTTCCGGAGCAGGAGGCCCTGAACAAGACGCTGATGGTGCGGGACCTCCGCATGGCGCTGGAGGAGGCACGTTTCAAGCCGTGGGAGATGCCGGTGTCGCAGTTCGGCGGGGTTCATCTCGATCTGCCGCAGCTGGTATCGCTGCTGTCGTTCCAGAGCGTGAAGGATTACGACGACTACATCGCGCGACTGAAGCAGGTTCCCCGACTCTTCGACGAGAACGTGATCCAGATGCGCAAGGGCATGGCCGATGGACTGATGCCGCCGCGCATTCTGCTGGAGAAGGTGGTGGAACAGGCGAACGGGCTGGGGACGAAGGCTCCGGATGCAACTCCGTTCGCGGAACCTTTCGCCAAGTTTCCCGACGCCATTTCCCCTGCCGACCGGAAGCGGTTGCGGGAAGAGGGCCTGGCTGCGATCCGCGACTCGGTTCTGCCGGCGTATGCGAAATTCACAACCTTCGTGCGGGAGGAGTATGCGCCGAAAGGGCGAACTGACCCGGGAGTATGGTCGCTGCCGGATGGGCCGGAGCGCTATGCGTTTCGAGTCAAGCAGAGCACGACGACCGATCTTACGCCTGAGGAGATTCATCAGATCGGCCTGGCGCAGGTCAAAGAGATCGAAGCGCGGATGCTGCAAGTGGTCAACCAGTTGGGCTTCAAGGATCTCAAAAGCTTCAGTGCTTCCCTGCCCGCGAATCCGAAGGTGCACGTACATTCCCGGCAGGAGCTTCTTGCTCTCTACCAGAAATACATCGCTCAAATGTATGTGAAGCTTCCGGACATGTTCGGACGCCTGCCGAAGGCGAAGTTGCAGGTGCTGCCCATCGAGGAGTTCCGGGAGAAGGAGGCGTCGACGCACTACGTTGAGGCGGCGCAAGATGGATCACGTCCGGCGCATGTGATGGTCAACACGGGGAACTTTAAGAAAGGCACCACGCTCGATTGTGAAACCACGGCGTATCACGAAGGCGTCCCGGGGCATCACCTGCAGATCGCGATCGCACAGGAGTTGCCGCAGCTTCCACCATTCCGGCAAAACGAGTACTACACGGCGTACACCGAGGGGTGGGCGCTCTATTCGGAGCGACTGGGAAAAGAAGTTGGGTTCTTTCAGGATCCTTATAGCTATTACGGGCACTTGCAGGACGACATGCTGCGCGCGATCCGGCTGGTGGTGGACACCGGTTTTCACTACAAACACTGGACGCGGCAACAGGTGGTTGATTTCTTCCATGACCATTCGGCCATCGACGAGGCGGAAGTACAAAGCGAAACCGACCGCTATATGGCCTGGCCGGCGCAGGCGCTGGGTTACAAGATCGGGCAACTCGAGATCCTTAAGTTGCGTCAGTATGCCAAGGACCAGTTGGGCGACAAGTTCAGCCTGAGCGGTTTCCATGATGAAGTGCTGGGGGCGGGAGCGCTGCCGCTGGATGTGCTATCGGCGAGGGTGCACGAGTGGATCGCGGCGCAGAACACGAGTGCAGCGGGGCCAGCGCCACGCGCAGCAGATGATCGGGTGCTAGGCGGCTCCAGGTAGGACAAATCCTCGCGTTCTCTGGCGTTTAGGAAGCGGTGAGGGGTCGAGAGCGCTGGAGTCAAAATCCCCACCCTGTCGCACAAGACGCGAGAAGGTGGGGCACCCACGGGCTTCAAATTGTCCGGAATTTTAGTTTGGCCGGCGTGTAACAATTGAAGGTTCCCACCGTCTTTCTAAGTATGCGCACCGTGTTTGACATTTTCGTGCAGATTTTCCGCAACCTGTGGACGCACAAGTTGCGGTCGTTTCTGACCATGTTCGGGATCGCCTGGGGCGTGGGATCGCTGCTCCTGCTGGTGGGCGTGGGAGAGGGATTCCGATCGGGCAACAAGCGGGAGCTGGCCGAGTTTGGCCGGAACATCATGTTCATCTTCCCTGGGCGCGCTCCGGCGGTACAGGGCAGCATGAACTCCGCGCGGCCGTATTTGCTCACCTACCAGGATTACGTAGATATACGGACACAAGCGCCGCACGTGGGCAATGCCAGCCCGATGCTATCGCGCACTGACCTGCATCAGGTGAGCGAATTTGCCACTGCAGGAGTGGAAATTCTGGGCGTGGAGCCGCAGCTGAATGAGATCAGTTATCTTCCGCTCAAAGAGGGGCGCTGGCTCAATGAAATGGATCTGACGCAGCAACGCAATGTGATCGTGTTAGGGAATGAACTGCTGAAGACGCTGTTCCCTGGGCGGCCGGCGCTAGGCGCGTTCATTCTGCTGAACGGGATCCGGTTCGAAGTGGTGGGCACCATGCCGCACGTCGGCCGGGGCGACAATACGTGGCTGAATATGCGCGGGTACATTCCTTTCACGGTGATGGCGACGAACTTCCCACTGAAGGGAGAGAATCACCAGAACTCCATTTCGTTTGTGGAGTACCAGCCGCGAACCACGGCAGAGCACAAGCTGGCGCAGGACGATGTGCACAAGATCATCGCGCGCAATCACGGATTTGATGCCAACGATGAGAATGCGTTCGACGGGTGGGATTCGATCCAGGAATCGAAGATGGTGGGAACAATTTTCGATGTGATGAACATGTTCCTGGGAGCGGTGGGGATGGTGACGCTGGCGCTGGGAGCGATTGGCGTGATCAACATCATGCTCGTGGCGGTCAGCGAACGAACGCATGAGATTGGATTGCGGAAAGCTCTGGGCGCAACCAACCGCAGCATCCTGTTTCATTTTTTCCTGGAGGGATTGCTGCTGACGCTGGGAAGCGGAGTGATCGGCATGGCGCTGGCGGGGGGTTTGATGGCGATGTTGGGCGGCATAGAGGGGCCGGGGGGATTTGATCCTCCGAAACTGGTGCCTATGTCGGCGGTGCTGGCGATCGGGAGCTTGACTGTGGCGGGCGTGGTGGCAGGACTTTATCCTGCACGCAGAGCGGCCATGCTGCAGCCGGTGGAAGCGCTGCGGCAAGAGGGATTCTAGGGTTTATGTTTCGTGACCTGTTCCAGGAAGCCTACGGGGCGATGCGGCACAATCGCCGCCGCACCGCGCTTACCATGCTGGGCATGGCCTGGGGCATTGCGACGGTGGTCATGCTGCTCGCATATGGCGATGGCTTTGGCCAGGCGTGCGCGAACATCTTTGCGAATTTCGGCACCAAGCTGGTAATCGTCGTGCCGAACCGCACTTCCATGCAGGCGGGCGGGCAGAAGGCGGGAGTCCTCGTACGGTTTACGCAGGATGATGTAGAGACACTGACCACCAATCTTCCGCAAATCACGCACATCACACCCGAAGTCAGCAAGCAGGCGAGCGTTCAGTACGACACGCGGCTTTTCACCTGGGCGGTGAGCGGCAATTATCCGAATGTGTACGACGTGCGCGCGCTCAAGATTGATCAGGGGCGGTTCTACAATCCGGAAGATGAGATCCAGCGGGCGCGGGTGGCGGTGATCGGTTCGGAAGCGAAGGAGAAACTGTTTTCCGGACGCAATGCGCTGGGGGAGCACATCCGGCTGGACGGCCTGAGTTTCGAAGTCATCGGCGTGCTGAAGGCGAAGATGCAGGAGGGGAATGACGACATCAACCGGGTGATCTACGTCCCCTTCACCACGATGGGCGATCTGAAGAACACGCATTACCTGGACACGATCTGGTTCACCTATCAGACACCGGAGTACCAGAGTCTGGAACAGACGGTGCGCACGATCATGGCGACGGAGCACAAGTTCAACCAGGCGGACCAGCAGGCTGTGTTCGTGTTCAACCTGATGACGCAGGTGCATCAGTTCGAAATCATTACGCTCGGGTTGAAGGTGCTGATGGGATTCATTGGAACATTGACGCTCGGGATCGGTGGCGTGGGGCTGATGAATATCATGCTGGTTTCGGTGACGCAGCGGACGCGGGAGATTGGCGTGCAGAAGGCGCTGGGCGCGCCGCGGCGGTACATCCTGATGCAGTTCCTGGCGGAGGCACTGACAATTACGTTTATTGGCGGTGTGCTGGGAGTGATCCTGGCGTACGCGGTTGCGCTTTCGGTGGGGAGACTCACGCTGTACAGCGCGTTTGCCAAGAACGGGGAGGCAGGGGACATACGGTTGATCATTGCGCCGGGGACGCTGATTGCGTCGACGCTGATTCTGGGGATGGTGGGACTGATCAGCGGGATGATTCCGGCATTCCGGGCTTCGCGGCTGGATCCGATTGAGGCGTTGCGGCACGAGTAGGGGCGGCGGTCCGGGTCGGGTTAGGGCGGAGCTAAAGTCAGGAGTCAGAAATTCAAGCGACCTCAACGTCCAAGAGCCTAAGTCCAAAGAAAACCTCCACCAGCGCGCCAACTCGAGAGTTCTTTCTCGTATGCCCGTCATCCACACGAACCGCAAGAGTTGAGGATTCGTGTTCAAACTCCAATCCGTCGAGACACGACTCTCGTTTTTAAAGCCGTCCGCTTTCGGACATGGCCCTCCATGAGCGGACAGCCGCTGCGGCGTAAGCCTCCGGCATTATCTTCGCGGTCAATAGCTTACGGTCGTTGCGGAAGGGTACGGTGATTGCATCCTGAGGAGCAACGCTTGTGGTGTGCTTCTCCAGGAGGTCGCAGGATGAGTGGGCTAGCTCAAGATCTTCGTTATGCGCTTCGGCAGTTGCGCAAGTCTCCTGGTTTCACAATTGCAGCCGTTTTGACACTGGCCCTGGGCATCGGCGCGAACGCGGTGGTGTTCAGCCTGCTGAATGAGCTAGTGCTGCGGCCTCTGAACGTTCCGGGCGGGCAGAACCTTTATCAGATTGAAAGGGCCAAGGGTGAACCTTCGGAGTCCTATCCTGACTACGTGGATCTGCGCGATCGGAACGGCTCCTTCGATGGTCTGATTGCCTACGAGATTTCGACAGCTGGGCTCGACTCCGATGGCAGAACTGCTCCAATCTGGCTATATACGGCAAGCGGGAACTACTTCGATGTCCTTGGAATTCAACCCTACCTGGGCCGATTCTTCCACGGCAGCGATGAGCACGGGCCGAACAGCGCTCCTTATATCGTTCTGAGCTATGCCTACTGGCAGAGCCATTTTCAAGGCGATCGTGAAGTGGTGGGACGCACCGTTCGGCTCAACAAGTACAGCTACACGGTTCTGGGCGTGGCTCCGGAAGGTTTTCGCGGCACGGAATTGTTCTATACGCCGGCTCTGTGGGCGCCGCTCATGAACCAGCAGCAGATTGAAGGCTCAGGCAACCTGGATTCGCGGACCAATCGGGGAAGGTGGCTGATTGGCCGATTGAGGAGCGGTATAACTCCGGCAAAGGCAATTGCCGACCTAAACAGCATCGCGGCGTACCTGGCTAAGAGCTATCCCAAGGAAGACGACGGAATTGCGTTTGGGCTGGCGCGTCCCGGCCTGGCGGGCGACATGCTCGGAGGGCCGGTGCATGCTTTTGTGGCGGGGCTGATGCTGCTTGCCGGACTGATCCTACTGGCAGCGTGCGCGAACCTCGGCGGTTTGTTCGCTGCTCGCGCCGCGGATCGCACGCGCGAAGTCGCCTTGCGTCTGGCGCTTGGTTCCAGCCGCGGACGCATTCTGCGCCAACTGCTCACCGAAGCCGTTCTGGTTTCGATTGCCGGCGGCGCGCTGGGCATGGCGGGAAGCGTTGTGTTGCTGCGCATGTTAAGCGCCTGGCGTCCCGACCCCATTTTCCCCATTTACCTTAACATCCGTCCCGACCTGTTGACCTATGCGGTAGCCCTGCTGCTGGCGCTGGCTAGCGGATTCCTATTCGGAATGGTGCCGGTGCGCCAGGTATTGAAGACCGATCCTTTCCAGGGGATCAAAAGTGGAACCAGCGGATGGACGAACTCACGGCGCGTCACATTGCGCGACCTGCTGCTCGGCGCGCAGATTGCGGTGTGCGCGGTGCTGGTCACGTCGTCGCTGGTCGCGGTTCGGGGAATGATTCGCTCCCTGCATAGCAACTTCGGGTTTGTGCCTCAGAACGTGTTGCAGGTGAACACGGAACTGAATATGGCCGGCTACAAAGGCGAGCAGGCCGCGGCCATGCAGAGACGCATGCTCGCCGCCGTCGAGACTATTCCTGGGGTAACCGCGGCTGCCTACGCCGGGAGAATCCCGTTGAATCTGGGTTGGCGCGAGAGAATGGTCTTCATGGACAGTACGACGGACTACCGTAGTTCGAATTCGGCGGCGCAGCCCATGGAGTATTCCGTATCGCCGGGATATTTTCATGCTGCTGGCACGACCCTGCTGCAGGGGCGAGATTTCACATGGGACGACAAAGGAGAT
>DATDGW010000357.1:0-2630 GCA_036521895.1 Candidatus Sulfotelmatobacter sp. | reverse complement strand
TATACATTCAAACAATCTCAATCTGCAATTGCAATACAGCAGCGGCATGGGCATGGCCGGAGGCACCTTGCTCAACGGATGGAAAGGCGCGGTCCTTAAGGATTGGACCATTACCAACAGCCTCAACATCCTGTATGTTCCCATCGGCCTCCAGTACTGGACAGGAGTGCCCTATGGCTTTGCGCCGGGATTCCAGGGCGTCAACGCTGCCACCGCGCCGTTCAACTGGGATAGAGGCTATCCGGGAGTTTTCGTGCCTGGCACGAAGAGCAGCACCATGCCAATCGACATTCTAGGCACGACAATTTCCCCCGACTCCCTATTGTTTGAATGTATAGGTGGTGAGGTCCTCCCGATGGCGGTGCAATAATGCGGCTGAGACCAGTGGAGCTGGCTCAGATACCAACTCAGGAGGACCCTATGAACAGTATTGACTATATCGGATTTGACATCCACAAGAAGACGATTAGCTTCTGTGCGAAGGCACAGGACGGACGAATCTTGGATGAAGGAACCATCCCGGCGCGGCGCGCGGACTTGAGCGCATGGGCCAAACAGCGCAGCCGACCGTGGTGGGGCGCGATGGAAGCGACGTTGTTTACAGGATGGGTTTACGATCACCTCAAACCTCTGGCGCAGGAGTTGAAGGTGGCGCACCCAGCGATGCTGAAAGCGATCGCGGCATCCAAGAAGAAGAACGACCAAGTAGACGCGCGCAAGATCGCCGATCTGCTGCGCTGTGATCTGCTGCCGGAGTGCTATATGGCGCCGAGCGCGGTGCGCGAGTTGCGGCGTGTCCTGCGCTACCGCAATCTGGTGGTGCGGCAGGCGACGCGGATGAAGAACCGGATCGCTGGTTTATTGATGGAAACCGGGACGCTTTATAGCAAGGAGCGACTGCATGGCAAGGCGTACTTCAGTGAGCTGCTGGGGAGCCTGCGGGAAATGCCAGCCTCGGTGATCGAACTGCTGAAGCTGAGCCGTGCCCAGTTAGAGTTTTTCGCAACCATCCAAAAGCGGCTGCTGAAGGGATTGCGCGCGGATGTGGGACTCAGGAAGCGTGTGGAACGATTGCAGAGCATCCGGGGCGTGGGGCAGATTCTGGCGCTGACCTGGGCCTTGGAGATCGGAGAGGTGAGACGGTTTCCCTCCATCGCCGACGCAGTGAGCTACTGCGGGTTGACTAGCGCGCAACACAATTCGGCGGGCAAGGAGCACCGCGGACCGGTCTCCAAGCAGCGTAACAAACACTTGCAGACGATACTAATCGAGGCCGCCAAACTGGCGCCACGGCATAACCCGCAACTGGCGGCTGTGCACGAAGGGGAACTGAAGCGAGGCCATCGCAATCAGGCGACGCTGGCGGTGGCGCGCAAGCTGGTGGCTTACTTAATGGCCGTGGACAAGAGCGGGAAACCGTTTCAGGTTCGGGCCAGCACTGGGGAGGAGGTGAGCAAAGATGAGCAGCCAGTGGGTTGATTTCGCTGCTCTCAAGGGGAGCGTGGACATCGAGCAGGTACTCGATCACTACCGCGTGCGGTTGAAGCGCGTGCGGAAGGACTATCTCCGGGGGCTCTGTCCGCTGCCGACACACGGCTCCGAACAGAGCCGGGAAAGCTTTGGCGTGGACACCGGCCGGAACGTGTGGGCTTGTCATTCGGCTTCCTGTTGTCAGGCACGCCAGGGAAAAGTGGGTGGGAATATTCTGGACCTGGTGGCGTGTATGGAGGCCTGCCCAATTCGCGAGGCGGCGCTGCGGCTGAGGACCTGGAGCGACACATCGAGGGAAACTGGACTTCCCGATCAACTGGTTTCAAAAGGAAAGAGGGCTGGCCTTAGCCAGCAGGAACTTCGCAGGTTGCCCTTCACTCTACGGCTGCGGTGGCATCCGTACTGGGAACAGCGAGGGATCCAGCGGCAAACCGCCGACTGGTTCGGAGCCGGCCACTATGGCGGATCGGGATTCCTGCGGGGGCGCATGGTTTTTCCGATTCACGATGAACGCGGCGAACTGGTGGCATATGCGGGCCGCACGATGGATGGCCGGGAACCGCGCTATCTGTTTCCGCCGGGATTCCGCAAATCGCAGGTGGTTTTTAATCTCCATCGCGCGGTCGAGTTCGTTGCTCGACAAGGGGGTGTTGCGATCGTAGTGGAAGGATTCTTCGATTGTCTGAAAGTACATCAAGCGGGTTACGGCAACGTGGTGGCTCTGATGGGAACGAGCATGTCAGACCGGCAGTCGGAGTTGCTCGACACATACTTTCGAGAGCTGGTGGTGATGCTCGACGGCGACGACGCCGGGCGGCGAGCCAGCCGGGTGTTGGCCGCGCAGTGGCCGTCCGCGTACCTGGCTTGGGTGCCGTCGGGTCGGCAGCCAGACCAACTGTCGAGCGAGGAAATCGAAGGGATTCTGCATAGAGCGCGTGGCGCTCCCGGAGCATGAAGATGGCAGGGCAGTTTCGATTCGGCTAACGCAAGTTCCCGCTGGTCCTTGCCGTAACCGGCCTGTGCGACGGAGGTTCGCCTCCCGATACACCTGGACAGATTGTTTCAAGGCCGGCGGGTTACCCAAACTCAATCTTCCGTGAAGGCCGCAAGGCTGGATACGTGCAAATGAATGACTGGTC
>DATDGW010000356.1:0-4809 GCA_036521895.1 Candidatus Sulfotelmatobacter sp. | reverse complement strand
CACCGGTTCGGTGTTCCCGAGGATGTCCGCGACCTCCTGAAAGCTGGCACCTTCCCCGAGTAACCGAGTTGCTAGCGTGTGGCGGTAGCATGGGCGTTCTTCACACCCGATTTCTTGAAGACTGCCGCCAGCGCTCGCTCGGCGATTCCCACCGCCGCCCGCCGGGAAGTAACTCCGTTCCAGAAATAGTAGGGGCAGTCCTGAGCAGCGTTCCGCGGCGCCGGCAGCGCGTCCAAGGCGAGCTTGAGACTTTCGGGAATCGGGAGGAACACGGGATCACCAGTCTTCTGGGTGTGTAGGAAGACCCGCCAGGTAGCGCTCTCACGATCCCACGAAATGTTGTCTTTCCGGAGCGTGCAAACGTCGGAGATGCGTAATGCGGTGTGCCTGTCGGTGGCGCCGGAAAATGGGGCCATTATGGCAGGGAGAAAGGGGCCAGCGATGTGGTTACGCGATGGCCAGCCGCCGGCGCAATGGCACCAGATGTGAGCCGGCGCCGTTTTCAGGCGTTTTCCGAAGCTTTCGCCTTCTCGGCGCGATAGGACTTGCCCTTGACCTTCAGGATGATCGCTCCTTCGACGAGCCGGTCCAGGAACGCCATCGCCAGAGGACCGTCGGAGAGATAGTCCCCCCATTTATCGAAGTCCACGTTCGTGACCACTGCCGTTGAGCGCTTCTGATTGCGTGAGGCGATGATCTTGTAAAGCAGGTGCGCCGCTTCGGGACATTCGGCGCGCTCGATTCTGTCGAACCCGAATTCGTCGATAATTAACCAGTCTGGGTTGGCGTAGTAGCGCAGCCGCGCCGGAAGAGTCTTATCGGCAAGTGAAGCGGTGAGATCGGCGAGTAACTGAGCTGAGGTTCGATACAGCACGCGATAGCCATGCACGCATGCTTTCTGTCCCAGCGCCTGAATGATGTGACTCTTCCCGATGCCGCTCCAGCCCACCATGACCAGATTGGCCTTGCGGCGGATGAAGTCGCCGGTGGCGAGTTCTTCTAACTGCACCCGGTCAAATGTTTTCGGATTGAAGTTCCAGTCGAAAGCTTCCATGGTTTTGTTCTCGGCAAAGCGGGCTTCCCGGATGCGGCGAGCAACGGCGCGTTCCCGCCGCGCGCCAGCTTCGGCGCCCAGGAGCCGGTCGAGAAAGCTCAAGTGCGAGAAGCTTTCTTTCTCCGCCCGCGCGAGAAGGTCATCCAGGGCCGTGGCCTCGATAGGAATCCGCAACGCCGCGAAGTGACTCAGGCAGCGGTCACGCAGTGGGGTCGTCTGATCTGTCGTCTTCGCCTTCATGACTTCGATCGCCTTCCGTTGTTTCCTCCAGCAGCGCTTGATACTCAGCCGTGGGCCGAGGATCCAATGGAATCTGGCGCAGCATCTCGTGGAGTTGTTCCCGCGCTTCGATCGTCAGAGCCTCCATGGCCGAACGCGGTTTGGCCTGCGCCGCCAGAATACGCTCCACCGCGGACCACGAGAATGCGCGATAGCGCCCGGCGCGCTCCAGCGCTCGCGCCAGATCCTCTCGTCGATACACAGTTAGCAGGCCCAGCACGCGCGCGGCTTCGTCCTTGCCATTACGCCGGGCGCGTAGCAGTTCGTCGAAGAAGCGAACTCCCTCGGCGCCGAACTCGGCAAACCGCTGCTGGAGCAACTCGCGCTTTTGCAGATGATCGCGTCCAGGGAAGTGCGCGGATAGGCTGCGCTTCTGTGCGGTGGTTCCCGAAGGATACAACTCGTGCCGGGCAATCTCCTTCACGTCCGGTCCGTAAACAATGAGTTCCTTCTCTGTGACGCGCACCGGCAGCAACTCGCCGATGCGCTGCCAGGGTACGGAATAGAAGTTTTGCTGATAGGCGATGTGGCCGTCCGCATCGACAGTCCTATAGAGAACCTGGGCCGTATCGTAAGGCCGAGCGGGCAAACCGAGCAGATGCGGCTTCTCTTCCTCGAATAAGTCAATCGGCCGGCGTTTGGTTTCCCGGTGGATGCGCACATCGGCGGTTTCTGCGAGCCAGCGCATCGCCATCTCGTTCAGGTGCTCCAACGAGGTGAACGTGCGGCCATTCAACAGGTTGGTTTCCACATATTGAAACGGTCTCTCGACCTTACCCTTGGTTTGCGGGCGATGAGGGCGGCACGCCCATGGCCGAAAGCTGTAGTGAGTGGCGAAAGCGAGAAAGCGGGTGTTATAGATGGGCTGGTCGCCGTCGTAACTGGTTACTACCACTTTCATGTTGTCGTAGAGACAAGTCACAGCCAGTCCTTGGAAGTAGTCGAAGGCGCGGACGTGTTCGCGGATAGTGGTCGTGAAATCCTGTGACTCCACAAACCGCAGATACTGGCGGCGCGAGTAACTCAGCACATAACTGAACGCATGCACCCGCCGCCGGCCTTCGGCCGAGAAAGGAATGTCGTAAGGCGAATAATCCATCTGAGCTTGCACGCCAGGACCAGTCTCGAACCGCTGTACCGGAGCTTTCGGCGGGTGCGGACGAATGGCGCGCAGGTGTTCCTTTACGATGCCGTAGCGGCCCTCGAAGCCCAGCCGGCGCAGTTCTTCATGCAGGCGGACGGCGGTCAGATCCGGGTAGCGTTCCAGAAGTTGCGCGATCCGATCTCGATAAGGGTCCAGCAGACGCGAGAGGTGCGGGCGTTCGCTTTCCGCTTTCCCGGCCCTGGCGCCTTGGTGTTCTTTCAGCACGCGGTACACGCCCTTGCGGTCGATTCCCAACTGCAGCGCGATCGCTCTCTGCGAAGCGCCGGCATAGCGCAGGCGGACAATCTGGTTGCGCGTGGCTTCCCTCATGCAGCCGTCTTCATCTCGCCCACCAGATCCAGGCTCAGCGCTGCGACTGAGGCGGCGTCGCGCGACAGCCTTTCAAAACACGGCGCCAGAATCGTGCGATCTTCCGGCGTGAGTCCGGCGCGGCCATGATGAGCCAGCCATACTTCCATGCGGCCCAATACGTCGAGCAGCAGTCCCACGCGCTTCCAGACGTGATTCCCGGCTTCGCTCAGCCGTGGATCGCGGCCGGGTTGAGTGATCCCCTTCGCCTGCGACAACGCCTCGCGCGGATGCGCCAGGATGTACTGTTGCTGGCCGCGGTCGGCGCAACCCAACCACAGATCGACCACGCCTTTCACCTCCGCGCCCGACAGCGCCTCGCGCCGCATCGCATCGAGCACTTCGGTCTGGTTGCCCTGCGGCAACCGTACCACCTGCCGAGCCGTCGTGGGCGACAACAGTCCCACGCGCAATTCATCGCGCGCCTTGTCGCCGAGACGCTCAAGCAGCGCCAGCCGGCGGCATACCCAGCTCTTGTGCCGTCCCAAAAGTTCCGCTACTTCCACTTGGCTCATCCCGTCTTCGCGCACCAGAGCGTGAATGATCCACGCTTCTTCCAGTTCGCGCGTGCGGCCGCCGGCGCGATTGAGGCCGTAGATAGCGGCTTTCACGGTGCGCTCGTCGGCTTCCATCAACCGCGCCGAAAGCACATCGATCTGCGCCAGACGGCGCGCCACCGCGAGACGCTTGAATCCGTCGATCAACTCGTAGCGTTCGTCGCGACGGCACACCACCACGGGCGATAACTGCCCGTAGCGCTCCAGCGATTTCGCCATGGCGCGTTCGGCTTCCGGCACGTGCAGGCGATAGCGCCCATAATGCTCGCCGATTTCCTCGGGTTTAAGTTGCAACAGATTCTCGCTGGCCCAGCGCAACACGCGCGTCGCTCCTTTCGCTCGACAGCTCGAATGTAAGCTGGGCTGTGATGGCGAATCAATACGTCCGGCTTATCCGTGCGCCGTGTTGGCTCAGATCTTCCACTGCCGTTGCATAGCACGGCGCCAGCGCCGCTCCCGTTGCCAGACTCGTTCCATGGCGCGCCGGCACGCGCGCGAACAGAACCGCTGGTGAGGCGAGCGCCGCTGCCGGTCGAATCCCTCGTAGCACCCAGGCCGGTCGCAACAGCGGTCGAAAAAAAATTAGGAGTGATTACCCTCGCAGCGTCCGGAACCGCTTCTTGTGGCGCTGCTGGTTGGCGGTTTCTCACTCGCTGCCGATAAAGCCGGCTCTGCCCGTTGCGTCTCTCTTTTCCTGCCGCCGTCGCTCGATAGCTCTGTTGCGCTTTCCAGCGCGACCATTGCCGTGCCGCGCGCCTGCATTCGTCGCTGCAATAGCGCTCTCCCACCCGCTGCGGACGAAAACGCCGCTCGCATCCCTTTAATAGACAGCACCGCGTCCGCGGGCGCCGGCCTGGCGGTTGGCCGGATTCCCGATCTTCGGTCGGGCGTGTAGAATCCTCGTCAGGGCCCACGGGAGTCTGGCTCCCGGAAGCTCATGCCCCGGAGGGGACTCTCATTCCTCTCCGGGGCGCAGCAGGTTCCGGTTCAGCGTAGACTCAAGAGTCTATCGCAGAGCAAGCAGCTGTCCCCCGTGCTTCTCGTTTTCTCTCGCCCTGCGAGCGCGGTTGGTCGGTTCGCATGACCCGTCACAGGCTGCGGGCACCATCACTGCCATCAACCCGTGGCGCCCTGGCCCCTTCCGGCGCTGCCATAATGGCCCCTTCGCTCGGCGCCACTAACAAGGAGTTCAGGAGCTCGGCGACAGTAGATCAGGTAGACTCTGGCAAAATGTATGTCGTGAGACCGCTCTATTTCACGCGGAAGTCTACCGCAGCTTCACCGGCCGCCTCCCGATTCCCGTCCTCCTCGTTTTCTCCCGCCTTGCGGCGCGGCTGGATTCGGCAGCCTTTCCTTCTCCTTTTTCTTCGCTGTGGAGTCCTGATAGTCCTCCGGGCAGTTCGCTG
>DATDGW010000355.1:0-2272 GCA_036521895.1 Candidatus Sulfotelmatobacter sp. | reverse complement strand
AACTCGTGCGGGTGAAGCCGCATCGTCTTGCAGCGGCCGGGGCCGCTGACGCGATAATCCTTGCAGCGGAACGCAATGGCGTCGTCGTCGGCTGCCACGAGGCGGCGGTTCGAGATGGCGACACGATGGGTGTAACGGGAGAGATAGCGCAGCACCTGCTCGGGCCCTGCGAACGGCGCCTTGCAATAGACCACCCATTTGCTGCGTCGCAGCGGGGCGATGAAGCGCTTGAACGTTCTCTTGTCGGCGAGTCCGGCATGGGCGTTGAAGAACTTCAACTCGCCGGCGTCGTGCGCATGCATGAGCATCGCCAGCATCTTGCCCCGGAACAAGCGCGCCAGCACCTTGACATGGCACAAGGAAGTTGGAGCGCGCGGCGACCCATCGCGCGCCGTCGAGCGAGAGTCCTCCGCCTGGCACGATCATATGCACGTGCGGATGATGGCACCCACGCCCACAATACCCTGAGCGCCGATAATACAGATGTTCAGGTCTTCTACCCCTTTCACCCACTTCATGGTGTTACCCTGCGGATTCTTCGCAGACCGAAGCGAGGAGATGGGGCGGTCTGTGTCATAGATCCAGCCGGGAGGCGACTGAAGATTCCTATCTGGATGCTGTTGCCGGAGTGTGCCGAGATCACGATCTCGCAACGACCGCACCTGGGCAAGCAAGCCCTCCTATCTCTCGCTTCATTGATCACGTCACAACTCGACTCACCCGGTCCACGATAACCTTCGGCGACCGCGCGTTAGCGGAAGCCCGAGGGAGGTCGTCGTGGTGCAACTTCAACTTTTAGATTTGATGATCTCAAGGGAATGCGGCGCAGTGCCAATGGACGCAGCGACACGCGCCGATCTGATCGATCTCATGGCCCGCGCTATAGCAGCGGTGTTTCACGAAGAGGGGAGAAGAGGAAATGACAGAGCTCTTGCACAATCCAAAAATCAAACCGGAGCATCTGGCTCGCAAGGCAATCGTCTACCTTCGGCAATCCAGCGAAAGGCAAGTACGGCAGAATAAGGAAAGTCAACTCCTCCAGTATGCGATGGCCGAACGGGTGCGTGCGCTGGGCTGGCAGCAGGTCGAGATCATCAATAGTGACCTGGGATCGAGCGCGAGTCTTGCCGCCGCCCAGCGGGAAGGCTTTGAGCGCGTCCTCAGCTCGGTAGCACTGGGAGAGGTCGGAATCGTCGGCAGCCGAGAGCTATCACGGCTATCCCGAACGGACAAAGATTGGTGTCGGCTGTTGGAGGTATGCCAGATCTTTGGAACGCTAATCGCTGACGAGCAACAGGTCTACGATTTGAATAATCTAGACGATCAGTTGGTGTTGGGCATCAAAGGGACGCTCAGCGTCGTCGAGCTCAAGGTTATACGCCAACGAATGCTGGCAGGGCAGGAAGCCAAAGCGCGCCGCGGCGAACTGTTCAAAAGACTTCCGATCGGGTACGCCCGCGACCCCGTGGATAAGATCATGTTTCATCCCGACAGACGGGTCTGCGAAGCGATACAGCTCGTGTTCGCCAAGTTTCGAGAACTGTGGAGCGTACGTCAGACATTCCAATGGTTCCGTGATCACGACCTGGAGCTACCGGTCAATCCTATACAGGGAACGCGGCTGATCTGGAAGATTCCTTCGCAGAGCCTAATCCGCGACATTTTACGCAATCCCTTCTACGCTGGTGCCTATGTTTGGGGACGGCGTACAGTAACGACCTTGCTGGTAGGGGGCCGGCTCGAGAAACGTCAGAGCGCGATGCGCCCCGCCGAAGAGTGCCGCGTCTTCATCCGCGATCATCATGTAGGTTATATTGACTGGGCAACCTACGAAGAGAATCAGCGAATGATACGGCGCAATTCGGTGAACTGGGAGGGGGACGAATCGATGGCGTCGATTCGCGCTGGCCAGGGTCTTCTGGTCGGACTCCTGCGCTGCGGACATTGTGGGCGCAAGCTGCATGTACGGTATTGGGGCGGCCGTGGCACCCATGCGCGCTACCTTTGCAAGGGCGACTACGATGATGGCGGGCAGTATTGCATCGGCTTCGGCGGCAGCTCGGTAGACCGGTGCGTAGGACAAGAACTATTAAAGGCGATCGCGCCATTGGGGGTGGAAGCCAGTCTGCGAGCTCTCGAAGAACTGAGTGCCGGCGGCACCGCTCAATGTACCGCCCTGTCCCGCAAGCTCGAGCAACTGGTGTATGAGGCGAGGAAGGCCTTCGAACAGTACGATGCGGTGGATGCCCGGAATCGACTTGCAGCCAGCGAG
>DATDGW010000354.1:0-3400 GCA_036521895.1 Candidatus Sulfotelmatobacter sp. | reverse complement strand
AGCACCGTTCTTGCTTCGGCACGAAATTGAATGCAGGATCACGCGTTCATTACCCATACAGAAGCCGTAGACTCCACCCCGGCTGCAAGCTTCCTCGCCGGCTGCTCCTGCGCGCCTTTTGCATCCTTGTTCGGACCCTTACGGACACGCAACGTGGAAGCGACCTGCTTGGCTTGAGGCGTCTTCAGATAGTCCTGGAAGTCGCGGTCCTTCGAGAAGACATAGTTGAGCGCTTTATCCACAACATCATCTGCGGATGCGTGGACGAAAGCGGCGTACTGATCGACCTGCTCGGCGGTGGACTCACCCAGCCGAATCGAGGCGCTGATGTGGTGGATCTGGTCGATTTCGAGTAGCGGCATTTTGTTCTCCTTATTAGGACTTGAATCAGGCGATCTTTCTCCGGGTAATCATCCTCTGCGCCGTCAGCGCAATCTCCCGAGCGCGAGCCGAGCGAAGTGCAGCGGGAATCTCGAAGCGCCGGCGGACTTCAAGCATCGTGACAACGTCATCGATCGGAACGCCTTCGATGAGCCACAGCCTGGCCGATGCAATGTCCACCGTCCGCTGTGAGTAATAAAGAGGATTGGGCTTATCGGCGCGCCGCGAAGCGAGCTTGCGGGTGAGCTTCGCGGCGTCCTTTCCACGGGCAAGTTGATGTAGAACCCATGCCCAATCGTGCTCGGAATTGCTGTGGTTAGCGGCATGCCTTCGCGGTGCGCTTGAACAGTACGGAAGGATGGCATCCGCCGCCAGGATATCCAACCGGAAGTCATCGGAATTCCAAGTGGAATTGCCAGGGTATTCGACGGTGACGGGATGCGCGGGATCGTACTTGCAATTGAGGAATCCGGGCAGGCGAAGAACCCGGTTGCAGTCTGTGCAAGCGGGATCGCCGCCAAAGGTAATCGCAAGCAGTTTTAGGGCGCTTTCCTGCTGTTCAAGAGTGAATCCGTCAACTCGCCAGAGGATCTGGTACTTACCGAGCGATGTCGAGAGAACCGCGTTCGGCTGGGGAACTGCATCGGAGGCGCGGAGCGAAGCGAGGCGCGCCGCTCCATCGGTGTCCAAATCAAGGTATAGATGGCGGACCGCGGCGATGCACTCTTTGGTGCGTTTGCGGCTGCCAGAGCGTAGCGGATTGGCAGCCACATAGATATTCGCTCCAGTGGAGTTCTCGTACGCGAGCCAGGCGAGATAACGGGGCGCAAGCGCATGTTCCAGGGGAGCAACTCGCTGGAGAGTCTCGTTAGGACATTCTCTCCGGACGAGCAGGGCAATCGTTTCATTCGGAGCGAAGCAACGGGTGAGAAAGTCAGCAGCGGTGCTGGTTCCATTTCCAGCTCTATGGTGTGGCATGTTTTACCTCGAATACCGACTCGATCAGGAAGCGTTTGGCATCGCGGTCGTACCCGCGAAGCGCCAGGACTTCTCGGAGGATGCGGCGCGGTGGTCGACGCTCGACATGGACGACAAGATCGACGGCTTCTCCGATCTCAGCTTCGGTGTCGGAGAAGGTGGTTTGCGCGTGGTCGCGCATTACCAGATTGGCGAAGCGCGTGAGGGCTTTGGCGGCCGAGTTGGCGTGGATCGTGGCCAGCGATCCCGCGTGGCCGGTATTGAAGGAATCGAGCAGCGTGCGCGCCTCGATTCCACGCACTTCGCCCATGATGATCCGGTCCGGTCGCCAGCGGAGAGCGGACTTTAGAAGCTTATCGAACGAGATGTTGGCCTTGAATGTATCGGTCTGGCATTCGGCGGCCACAATGTTTGGCTTCCGGATCTGAAGTTCAGAGGTGTCCTCGATGACGACGAGGCGCTCCTGGTCTGGAATGAAGTCAGCCAGTATCCGCAGAAGCGTGGTCTTGCCGGTCCCGGTTCCACCACTGATAAGCAGGGTCTTTCCGCTGCGAATCTGCTCGGCTAAGAAGTCTGCAAGGGGTCGCGTCAGCGTGCCGCGAGCGATGAGGTCATCGACCGTGTAATGGCGGCTGGTGAACTTTCTGATCGTCAGCGACGGAGCGGGGCATACGACCGGCGGAATCGCCGCCGCAAGGCGGCTTCCATCCGGGAGATGCGCGTCCAGCAATGGGTTATCTTCATCGAGCTTCTTGCCGAGTTGATTGGCAATGACTTCAAGGCCGGTGCGGAGCCTGCCGGCGTCGAAGGAAATGCTCGTTTCTTGGCACAATATTCCGTCGCGCTCGTAAAACCACGAGGCATCGGGATTGCCCATGATCTCGCTGACGCTTTCGTCGAGCAGCAGGGGCTCGATGGGCCGAAGGAATGGAAGGATCAATTCAAAGCTCATAGCGGGACCCTCACAACGATGGAAGCCCAGCGCTTTGCCGGGCTTCCGAGAGTGAAAAACAAGGGCCTATGCGGCCGCTTCCTCCTGGGGCGCGTCCGCGTGCTCCTGATCTTCCGGGGCGGCCCTTTCAGCTCGGTCGAGCTTCAGGATCGAGGCGACCCGAATTTCCCAGACGCGCTGCTTCGTGTCCGTCTTCTTGCTCTGGTACTCTCGGCTGCGCAGTTCGCCTTCCACTTGGATATGTGCGCCCTTGGTGAGCGTCTTGGCGAACTCCGAGAGCTTGCCGAAGACTACGCAACGATGCCATTCGGTGTGCGAGATGTACTTGTCGTCCTTCTTGTAGGAGGACTTCGTTGCCAGCGAGAGTGTCGTGAAGCTGCCGTTGTTGGCGGTGCGAACTTCTGGTTTGCTGCCGAGAAAGCCGATGAGGGTTACTTTGTTCTGGTACATGAGAGTGTCTCCGTTTGTTGAATTCGCCCGTTGTTGCTCGGGTCACACTGGGCGGAGCTTAGCGAGTGGGCCCGGCTCCCAAGTGCCGAAGGTCTGCTTTCTGGGAGGGGCCCGAAAGAAGTTTGAGAGGCGTTCTTTGCCGTGGTTCTCAAACTTGTTTCGGGAGGAGCCGAGACCCCGAAGGGGCGCTGAATGCGAAGCAGAAGACCGAGTGCCGCCGGGCGCCGGAAAGGCCCCGAAGCTGTGACCGAGCAAAAGACGGATACATAACGGCAGACCCATGCCAGATCAAAGTTTTCATCTGCACATTGGCTGCGGAAGCTCGCCACACTTGCAGAGCGATTCGAGCTGCCATGTCCGCCGCAAGAAGGGCGATATTCGCCACCGTAGTTGTACGTCGAAGAGCTCTTGGTCGCCCGGCTCACAATGTGCGAGGACACATGGGGCAAGCCAGCCGGATTGGCAGCATGAACGGACATCGTTAAGCCTCTGGGAGTCTCTGTTTATCGTTTAGCTGAACGCCTGGTCGGCCCGGAAGCGCACGATGGTCAGACCAAGGGGGTTCACGGCAAGCTCATTGTTCTTCACATTCTCGCGAAAGACATAGGTGACGCTGGCTATCCATCGCTCCCGCTTGAG
>DATDGW010000353.1:0-2171 GCA_036521895.1 Candidatus Sulfotelmatobacter sp. | reverse complement strand
TTACGTTTGGCGGTCTCGGGCTGGGGCAGGCGGCGGTGCTCAACTACGACGTCACGGCGGACTACTCCATCAATTCATCCAAGAACCCCGCGCCGAAGGGATCTACGTTTAGTTGCCGTTATATGAGCCCAAACGAGAATTTTGTTCTCGTTTCGGAAATCATGCGGCGATTTTGAGACCGACAGCTCGCAGGAGCGCATCCAGATCGTCGCAAATGCGTTGATACAGGCGGTCGAGCTCGCAGCGTTTCTCCTCGGCCAGGAACCGATCGCCGGGGAAGGGTGCGAGCAGACCTGCCGTGAGGGGCGCGTAGATTTTCTCGAACAGCTTGAGGAAGGCCACGCAGATCGAGTAGCCTTTGCCCACCAATCTATAACGACGGGAGCGCGGGACCTTCTCGACGAGCCCTTTGGCCCGCAGCTTGGAAAGGTCATACCGAAACGATGCCAGCGAGTACTGTGCTTCGGTCAGGCCGAGAGCCTCTAAAGCCGGGTTGTAAAGGTCGGCAGTGGTGAACTTGCCGCCGGCGGCGATATTGGAGAAGCGCACCAGCGAATGCATGACCGCAAGTTGGCGCGGGTGGTCGAGCTTGAGACCGGGGATCCGCCTTCCACCGGGAAGGACCGTCGGCTCGGCCAGTTTCCGGAGTTGTCCGCGGTCGATAAATGTTTCCAGGACGTCCTGTTGGACGTTGTGATAGTTGTCGATGATCTCTGACATTCTAGTCCGGAGTTGGGGAAGGTTCTCGACATCTTTGTTGACGCCGTAGTCGTACACGTTGTTGGTGGCAGGCTCGGTTCTCAGTAGCCGGTCGTCGCGGACGTACTGCTTGGCAAACCCGTGCCCGTAATGACTACGGATCACCGGGTTCGGCAGGTCGAGATCTTCGATCACCGACTGCAATTTACCCTTGTACTCTTTGGTCACTTTGCGCCCGAAGATCGTGGTGATCTTCTTGGGCTGCCCGATGTTTCGATTCAGATCCAGCAACCGTTGGGTGACTTCATCCACCGCTGCCCGGCGATGGAAGATGAGGTTGTCGCAATACTCCACCTGGGAAAAGAAAAGACGATGTTGGCAGCCCGCCTGCTTTCGTTCCTTGTCGGTAAAGAACGGGGTGAACGCCGCCAGCCACTTCTGGCCGCACTGAAGCAGATCCCGCGTGGTCAGCGAGTCGGCGAGTTCCTGCAAACGCGCCGGGTTGCCGCACTTCAAGAACGCGTTGGTGCACTGCTGGAAGTCGATGCCCTCTTGGGTCATCCGGATCGCGAGCCAGTGGTGTTGGTTCAGGCACACCCGCGCGGAAAATGGGAAATAGGGACACATGCGTACGAACATCCGTCCCCAGCGCGAATCGTTCACGTAGAAGTTATACTGGTTCACCCAGCGTTGCTTGAACTCCAGATGGGGGCTATCGTTGTCCTTGTCTCCGATGGCAATCAGGATGCGGGCTGGCTCACGTGCTTTCAGGATCGCGACCACTTGGTTGGGTTTGGCATCCCGGAAGTATTGCTCCACAAACTTGTTTCGCCGGCTCTCGTCCCCGTCGCCTTCGGGAGCCTCGAGAACCGGAGCGCCCCATTTCTCGGATCGGTTCTTCACCCAGTATTGAAATTGATCGGCGATTTCCGTCAAGGTTCGCCTGGTTACCCTTTTCCCTTCGCGGTAGTAATTGAAAAAGCCCAGCACGCGCTCGGGTTGTTGGAAGGGCTGGATCAATCCATTCAGCAGGATTCGATCAAAGCAGCGGTATCCGAACTGAATGCTATTCTTGTGATGCTCGACGAAGGCGTTCATGGTCCACTCCTGTGTTGTGAGATACCAGGAGCATATCCCTATGAACGCCTCGCGGTAGCCATCACGCCCGCCTATCCTCGGATATCAAGGGCGCAGCCCTTGGCTAGTTGGTTCCGATTGTTTGGCTTGCCCCTTTTCGCCAATTGGATTCGAGTAATGATGTCTGGTATGCTGAACCTCTGATGAGAGAGGATGTCAGGCTGCTAAAGACGGAGAAGAACGGCGTCCTGTTGCTCGTTCAGGCGAGCGACCGCTGGAGCAGCGGAGGACCAGCGGAGGAAATGATCAAACCTCGATGACCGCGCGGGGCGGCCGAATCGGGTCTGGGGAGTGGGAGATATTCGGATATCGCTGCGACGAAATCGTCAAGTAGC
>DATDGW010000352.1:0-2216 GCA_036521895.1 Candidatus Sulfotelmatobacter sp. | reverse complement strand
TAGCCCAAGTTCCGCAGTTTGAAGAACAAATACCTGTGTTTTCAACGCAGGTATGCCCGAGTCTTCACTACACTTAGGCCATTTCCAGAGCGTTGGGGAGGTACAGACCGAGGTGTTGCAGTAGGATCGCCTGATGCACAGTCGGACGGCTGATGCAGCGCTTTCGAATCGTTACGCCGCTTCGCGTCGGCAACACCACGTCGACCACGGTGAGGTCCGCCAGTTCCTGGAATACCTGGCGCGGTTCGTTGCCCAACCCGGCGCGTTGGCACAGTTGCGCCAGCGTCTTCCACAACACATAGGCCAGAAAGCACACCAGGATGTGCGCCTCTACTCGTTCTTGTTTCTGATGCCAGATCGGCCGGAGTTGTAGATCCGTCTTTTGGATCCGGAACGCGGTCTCCGCCTCGGTGAGCTGCATGTAGGCCCGCCAGAGTTCTTCCGGACTCCAGTCGGTCACGTTGCTGCGCAACACATAACAGCCTTCACTGAGCCGCGCCCATTGCTGCCAGCGATCGATTTTCTTCCAGCGGAACTTCGCAAAGCCGTTGGCATCTGGATCGATCTGGATTTCGAATGCACCAGCCGCTCGCGAGTTCTTGCCCAGCAGCCGCCCAACGCGCTGCCCTACGGCGGCCGGTAACTGCTTTCGCTTCCAGCAGCTGGCCACGATTTTCTCCAGTCCCTCCTCGATCCGTTTCTCGAACCGCTCATGCATGGCCTGCTCTTTTTCTTTCCTCTGCGCACTCCGGCAAAGAAGAAATACTTCCTCGCCACCAGGAATCGGACAGGACCGTACCTCCAGGCCTTCGTGCACTTGCTGCCAGTCCAGGGATCGCAACTCACCCGCGAGCCGTTTCAACATCCCCTTGGGCGTCCCTACAATGTAACGACGCCGGTCTTGTTTCAAGAACCGCACGTTTTCTTCGCTCACCATGCCGCGATCCAGCACCCAGATGCGGTTGGCTTTCCCGTACCGCCGTTCGATCTGCTCCACGATTTCTTTCAGCGTCGTGACGTCGTTGCGGTTCCCGGCGAACAACTGATAGCCCAGCGGCATCCCGTCGCGGGTCACCACCAGGGCGATATTCACCTGCTGGCAGTCGGAGCGGTGATCGCGCGAATAGCCCCGCTGAGCCAGCTTGTTCCGCTTGGCCTCGCCTTCGAAGTACGTGCTGGTGACGTCGTACAACAACAGGTCGTAGTCCAGAGCGAACAGTTCTCCCAGCCGATTCTTCAGATGTTTTTCCAGCTCTTCCTTGTGCGGCAGCAGTTGGTCCAGGGCGCGGTAGAGCCGGTCTTCATTTACCTTGCTGGCCGGAACGCCCAGCAGGTCGCTCAACGCACTGGCTTCATAGAAGCGTTCGGCGATCTGCAATTCGCTGGAGGGATCGCACAGCCGTGCCAGGATCAGGATCTGCGCCATCACCGGCCAGGGAATCTCTTCCCGTCCAGCAGGAAGCGTGCGTGCGAGAAAATCGACCAGTCCCACTTGCCGGCACAACCACAGCCCAATCCAAGGACCGCCAAACGCCCGCTTCTGTTCTATCGCGATGCGCTTTAGATCGACTTCTACCCACTGCGGTTCGACCTCGCGGAACAATCCCCGCTGGGCAACAGCTGCCGCACCCGCTGCTTGCTCGTGAATGCCCAGACGCCCGGCTGCATCCATCTCCCCGAGGTACGCCACTACGCGCTGCCGTGGGCCGCGCGACGAGCGATAACTCTCGACCAAAGCCCAGTAGCCGTGCCGCTTTCCATCTTTGTTGCGATAGCAGCGACGCAAGTACATGCGCTAATCCTACGCATCGCGGCATCACTTTCAATGGGGTTGGTCTTCACTACAAACGCGTTCAACCACACCATGCAACACGCATCGAGAACTCACGCTGCAAACAGATGGGTTAGGAAATCTCAAAGCTCGAACTACTTCGAAAATGTGCTCAAAAAATATTCACATCCACCACAACCGCGGAAGTTGGGCTAAGCTCCCGGCCAGTTACCGATAAGCGCGTTTCTCGGGAGTTGGCCGCCTGGTGCTTGCTCTAGCCCCAAATTCGTTGTGACAAAGCGCAGAAAAGGTGTAACGTCCCCGAGTTGGAGGTCCAAATCGGAAATTCTGGTCGAAACCTATGGCTAAGAATTTTCTACGTCGCGTCTCGATAGGACTGGTTGTGGCAGCGGCCACAGCCTGCGGCGGCCTTACCCCCGACTGG
>DATDGW010000351.1:0-5689 GCA_036521895.1 Candidatus Sulfotelmatobacter sp. | reverse complement strand
CGCGTAGCATGCTTGGGTGTACCCCAGAACTGCTTCTCGCTGTTTGGCAATGGGGAAGAGTTCGGCCAGCCAGGCAATCGCTGCTACCGCCTCAACACAAACGCCGATCATGGTCGCGCAGCGCAGAACCAAAAGGATAGGCAGCGAATTGGCAAAGCTGGCTGCGCACGACGAGAATCCGTAAAGCAAGATGCTCCAGACCAGAACGCGGCGGCGACCGAGAAGGTCTGTAAGATAACCGCCTAAGAGGCCGAAAATACCGCCCGTCACAGCCGGAAGGAAAAAGAACAACCCAACCCATAAGTTAAATTCCGAGGTCCCAGCCTTCAGATGTCCGAGCGTTGTCAGAACGGGCCCCACGATGAGAGCGGTCATCAAGGATTCATACAGATCAAAGGCGAATCCCAGACCGGCAACTGCACAGATAACCCACTGGACTGCGGTTAGCGGAAGGAGCGGGCCGGTCCAAGCGCTGCTTGAAGTGTCGCTACCAGCAGTGCCGGGTTCAGTTGATCCGTGTTTCATCAAATCGGCTTTCATGGCCACGCACTCTAAGAGTGGAAGTGTTTGAAACACAACTTTAAAAAGCTCAGTAATTGTTGATAAGATCTCAACAATGGAATTTACCTCCCGACAGCTCCGGGCTTTTCAACTTGTCGCACAGCATCGCAGCTTTACTCGGGCGGCAGAAGCACTCTTTATAACTCCATCAGGATTGAGCTTGCTGGTACGGGAGTTGGAAAACCAACTCGGATTCCGTCTGTTTGATCGCACAACCCGCCGTGTTGTATTGACGGCTCGCGGAAACGAATTACTCGCAGTTACCCGGCGGAGTCTGCGCGAACTCGATGCTGCTATGTCACGGATTGGACGAACGGCGGAGGAAACCACTCACGTAATATCGATTGGGGCGGCGCCCTTGGTTGCCGCCAACATCCTGCCACGGGCCATCAAGGAATTCCGCAATCAGCGACCCGATGTGTGCATTCAATTGTACGATGCCAATCAAATTACGATCATGCAAAGGGTTGAAGCTGGCAAGCTCGACATGGGTTTGGGTATCTTCAGGAACGCACCGGGCATTCGGCGCATTCCATTTTTTCGTTTCTCTCTGATGGTGATACGCCCGGATAAGGATGCTGCATTTCATTCAGTTTCGGCGACATGGTCTTCCATGAAGGGAGCGACGCTGGTCTCTCTGCCAGCTACAAGTCCCGTGCAGCAAATTGTGGACAAACATTTGAAGAAAACAGGGGTAGTTTGCAAACGCGGTGCGGTCGTCAATGCGCTGGATACTCAGATCGCATTGGTTGAAGCGGACGAAGGGATTGCTATTGTTCCATCCTTCGGGCTGCCCGCGTGCAGAAATCGAAGAGTCGCGATGAACAGGCTGATCGATCCAGTCGTGAACTTGGAGTTCCAACAGATTAGCAATCGGGGAAAGAAACTCCCGGCGGCCGCTGAGGAATTCACCGCTTTCCTTAAGAGCTATATCGCCAGGTGGGCTGGAGGAGCAGGCGTTCTATAGGCGAAAAGAGGCCACATAGATCCATCACTTCCTTCAAGTCTCGTTGTGGGAAATGCAGTGCTATCATTTGCTGCTTCCGCTCCGATCTCCCAGAACGCCGCTGCTGGGTAACTGTCGAGTGGCCGGGCGCCATTGCTGGCGCCCAGCCCTCTAGCTAACCGCAGCGATCGAGCGGGAAGCGAAGAAGTGGCCCAAAGTGGTACGGCTGATGACCCACCCTGGCGTAGGTCCACTGACGGCACTGGCCTTCGTGCTGATCATAGGGACACCGGAGCGGTTCAAGTGCGGCAAGCAGATCGGCAGCTATGTCGGACTGATCCCGTGCGAGGACTCCAGTGCTGGCCATCAAAGGCTGGGACACATCACCAAGCAAGGCAGCTCTCTGCTGCGTTTCTTGCTGGGAGAAGCTGCGCAATCCGCAGCGCGTTGGGATTCGGACTGGAGGCGACGGTACATACACGTGGCGATGCGCCGGCAAAGAAACATCGCCAAGGTGGCCATGACCCGAAGACTCGCGGTTCGGATGTACTGGATGTGGCGGAACGGTTGGGAATATTCAGCGTGGATCAAGTTTGGTTCGCACGCGGGACAGCTCGGTATCAGGCATGGCGTGAACTAGAAACGCCGCCCCAGTGAATGGGTATCCCGCTCCTTCGCAAGAGGGAGTTTGTAGTAGTAATCATGGTCGAAGTTTTGATCGAAGAGATGTTTAGGTCGGACTGAAACCGACCGAAAGATTACAGGCGAGCCGTGGTCGTCAAGGCTGAGAAGGAAGAAAACGAAAGAAAACGAAAGAGAAAAACTCTTTTAAGTGAAAGAAGTCTGCTCAAAAAGTGTTTGACAGGACCGACGTTGTTAGAGATGCCTGGTAAGCGTGATAGTCGGCAAGTGATTTTCTGGCTCACGCCCCAGAGTCCCGTTTTGAGAAGTTCCACACTTTAGTGACGCTTGCGCCGCGACAGTAATCGAACATGCCTCTGGTAAGTTCGTTCCAGTACCCACTTCGGCGGTTAATTAGATGGAGGAGAAACAAATTCGGTCTTTTGGTTTTGCCTCTTTCGCCAAAGCGAAAATCCGGTCAGCGTTTGAACTATCAAGGCAAATGAAACCAAGCAAGCGAGAGTCTTGCCAGGGTAGCCCAGTATTTCACCCGTGTGGAGCACGCGGTTTAGATATTGTCACTACTGTCCGGTTGTCGCATTCGCATATCGACGTAACTATTTGTAACGCAGCGGCTTAAGTGGCATTTCGACTTTTTTCGATTTGAAATGCAAACGGGCGTTTTGGCTCCATCCGACTGGGTCTGATTTTGCGAAACAATGGGGTGTGAATACCGGACGCACTGTTTTTTCGCAGCTAATGGATTTTCTGCCCGCCTACGAATTTCAGAAATGTGTAAGCCGCTACCGCGGCGATCATAAGGTACAAAACTTTTCCTGCCGAGATCAGTTTCTCTCGATGGCTTTCGCACAACTAACATATCGAGAGAGTCTCCGCGACATCGAAACGTGCCTACAGTCTATCGGCAGTAAGCTCTACCACATGGGGTTCAGAAGCAAGGTGGCACGATCCACTCTGGCCGACGCCAACGAATCACGCGACTGGCGGATCTATGCCGACTTTGCCCAAGTCTTGATCGCTATCGCGCGTCCGCTTTATGCCAGCGATCCGATCGATGTCGATCTGGACCAGAGTCTGTATGCTCTGGACTCCACCACCATCGATCTTTGCCTCTCGCTATTCCCTTGGGCCAAGTTTCGCGAGCACAAAGCAGCGGTGAAGATGCATACGCTACTCGACCTGCACGGCAATATTCCCACGTTTATCCGCATTACAGACGGCAAAGTGCACGACGTGAACATTCTGGATGAGTTCTTTCCCGAAGCCGGTGCGTTCTATGTGATGGACCGCGGCTACATCGATTTTGAACGCCTATTCGTGTTCACACTCTGTTCGGCATTCTTCGTCGTACGCACCAAAGAGAATGTCTTGCTGCAGCGGCGCTACTCCCATCCGGTGGACAAGACTACAGGCGTGCGATCCGATCACACCGTCATTCTGACCGCGATCGATTCCGCGAAAGCCTATCCCGATTCCTTGCGCCGAGTCAGTTATCTCGATATCGAAACGAAGAAGCGACTCAAGTTCTTGACCAACAACTTTGCGCTTCCAGCATTTACGATTGCCCAGATCTATAAGTGTCGTTGGCAGGTGGAATTATTTTTCAAATGGATCAAACAGCACCTACGCATCAAAGCGTTCTACGGCACGAGCCAGAACGCCGTGAAGACTCAAATCTGGATCGCCGTCTCGATTTATGTGCTGGTGGCCATCGCTCGCAAGCGTCTTGGGCTGGAGAAGAGTCTTTACCAAATTCTACAGATTTTCAGCATCACCAGTCTTGAAAAAGTGCCCATTTTACAGGTATTCGAAGCATTCGACTCCCAATCGGAGTTACTCGATAATTCTAACCAGCTAATTCTGTTCGGCTTATAACCGGACAGTAGTGAGATATTGTATCTTGCGTGCTCTCGGGGCATGGCGCGAATCCCAGGCCACTAGGACTTTGCCAGAATACTGGTCTACCCAAACGACGCTGGTACCGTTTGAGGAATCGTCTTCAGGGAACTTCATCCTCACCAGATACGACGCCTCACGTTCCTGAGGCAAGACCACCCACAGCGGAATCGCTTGCGGCAAGGCTCCTTTGGCAACCTGGAGTGCGTCGTCCGGAGTGATGGGCTTCGCACCTTCTAGAGGTATGGAAGCAGGGTCCTCTTGCGGAACGCTTGTGCCAGTAATCCTGTACGTCGCGGGGACTGTCCATGAGTCGAACGCCATATAGGCCCCAGTGAGGGCGAAAATAAGCGAGAAAAGCGAAGTGAAGAAGCCAACGGAATTGTGGATGTCAAAGTAGAAGCGCGTTCTCGACCCACGCCCACTTATTTTGATTCGCTTGAGCGGCCACCATAGGTAAAGACCACTCACGACCGAGAGAATCAGACACACTGCGGTGCAACCCATCAATGTGCCGTTAGCCTCGTGAAGTGCATGCACCACCAGAACAAATCTCACGACACGCATGGTGCCAAGAACTTGTCCAGTGTACTGGTTAACAAAAATCTGCCGGGGCAGTCTTCCAGAACCAAATATGGTAAACGAATAGGAAGTCGTGGAGTGTGACGGAGTAACACAAATTCCGACATGTTCTTGAGGCTGCAGCTCCGCGGCGATACGCGGCAAAATCTCGCTCAGTCGCTGAGCATCGCCATGAGGATTGACCGTAAGGAGCGAAGGGTGTAAGAAGCTGTCAATTTCGGATTCAAACGCCATTACGCATCCTGTTGCAGCAAGAACCAGGAGGAACAAGGCTGCTGCAAGGCCGCCCCAACGATGGACACGCAACAAGACGTGCCTGAATTTGTTAGGAGTCTTCACCGGGCACATTGTATGCGATGCAGCAACTCAGCTTTCAGGAAATTGCTGCTGGATTCGAGCGTAACAAGCCCATCAGAGCAGAAGTGAGAGCATGCTTGCTTTGAGGCGATTGTCGTTGCCGGTTAACCGGAACTTGAGGGCACTTATTTTGTTACCCTACGATCCCTGCCATAGGCTGGGACTTGAATCGGTGGGTTAATAGCATTGCCATGGCCCGTACCCGCGGCCCGCGGGGGAAATCATGCGAGCTCTTGCCTGGCAATGTGCATTGGGGGCATGTTCGCAGGACTTGCGCTATGCCACGCGAATGCTTGGGAAGAACGTAGGGTTCACAGCCGTCGCCGCGCTTACTCTGGCTCTCGGCATCGGCGCAAACACTACTGCCATTCAAACCCCATAACTCAACGCGTCCGCCGCAAACGCCAGCGGCTTCCTCCTAGTCTCCTTATCGAAAACGCCTCGGATGTATTTCTTGCCTTCCAGAACATTGCTTGCCCGAGGCGTTTCCGATCAAGGCTAGCTACTTTCAGGCGCAAAAATAAGGACCGAGGAGAAGCAATTCCCTGAACTCAGCCCGTTGGGTCCTTCCCGGCTGCCATTTTATCTCCATCTTTCACTTTCCCCTTTTGGTGATGCGGCTCGCGGCTTGATCTCTATCCGCTGTTCGTTACTGCCAGGAATCGACCGATATTGATTAGATTGTCCGCAATCACCCCCAGGCCC
>DATDGW010000350.1:0-2594 GCA_036521895.1 Candidatus Sulfotelmatobacter sp. | reverse complement strand
TCTTCGTAGCCGTGCCACCGGATCGGGACGAGAATCCGGTGCGGGTGTTTCCGACGTTCACTGAGGATCTGCAGCAACTGGCCGCTTGGCTGGTGAAGTGCCGCGTTACAACGGCAGCGATGGAATCGACCGGCGTGTACTTTGCGCTGAGCAGCGCATTGATCAGGAGGGTTGAAGTCCCTCCGGCGCTCGGATGAGGAGCGCTGTATCCAAAAGCGGCGATAATACGTCGCTGGCCGGAGAAGGTGGAAGGTATGGAGAAGCCTAAACGGGCACGAAGGCGAAAGCCGGATACAGCCAAGGCGAACCTGAAGCCACCATCTGCAGTACTCCGGAGGGCAGGGTGTCCACCGTGAGGTGGAATCCGAAGGGCTTGAGGAGAAGTACCGGGCCGTAATCGAGGGGGCTACCCCACAGATGAACTGGTCGGCCAAAGGCGGGACTAGGTCGAGCCTGCAGTATAGAGGCGAAGGCGATACTCATTCACCCGCCGCACCAAGGTGCTTGCGGACGGCACGGTACGGAAGAACAATGCGTGACCTCAGGAGGACTGGCGGGGTCTCCGGGTGGCACCGGAGTAAGCGGACCTATAAGCGCGAGCGAAATGGCGAGCAAAGCCCTGTCAGTAGTCGGACTGCCTCATGGTATCTGAAGCGCAGCCAAAAGCTGTGTGACCGAGGAATCGGCGGCGGTAGTGGGCCGGAGACGGGGGCAGGCGAAGGCGGTTGGGAAGAGAGAGGAAACCAGATGAGCAAGGGCGGGGAGGTGGATCAGTTCCATGAGTGAAATACCCGTACATCCTCGTCCGAGGAGACTGGCGGACTGGATCAACCCGACAGGTGCAAGGAAGGTCCACTCATTGGTGGACAAGGTGTATCAGCGGAAGAACCTGGAGATGGCCTGGGAGAATGTAAAGGCCAACCGGGGCAGTGGAGGCGTGGATGGGCAGAGCCTGGAAGCGTTTGCCGCGCAACTGAATCAGCAGTTGGATCGGTTGCAGAGCGAGCTGAAGGGTGACACCTACCAACCTCAGCCGGTACGGCAGGTACAGATCCCGAAGGCGGGCAAGCCGGGCGAGTTTCGTACGCTGGGAATCCCGACGATTTACGACAGGGTATGCCAGCAAGCGCTGCTCAACCGGTTGGAGCCGATCTTCGAGCCGGTATTGGATGAAGCCAACTTCGGATATCGGCGAGGGCGATCGACGAAGGATGCCATGCGCAAGGTGTGGAAGGAGATTCAAAGCGGTCGGGAGTGGATTGTGGACGCGGATCTCAGAGACTTTTTTGGGTCCGTGGACCATGAGAAGCTGCTAACACTCGTGGCTCAGCGAATAGCGGATAGTCGAGTGTTGCGCCTGATTCGGGCGATGCTCAAGGCAGGAAGCTATGGCAAAGGGCAGCTCTTTCCCAGCGAGCGCGGGACTCCGCAGGGCGGGGTAGTCTCACCCTTGCTCAGTAACATACTTCTGACGCCGTTTGATCGGGAGATGCGACGCAAGGGTTATCAGCTTACGAGGTTCGCAGACGATTGGGTGGTTACCTGTGAGTCTGCAGCGGAGGCGCGCGCGGCTATCGCAGCGGCCCTCCGGGTTCTGAGCGCGTTGGGCGTGCAACTGCACCCGCAGAAGACGCGGGTGGTGCATGTGCAGCACGGATTCGAATTTCTGGGTTACCTGGTCAGGCGCGGAAAGCAGCTTCGGCTGCCGCCGGGCAGGATCGTCACGGGTGCCAAGTCGGGTGGGTTGTATGCTTACCCCCGAGAGAAATCGATCCAGCGCTTTAAGGATCGGGTGCGCCAGCTTACCAGCCGTGGTGCACCGCTCAAGACCAAGGATCTGATCGAGCAACTTAACCCAGTCTTGCGGGGGTGGGGTCACTACTACAAACGTGCCCACGTCCGAACGCTCTTCAACAAACTCGACAATTGGATCGAGCGGCGCATTTGGTCGCATCGGTACAAATGCTGGCGCAACTGCGGCTGGAAACAGCTTCCGAAGCGCAAGATGTATGGCGAGTATGGGCTGGTGCAACTGGTGAAACTGATTCCTTCCATTGCAGCGCAGACACGAGCGCCTTCGTGAAAGCGTGGCGCGGGAAAACCGCACACCACGTTTGAGCGGCGGACGGTGGCCAGCACTGGGGCGACTTGGTGCGCCACCTCCGACCCGGCGGATTCCAGTGTGGAATGTGCTTGAGCACGGCGAAGCGAAATTCGAACTCACTCTGATCAACCCACAACATGTGCATGCCCTGCCCGGCTGCAAGACCGACCGCAAAGATGGTCAGCGCATCGCGGAATTGATGCAGTACGGGCTGCTGAAAGGGAGCTTCATACCCCCTTCTGGCATTCGTGAACTGCGGGATCTAAGCCGGCGGCGGGCACACCTGCAAGGGGACCGGAACCGCGCGATCAACCGCATCCGGCGGCTGCTGGAAACCGCCAATATCAAGCTGGGTTCGGTGGTAAGTGACATCACAGGCAAGACTGCGAGTCTAATACTGGCCGAGATTTGCCGCGGCAACTGCACTCCGGAGGAATTAGCCAAACTGGCAAAGGCGAGCCTGAAGAACAAAAGGACCGAGTTGATCGGC
>DATDGW010000349.1:0-1633 GCA_036521895.1 Candidatus Sulfotelmatobacter sp. | reverse complement strand
TTGTCAGAAACCGGCGCCGGGCTATGACTGCTTGCCCCAGCGGCGCTGGCTCTTCGTGCCTCTGTGGGGAATCGCCACCTACTTTTGCTACGCGCCACGGCGAGTGGAGTGTGCCGAGCATGGGATCGTAGTCGAGCACATACCGTGGAGCGACGGCAAGCGCCCGGTGACGTGCGCCATGATGGGATTCTTAGCACGCTGGGGGCGTCGGCTGACCTGGCGGGAAACGGCGCGGGCCTTCCAGACCAGTTGGGAAGCGGTATATCGGTCAGTGGAATGGTTTGTCGAGTGGGGTTTGGCGCACCGCGAACTGCGCGGTGTCGAATCCATCGGGGTGGACGAAATTCATTGGGGACGCGGCCTGAAGGCAGACAACTTCTTGACGGTGATCTACCAAATCGACGCCGGATGCCGGCGTTTGCTGTGGGTGGGACGCCGGCGTTCGCAGGCCACCTTGCGGCGGGGACTGAAAGCACTGGGGCCGGAGGTGGCCAAAGGGCTGCGTTTTGTGTGCAGTGACATGTGGAAGCCCTACTTGAAAGTCGTCGCCGCCCAGGCCGGTCAGGCTCTACACGTGCTGGACCGATTCCATATCACGAGCCACTTGAATCAGGCGGTGGATCAGGTGCGCCGCGCCGAGAGCACGCGCTTGGGGGCCCACAGCAAGAAAGCCGCGCAACGGCTCAAGCATATGCGCTGGCCGCTACTACGCCGCGGCAGTCGGGTGCGCGGGCGAGCCCGGCAAAAGCTGAATGCCCTGCTCGCTACCAAACTGGCCACCGCACGGGCCTGGGACTTGAAGGAGACCTTCTCCCATTTCTGGAAGTACAAATCCGAGATGTGGGCCGGAGCCTTTCTTGACTATTGGTGCTTCCGGGCGATGCGGAGCCGTCTGGAACCGATGAGAAAGGTGGCCCGGATGCTGCGCGCCCATGAGCCGCTGATCCTGAATTGGTTTCGAGCCAGAGGAGAAATCTCCAACGGCGCCGTTGAGGGTCTCAACAACAAAATCCGAGTAGTTACCAGACGATCCTACGGCTTTCGCACCTTCAACGCCATGGAAATCGCCCTGTATCACAACTTGGGACGACTCCCGGAACCCGAATCACCCCACAGATTCTGCTGAGGAAGCGGAATTGCAAACGCGGACCTTCACCGACGGAAGCCGACATTAGTTTCCGATCCGGCGCAAGATAGTAGATCTCCCGCCCGTCACGACGCCATCGTGGTTCCGTGCCCCCCGCCGTTGAAACTTGCCATTTCTGATCGGACGGCGGGAGCGTCTGGACGTAGACTTCGAATCTGCCGGATTCATTGGACGCGTAGGCGATGAGACGGCCGTCAGCCGAGAAGTTCCCCTGTAGCTGATCGCCTGGAGCTTCAATCAGAGGTTTGAACGTGCCAGTAGGAGCGGTCTGCACCAGCCAGATGTCGAAACCCGTGGATTGCGAGGGTGCCGACAACAGGATCGACAGTCCGTCCGGTGAGCAGTCCGTTGGGGCGTAGGCAAAGGACCGGAGTCCCGCCGCTTGTACACGCTGGTAACTCAGCACCGGTTGGAGTTGGCCGCCTCCATTTGCGCTCTGCGAAAACAACTCGATCGCCGCGCCCTGAGAGTTGGATCGGAAGAACA
>DATDGW010000348.1:0-2078 GCA_036521895.1 Candidatus Sulfotelmatobacter sp. | reverse complement strand
AAATACTGTTGGTAATCGATTTGCTGGTCGGCTGCTAAGCAGACATAGATGCCGGGAGAAAGCATGCCCGTTGACGAGATCACATTTTGAGTGTCGATCCGCTTGACAAGCAAATTGCTGTGAAACAAGAAATCTGCCACGCTCTTTCCGAGATTGCAATTCCCATTGCTTGAGAGGAAATCGATAACACAGGCGGTTGAGCGGTCGACAGCTGAGATACAGCCGTCATCAAATCTTGCAATCCATCCTTGGCAGTTTTATTGATCTGCAAATCCACACTACGGTAGATTAGCGTTAGCGTCCGTGATGACGAATTGGCAGCGGGCCTGCGTGCCGACTGAATCGGTCAAGGTCAAGGTGCAATGTAGCTCGCGAGTTTTCGGTGGTTCTGTTTCGTTTAGGTAGAGGGGAAGGCTGCCGGCTAGAACGTTTTCTGCCTTTACTACAACGGTGCCGTTCACCCCAATCCAATCGGTCTTGAGCCCGGTATATTGGGTATAGGGGGTTAGGATGGAATCGCGGCCGCTCGGTTGCAGCTCGTCATACCTTCGCCGTGTCTCTTGAACATATAGTTCGAACCGTCGGATGATCGAGTTAGCCCCGCCTCGGTTTTCTAAGGTCAGTCGTAAGTCAATATATATTCCACGCACTTTTTTCGACGATCTGTCGATTTCCGTGTAGTATTTCGAGCCGGCTTCGGGGTAAACGACCAGATGCGGTCGCCGCTGCTTCTGCTCCTCAAGTTCTTTACCGAGTCCCTCGATTTCCTTCTGCTTGCGACGATAAAGATCAAATGGCGCAAGGAACCACGCAACGAGCGACAAAGCCAACGGAATCCAATGGTAGACTCTAAGCGAGGGTGCCCCTGATTCCGTTGGAGGTTGAGCGACGGTTCTCGGACCCGATTTGATTAGAATCGGGCTGGGAAAATCTCAAACAAAGGAGAACCGTCGTGGAGAAAAGGTATCACATAGCGGAGAAGAGCGACAGTCAGGGTCTGGCGGATTTTTTGGTGAAGAACGGGCAAGGCTTGCTGCCGATGGTGGAACTGATCGAGCAGTCGCAGAAGGCGGTGGACGAGTTGATCGACGTGGTCGGACGGGCGACGATCGAGGCCGTGTTGAGGTTGTCGGGGGAAGGGATCGCGGGTCCTCCGCATCCGGGCAAAAAGGGTGGGAGTGTAGGCTGGCACGGACGGGAAAAGGGAACGGTCTGCCTGCGGGAGCGGAAGCTGCGGGTGGAGCGGCCGCGTTTGCGCAAGAAAGAGCAGGGAGAAGGAGGCGAAGTGCCGCTGCCGGCCTACGAAGCCATGCGAGCGGACGGGAAGCTGGGAAGCCGGATGCTGGAGATCCTGCTGCGCGGAGTCTCGACCCGGCAATACGCCGCCGTCTTACCTCAGATGGCGGAGACGGCGGGCGTTTCGAAATCGAGCGTCAGCCGGGAAGTGATCGAAGCCAGCGAGGAAGAATTGCGCAGTCTGTGCGAGCGCCGGCTGGAATCTCTGGAGCTGCTGATCCTGTACGTGGACGGACTGCGCTTCGCCGACCACCAGGTGCTGGTGGCGGTGGGCGTGGACGAGCAGGGGCAGAAGCATGTGCTGGGGCTGGCGGAAGGAGCGAGCGAAAACAGCCAGGTGGTGAAAGGGCTGCTCGAAGACCTGGTGCAGCGCGGGCTGAAGACGGGTCGCAAATACCTCTTCGTGATCGATGGCTCGAAAGCTCTGCGGGCCGCGATTGAGGCGGTGTTCGGCGCCGAGCATCCGGTGCAGCGCTGTCGGAACCACAAGCTGGAGAACGTGAGCAGTTACCTGCCTCAGGAGCTGAAGCCGCAGGTGAAGGCCGTGATGCGAGCGGCCTTTCGGCTCCCGGCGAAGGAAGGCATGGCGCGGCTGGAAAAACAGGCGGAGTGGTTGGAACGGGAGTATCCCAGCGCCGCCCGCAGTCTGCGCGAAGGGTTGGCGGAGATGTTCACGGTCACGAAGCTCAATCTGTCCGCGAGCCTGGGGCGCTGTCTGGTCTCGACCAACGTGATCGAGAGTCCCCACAGCGGAGTGCGACTGCGAACGCGACGAGTGTGTC
>DATDGW010000347.1:0-7195 GCA_036521895.1 Candidatus Sulfotelmatobacter sp. | reverse complement strand
ATGACATTGGGGAGCGCTTCCAGCGCCGAGCCCGCGAGTGGCAGCGCCGCTGGTCCATCATCGGTGACATCCGGGGCCTCGGCGGCATGCAGGCGATCGAACTGGTGCAATCCCAGGAATCCAAGACGCCAGCCGGCGATGAAACCAAAGGGATCACGCAATATTGCTACGAGCACGGCCTGATCACCATCACCGCTGGCACGTACTCCAATGTCATCCGTGTTCTGGTCCCGCTGGTCATGACCAACGAGCAAATGGACGAAGCGCTTGCCGTACTGGAGTCTGCAATCGCAGCGGTATGCGACCAGAAAGGCGCAGTCGCGCAGCTGGTATAGAGATCGAGATAAGGTTTGTCATCCTGAGCGCGGATTGGCCATCGCGCGCTAAGCGCGAAGGCCAACCACAGTCGAAGGATCCCTATAGCGTTATCATTAGTTGGAGCCAGAAGGGAATTCGCGGTACAACGCGCGACTTCCCGTGCACGAAAACTCTTCGCGAGAGCAGAGGCATTACCATGAGCGTAGCCGCACCTCCCACCACCAGATTGACGAACTACATCAACGGCCAGTGGACCGACTCGCGCGCCTCTGAGTGGCGCGACGTCGTCAATCCAGCGACAGGCGAAGTGCTGGCCAGCGTTCCGCTCGCTGATGCTGCAGAAGTCGCCACCGCCGTAGACGCCGCAGCTGCAGCGTTTCCTGAATGGCGGCGCACTCCGCCCGAAGACCGCATCCAGCCGCTGTTTAAATTGAAGATGCTGCTCGAAGACCACATCGACGACATCGCGCGCATCATCACGACGGAGAACGGCAAGACCTTCACCGAAGCCAGGGCCGAGATGCGCCGCGCCATTGAGAACGTGGAAGTGGCCTGCGGCATCCCGATGATGATGCAGGGTTACAACCTGGAAGACGTTGCGCGCGGGATCGACGAGATGATGATCCGGCAGCCGCTCGGCGTCACGGCCGCAATCGTACCCTTCAACTTTCCTGGCATGATCGCGTTCTGGTATCTGCCTTACGCCATCGCTACGGGAAACACATTCATCCTGAAGCCGAGCGAGCGGGTCCCGCTCACCATGCGCTATGTGTACGAGTTGCTGGCGAAAACCGGGCTGCCCAAAGGCGTCGTCAATCTCGTCAACGGCGGCAAGACTGTAGTCGATGCGCTCATCGACCACCCGAAGGTCCGCGCGATCAGCTTTGTGGGATCGACGCCAGTTGCGCGTTACATCTACGCGCGCTCGGGCGAGCAAGGGAAGCGCTGCCAGTGTCAGGGTGGCGCGAAGAATCACGTCGTTGTTCTGCCGGACGCCGACATGCCAATGGCGACGCAGATCATCAGCGACAGCGCCTTCGGCTGCGCCGGACAGCGCTGTCTCGCCGTCTCGACCGCGATTACGATCGGCGAAGCACAAAGGACATTCGGCGACTCAATCGCCGAGGCGGCCTCAAAGCTCAAAGTCGGCAACGGGCTCGAAGAGGGCGTGCAGATGGGTCCCGTGATCACTCCGCAGAGCAAGGAACGCGTGGAATCGCTGATCGGACTGGGAGAGAAGCAAGGCGCAAAGGTGCTGCTCGACGGACGCAACTCGAAGATCCCGAAATACGAATCGGGCAACTTCGTGAAGCCGACGATCCTCGACGATGTTCCGCCGACGAGTGACATTGCGGATACTGAGATCTTCGGACCGGTGTTGAGCCTGGTTCACGCCGGCAACCTGGACGAAGCGCTGGCGTTCCTCGAGCGCAGTGCTTACGGCAACCAGGCATCGCTGTTCACGTCGAGCGGATCGGCGGCGCGTCGCTTCCGCTACGAAGCGCCGGCGGGGAACATCGGCATCAACATCGGAGTTGCCGCGCCCAGGGCCTATTTCCCGTTCAGTGGATGGAAGAATAGCTTCTTCGGCGACCTGCACGGCCAGGGCCGCGACGCCATCGAGTTCTATACTGACAAGAAAGTCGTTGTCGAACGCTGGGCCAAGGAGCACTCACGTAAGTTCTAGGGTCAGAAGAGGAATTCATGACTACGACCATTGCTAATCCCGCGATGACCGGGCAGGAGATCGTTGACCTCACCAAGAAGCACACGCTGTTTGAGTGGTCGGCGCAATCGAAGGTCGATCCCATTCCGGTTGCGAAGGCCAAGGGCATTTACTTCTGGACACCCGAGGGCAAGCGCTTCATCGACTTCAACAGCCAGCTGATGTCAGTCAACATTGGCCACGGCGACGAGCGCGTGGTGAATGCTATTCATGAACAGGCGCAGACGCTCTGCTATGCGAATCCGTTCATGGCGACCGAGCCGCGTGCGCGGCTGGGCGCGAAGCTCGCGGAGATCACGCCGGGCGACATTGACACGTTCTTCTTTACGAATGGTGGCGCTGAAGCGAACGAGAATGCGATCAAGATCGCGCGCTTCTTCACGGGACGACACAAGATCATGGCGCGCTACCGCTCGTATCACGGCGCGACGGCGGGTAGCATCTCGCTGACGGGCGATCCGCGGCGATGGGCTGCGGAACCGGGCATTCCGGGCGTGGTGCGCGTGCTCGATCCATATCACGGCATCGAGCGTGGATGGGAGTCTGCCGAGACTTCTCTCGCGATGATCGAAGAGACCATTCAGCTCGAAGGACCGCAGACGATCGCGGCCTTCATTCTGGAAACCGTCGTTGGGACCAACGGCATTCTCATTCCTCCGGACGGATACCTTGAGGGCGTGCGCAAGTTGTGCGACAAGTACGGGATTCTGATGATTGCCGACGAAGTGATGGCTGGCTTTGGGAGGACGGGCGAGTGGTTTGCCATCGACAACTGGAAAGTCGTGCCTGACTTGATTTGCATGGCCAAGGGTCTAACGGCGAGCTATCTGCCTTTGGGCGCGGTGGGAATGCGGCATCACATTGCGCAGCACTTCCAGGACAAGGTGTTTTACGGCGGGCTGACGTACAACTCGCATCCGATGGGATGCGCTGCGGCGCTGGCCACGATTCGCGTCTACGAGGAAGACCATCTCATCGAGAACGCTCGGAAGATGGGCGCGATCATGAGGCAACTTGGCGCTGGCTTGCAGGCAAAGCATCCGTCGGTTGGAGCGGTGCGGTCGATCGGGCTGTTCGGCATTATGGAGCTGGTGCGCAGCCGGAAGACGCGACAGCCGATGGCGCCGTTCAACGGAACTTCCGAAGAGATGGGAGCGCTTGGCCGCTTCTTCCGCGAGCAGGGACTTTACACGATCGTGCGCTGGAACTCGTTCTACACCAACCCTCCGCTGTGCATTAACGAGCAGCAACTGCGCGAGGCGTTTGCCATCATCGACAAGGGGCTTGAGATCACGGACAAGGCGGTGAAGGACTAGTGGAGAACTCCATGAGGAAACTTGCGGCTTTGATCTTGCTGGGCCTCTTCAGCGTTGGCTGGTCAGTTCCAGCGAGCGCGCAGATGCGAGCCAGCGGTGCTCCTGAGAGTCGCGAGGAGCGGAAGGCGGCGAAGAAGCAGCAGAAGGCGCAGAAAAAGTATGCGAAGGAACAGCAGAGAGCGCAGAAAAAAATGCTGAAGACGGAACGGAAGGGCACGAAGTATCCCGCGAGACAGTTCTGATCCCAGCGAAGGTTAAGCCGCTCAAGTCATTCACGCTGTGCAAACCCGGCGAAAAAATTTCAAACGACAGCTTCCGAAAAGGCGTTTTCAGCCTGTTTCATTTTGGGAAAAGCCCCGGTCTGAGGGGTATCCCCTCCCCACTCCTCGGAAAGCCTTGACCGGCGCGGGTTCTGCAAAAGTGGTCTGTAAAATCTTGAGCCCCAATGGTTTAGAGGTCAAAATCTTGACAGCAAAGAGGTTCGCACGTTTTTCCAGAGTCTCGTGTACACCGCCTGTTGAGAAACAAAATCGCCTTCCATCCCCTCAGAGGCTAAAGGCCCGCAGTGTATTTGATCGGTGGCGGTTCGGCCCCGAAGCCGTGCCCTTGTTGACTCCTCAACGAGGGTTCCCTTGCGGGAAGCGCGTGCCTGATTGCACGCGAATGGCGCCTTCGCGGCAGGTTGTATTCAGGCGGTAGCGGATGCCGTTGCAGCCGTGAGAGCCCGTGTGCACAGAGGTTTGGGACAAGCGCTTCGAATCGAGGAGTTGAAGGTGGCCATAAGTCAAGGCTTCACCGACTGACAGGCCTCACTCCTGGGTTGGGTGTGAAATAACGAACTGTGACATCATCTCCGATATTTTTGACTCCACTTTCCCGGGTGGTCCTGCGCTGCGGCGAAGTGTCCGTGAAATAACGCATCGTAACGTCTTCTGCGATGTAATCGACTTCGTTCTTTCCTACCCGCACACGCCGGAGCCCGGGCCTTACCTCTTTCACGGGAACTGGTGCGGGGTGGACCGCGGGCGTCGGATTCCCCGGCGGTTCTGCCGCGACTTTGGAGCGCGCCTGCTGCTCGATGGCGGTTGATGTTGGTAGAGCTGAAGAGTCCAGCGGCGAACCCGGGAGAAGACTGTTGTAGGCGAGCCAGCCAGCTAACCCTAGTGCCGTTACCACTGCTGCCAGGGCCAAAGTCCGTTTGCGCCCGGGCCAGCGGACCTCCCGCGCACGGTGGATGCTCTTCGTCGCGAGCCCGGCTGGCCGTTTGAGTGTTGGCGACTTCATGGCGGCTGCCAAGGCGGCTCTGTGGGGTTCGTTGATGGGTTGCCTGGTGGGGAGGCCGGGTAAGGATCCAGCATGGTTGAGAGGCGTTTCCCCCTGGGATGCAATCGGCTGAACAGCGTGAGGGATGGTCGGCAGTTCTTCGGTTCGGTTCTTTTTCTGTTCAGACTTGGCGGCCTGAAGCATGGCCGCCTCGATCTGTCGAGTCATCAATCGGTAGGTGCGTACCTCGCAGTCCTGGAAGGAGTGCGCTTCGCTGAACAAGACCTCCAGCACTCCTGCTAGGGCGCGGTCGTGATAAATCGGCAAGATTAGAAGGGACTGGGCTCCGAACTGCCGACAAATAGCGGCGTCAATCCGCGGATCTGACAGGGCATCTTCGACGCGGAGAATCTCGCGCTTGGTCCTGGTATCCGCTGAAACGGTCAGTGAGGCGGTTACCTGACGCCCTATATAAGAGGCGGCACTTCCGCTTCCCGCCCGGTAGAACAGTTTGTCCCCTCTGAGGAGACCTAGGGCGACGCCCGTGGCATCGGCAACGTTTCGGGCAGCCTCGACGAGGTGGTGCATTGCTCCATCGGCGTCGAGCTCTCCCCTCGCGACCAAGCGTTGGACTTCCAGGATGGCAGATAGGGATCGCCTGTTGATCTGGCTCTCCTGCACCGCAAAAGCATTCGCCAAAAGCTGCTGGAAGGCTTCGCGATCGAGGCTGGAATGTGTACTCATACTCGACTCAGTGGCGGCGTGTCGTAGACCGCCAGTCTAGAGGTTTTTCGATGGATCGGGGAACTGTTAAAAGTGACAGGGGGCCAGTCTGACAACCCTAACCATCCGCGTCCACTCATTCGTTCCACCGTTCCGGCCGCAAACCCACCCCAAGGGAAGGGCCCGGGGTTGACACGACCTCAGGGGGCGCCACGTTTTTGGATGCAGGAGAGGAAGCCTTCAGCGCAGGCTATATTCGCAGCGGTAGCGGAAGCCGTTCGTGTCGTGCTGGCCGTATCCCCAGACGGAGGGGTGGAGCGTGTCTTGTTCGACCCGGGAGCCTTCGACGAAGTCGGAAGCGGCGCCGGCACTGTTGACACTGCGGACGGCGTAGCGGCCCTCGGGGGAAATGAGTTCGGTGGCCAGGGGAAAAACCACAAATTGGAAGGCAGGTATTGCGATGGCGCCCACGCTCAGGACGGCGACGAGCGCAATTCCGGCGTGCAGGACTCGGCAAGGTCGCATTTCACGGGCCTCCATGGATATTTCACCCGACCCGTTGGCCGCCTCGGTGTGATTGCGCTCACATCAGCGTTACTTTGGTTCGTAGGGAGCACGGCAGGGGCTAAAGGCCTCGGGTTTCTGCCGGTTTGCCCTCACGTGACTGCTGACTGCCTGGGTGAACTGGGATACAGTTTACAGGCCAACCGTAAAACCCGGGAAGGCAGCAGCCCGATGGATGGGATGCCCAGTTTCACTCCATCAATGAGCAGGCCAAAGCGTTTCTGGCGGCGAATGAGCCGGTCATTTCCGTCGATACCAAGAAGAAAGAATTGGTAGGCAATTTCAAAACAAACGGCCGGGAATGGCGCCTCCAAGCGGCCCCCGGAGCGGTCCATGGGCACGACTTTATAGATCCCAAACTGGGACGTGCCATCCCGTACGGTGTCTATGACATCGCCGACAACAAGGGCTGGGTCAGTGTCGGTACCGATCACGATATCGCCAGTTTCGCCGTCCACGCGATTCACCGCTGGTCGTTGGCCATGGGAAAAAGGCGCTATCCCAAAGCCAGCCGGCTGATGATCACCGCCGATGGCGGCGGCAGTAACGGGGCTGGCGAATGAGTTGCGTATTCCCATCACGGTTTGCCACCTGCCGCCCGGCACCAGCAAATGGAATAAAATTGAACACCGCCGGTTTTCCTTGATTACGCTCAATTGGCGCGGAAAGCCGCTACGCAGCCTTAAAACCCTGGTTCAACTGATCGCGGCAACGACCACCACAACCGGACTCGCGGTGCGCGCCGAACTGGATGAAAACAAAAATCCCAAGGGCATGAACATCCCCGATGCCAAACTGGCCCCCATCCAGCTCGTGCGTCATGCCTTCCACGGTGACTGGAACTACACCCTATCACCCCAATGACTTGAAGCGTTTATTTATGCACAGCTCCTTAGCTTAGGCGGCTTTCCGCTCAGCGTTTGCCATGTTGGGATCGGCAAGGGGATACGGATCCGCCTTGTCTGGTGGGAGCGCTTCTCGAGGGCTTCGACAAAGACCGCACAGTCTGGCATGACGATGGGGTCGCTAAGGAACTGAAATTCCTCGCCGTAGAGCCGCATCTGGTTTTCCTGGGTGAAGCCTAATTGCTTTAACTTGGCACAGAGAATGGCATGTCGGGCTGACATTTAGGCCCTTATCCGACGAGATGAAAAATAAGTTGTCGATCTTTAAGCAGCCACCCCAAGTTCAATAAAGAGGCTGTGCATAGCGGCGCGGAGGTTTTCGTAGTGGTGATCGATCGGCGTCGGATTGGACAGTTTGGAGTGGGGGTTGGGTCGAGTGC
>DATDGW010000346.1:0-1906 GCA_036521895.1 Candidatus Sulfotelmatobacter sp. | reverse complement strand
GTGACGCCAGCAACAAAGAGTCTCGGAATGTTGCTGGGCAGAGCGGCCTGGCTCGGCAAAGGCCAGCGGCCCACAGTGGGGGTGAGCGAGCCAAGGATCGAGGCGCAACCAGCCATCGAGGAAAAAATCGAACCAGCAGCTAAAAAAGAAATCCCCGCCGCCGCAGCGACACCCGCAGCTAAAGAAAAAATCTCCGAGACCATAGAGTCCAACACGAACGAAGAGAGCATCGCGGAATCCGTCTCTGCAATCGAAGAGGAAACTGATTTTTCTTTAGCCGCAGAGCCGCCCATCGCGGCACTTCCGACCGGAGCGGTCGTGCCGGTTCTGGATGTGCCGGTCGAAGTGAGCGGCGAGACGGTGTATGTCTCGCTGGGGGAGCGGCGCTATCGCATCCTCGGCCTCCAGAAGAACCTGGCTCCCGGCGTTCTGCGGGTGAACGTGATGGCGACGGCCACGAATGCGCGCGGAGAGACGCGCTTGCACGTGGACACGCTGGACCTGTACGCCGCGCGTCTGCGGGCGATCTTCGCCAAGCAAGCGGCGAAGGAGCTGGGTCACAAGGAAGAGAGCATCGAGCGCGAGCTTGCCACGCTAGTCCTGAAGCTCGAAGACCTGCAACACGAGTGGATGGAGAAAACGCTGAAGCCACAGGAAGAAAAAATCGCGATGACGGCGGAGGGACAATCCGCCGCACTCGAGTTCTTGCGCGATCCACAGTTACTCGAACGCATCCTCGCAGACTTCGAGCGGTGCGGCGTGGTGGGCGAAGAGACCAACAAACTCGTGAGCTACATAGCCGTGGTGTCACGGCTGCTCGATGCGCCGCTGGCGGTGCTGGTGCAGTCGAGTTCCGCCGCGGGCAAGAGCGCGATTATGGAAGCGGTGCTGGCGATGCTGCCCGAAGAGCAGCGCGTGCAGTACTCGGCCATGACCGGACAGAGCTTGTTCTATATGGGCGAGACCGATCTGAAACACAAAGTGCTCGCCATCGTGGAAGAAGAAGGCGCGTCGCGCGCGGCTTACGCGCTGAAACTGTTGCAGAGCGAAGGCGTGCTGAGCATCGCTTCGACCGGCAAAGACGCCACGACAGGCCGTCTCATCACGCATCACTATCGCGTGGAAGGTCCGGTGATGCTCTTCCTCACCACGACGGCGATAGACCTGGACGAAGAGCTTCTGAATCGTTGTCTCGTGCTGGCCGTAGACGAAGGCCGCGCGCAGACGCAGGCCATCCACAAAAAGCAGCGCGAAGGGCAGACCATCGAAGGCTTGCTGGCAAAGCGCGAACGCGACGAAATCCTCCGCGTGCACCAGAACGCGCAGCGGCTTCTGAAATCGCTCTTCGTCGCGAATCCTTACGCGCGCGAACTGACGTTCCTCGACAGCCAGACGCGCACGCGGCGCGATCACATGAAATATCTGGCGCTCATCCGCTCCATCGCGCTGTTGCACCAGCACCAGCGGGAGCGGAAAACGGCCACGCACAATGGCCAGGCGCTCGAATACATCGAAGTGACGCTCGACGATATCGCGACGGCCAACCGGCTGGCGCATGAAGTGCTGGGACGTTCGCTCGACGAACTTCCGCCGCAGACGCGGCGGTTGCTCCTACTCATCGATGAGATGGTGAGCGCGGAAAGCGAGCGGCAGAAGATCGAGCGCGTGGACTTTCGTTTTAGCCGCCGCGACGTGCGCCAGTACACCGGCTGGGGCAACACGCAACTCAAGACCCATCTCCGTCGCCTGGAAGAACTCGAATACCTTCTTGTCCATCACGGCGGGCGCGGCCAGAGCTTCGTTTACGAGTTGGTGTTCGAGCGCCAGGGCGACAGCGGCAAGCCCATGCTGCCCGGCCTGATCGAGATCGAAAAGCTCTCCGGCTGCGGCTACGACACAAAGAAAT
>DATDGW010000345.1:0-3131 GCA_036521895.1 Candidatus Sulfotelmatobacter sp. | reverse complement strand
CGCGGGTTGGGCTACCGTAGGGTTGGATGAGACCAATCGGCCGGTCCGCGGCAGACCAACCGCCCGAGAGCATGGAGTTTGTTCCAAAGCGGGAGTTGGATCGGGCGCAGCAAGAGAACGAGAGGCTGCGGAAGCAAAGTGAACGGCTACAGAGAGAGATCGAGCGCCTGAAACAGGAGGCGGAGCGGCTGCGCCGCGAACTGGAAGCTGCATTGCGCGCCGGTAAGCGCCAGGCTGCGCCGCATTCGCGGGGCAACCCGAAAACCAATCCGCAGCGGCCGGGCCGGAAACCGGGCCAGCGCTATGGCCGGCAGGCGTGCCGTCCGACCCCGGCGCGCGTAGATGAACGGATCACGGTTCCGCTACCGAAACGCTGCCCGCATTGCGGCGGCGGGGTGAAGCCGGAAAGCAGTGAAACACAATATCAAGAAGAGATCGTCCGGCGCACTATGGTGCGCCGTTTCGATATCGCCGTAGGCCACTGCTGCGATTGCCACCGGCGCGTTCAGGGGCGTCATCCCTTGCAGACCTCCGACGCCGTGGGAGTCGGCAACGTGCAGTTGGGGCCGGAAGCGCTAACGCTGGCGGCCATTCTCAATAAGCAGATGGGATTGTCATTGGGGCACACACGGCAAGCCCTGTCCTATGGCTTCGGCCTGGAGGTCAGCCGCGGCGGGTTGTACCGGGCGCTGGCGCGCATGGCACACTGCGCGGCACCCACCTATGACGGACTGCTGGAAACCGCGCAGCGAGCTCCTATCAACGGGATGGATGAAACCGGCTGGAAAGTCGGTGGGCGGCTCCAGTGGTTGCACGTGGCAGTGAGCGCGCAGGTGACCGTGTACGCCATCCTGCCGGGACGAGGATACGAGCAGGCGATAGCGATTCTGGGCACCGCATACGACGGATTTCTGGTTCACGACGGCTGGGCGCCTTACTACCGATTCCAGTATGCGTTCCATCAAAGCTGTCTGCCCATCTGCTGAAGCGTTGCCGGGAGATGGCACACATCGCTTCGCCCGCGGCGCTGGCCTTCCCGCGAGCCGTAGAGGATCTGCTGGAAACGAGCTTGGAGTTGCGCGACCGCCATGAACGGGGGGAAGTCTCCAAGCGCGGTCTCGCGATCGCCACCGGAAAAGTGGAAGCCAAGCTGGACCGGATGCTGGAAACACGCCGCCGGAACCCAGCGAACCGCCGACTGGCGCGGCATCTGGAACATGAACGGCTGTGGCTCTTCACATTCCTGCACTGTCCTGGACTGGACGCCACCAACAATGCGGCGGAGCGAGCGATCCGCGGCATGGTGATTGCCCGCAAGGTGTGGGGCGGGAATCGGACTTGGGAAGGAGCGCGTACCCAACAGATTCTGGTCAGTGTACTACGCACATGCTGGCAGCAGGGCAAGGACGCGTTCACACGTTGCGTGAGGCTGTTGCGTACGCCCCGGAGTGTGATTCTGGACATTGTGCCTAGCGCGGGTTAACCGCGCCATTCGCGACTGCATGCCTGCATCTCTCACCTTTTGCGGACGCACGTTCGTCGCCGCCGAACTGGAGTTAATGCGCCAGACCGCGCAGGAGTTTTCCGCCCTCGGCGTGACTGAGATCGCGCGCACCGTCTGCGAGTTGCTGGAGTGGACACGGCCCAACGGAGGGTTGAAGAACCACGAGTGCCGGCAACTACTGGAGCGACTGCAGGCCGAAGACTTCCTGAAGCTTCCCGAGGTGCGGAAGTTGGGTGGGAGGGGTCCGCGACGCGCAGATGCATCTGAGGCATGTTGCGAGCAGGGACCTGTGACATGCGTCGCCAGCGCGTGCGAGCCTCTGGAGTTGGCCTTGGCGGAAGGCCCAGTGGAGAGCCGCCGGTGGCGTGAGCAGGTCGAACGGTATCACTATCTCGGATGTCGCGTGCCGTTCGGTGCGCACCTGCGCTACTGGGTGCGCCATGGGGAGCGGGAGTTGGCCTGCCTGCTGTGGACCTCGCCGGCTTGGAAAATGCAGGCGCGAGACACCTGGATCGGCTGGACTGATGAGCAGCGGCGATGCAACCTGCAACGGATCGTGAACAACGGAAGATTCCTCATTTTGCCGTGGGTCCACGTCCAAGGGTTGGCCAGCAAAATTCTCGCACTGAGCGCCCGACAATTGCCACGCGACTGGGAGACCCACTACGGATATCGCCCGCTGCTCCTGGAAACCCTGGTCGATTCGGCTCGCTTTCGTGGAACCTGCTACCGGGCAGCTAACTGGACCTGTGTCGGGCAGACTACCGGGCGCGGACGCATGGATCAGGAGCACAAAGCACACGGCTGCGCGGTCAAGGATATCTATGTCTATCCGCTGGTCCGCGATGTCCGCAACCGGCTATGCGGTGATCTCACGTGGTAAACAAATACGTTACCGTTATATGGGCCGCAACGAGAATTTTGTTCTCGTTGCGGTGGGTCACGCGGCGATTCTGAGGCCGACCGCTTGCAGCAGCGACTCCAGGTCATCGCAGACGCGCTGATACAGGCGATCGAGTTCGCAGCGCTTCTCTTCGGTCAAGTCTCGATCTGCGCGAAAGGGGGCGAGCAGCCCTGCGGTCAGGGGCGCATAGATTTTCTCGAATAGTTTGAGGAAGGCCACGCAAATGGAGTAGCCCTTGCCCAGCAGGCGATAACGGCGCGACTTCGGAATCCTTTCCACCAATCCTTTGGCGCGCAGCTTTGACAGATCGTAGCGGAACGAGGCGAGCGAATATTCCGCTTCGGTTCTGCCTAATGCGTGGAGCGCTGGACCGTGCAGATCAGCAGTGGTGAACCGGCCGCCCGCGGCGATATTGGCGAAACGGACCAGCGCATGCATCGCGGCGAGTTGCCGTGGGTGATCGAGTTTGAGACCGGGGATCCGCCGCCCGTTAGAAAGAATCGTGGGCTCGGCGAGCTGGCGCAGTTGGCCACGGTCGATGAAGGTCTCCATCACATCCTGCTGGACGTTGTGGTAGTTATCGATGATCGCCGACATTCGGTCGCGCAGAGGGGGAAGGTTTTCGACGTCTTTGTTGACACCATAATCGTAGACGTTGTTGGTGGCCGGCTCGGTTCTCAGCAGCCGGTCATCGCGGACGTACTGCTTGGCAAAGCCATGCCC
>DATDGW010000344.1:0-2205 GCA_036521895.1 Candidatus Sulfotelmatobacter sp. | reverse complement strand
TGCTCCCGTTTGTGATAGTTCTTGCTCATGAACATTGAGCTCTCATCAATCGAGGCACGCGTTATCGGCTGCCTCCTCGAGAAACAGCTAACGACACCCGACCAGTATCCGCTGTCATTGAACGCACTGGTCAATGCGTGTAACCAGAAGAGCAACCGCGATCCGGTCATGGCGGCGGACGAGGCGGCGATCCAGACCACCCTGGATCATCTGACCAGGAAGCACCTCGTGATCGAGAAGTCAGGCTTCGGCAGTCGGGTGCCGAAGTACCAGCACCGGTTCTGCAACACCGAGTTCGGCCCACTGAAGTTCACGCCGCAGGAGCTCGCGATCGTCTGCGAGCTGCTGGTCCGCGGTCCTCAAACTCCGGGAGAGCTGCGCACCCGCGCGGCCCGCATGGCGTCCTTTTCCGAGGTGGGGCAAGTCGAGACGGCGCTTGAGAGCCTGAGCAGCCGCGCGGACGGGCCGTTCGTCGTGCGGCTGCCGCGCGAACCCGGTCGCCGCGAGTCGCGCTACGCGCACCTGTTCAGCGGAGCCATCACGATTCCCGCTCTCACGGAGGAGTCGATCACCGGGCCTTCAATGGCCTCGGCGCCCGCGCCCTCGCGCCTTGAGCGTTTGGAGGAAGAAGTGCGGCAACTGAAGGAAGAGCTGAAGGACATCAGGACGCGGTTGCCACCGCAGTAGACAGACGTCGACCCGCTAACCCCCATGTCAGCGGTGATCAATAAGGAGGAAGCGGTGCAGGAATCCTCTATAGTTCCTGCGCAAATTCGACTCCGGAATGTATTCAAAATCACCAAAAGAAAGAGATGTATAGGATGGAAAAATAAGGAAAATATGGTGCTCTGGAGAGGACTCGAATTTTGAGATTTTCTCCAAAAGACTCAGCGTGTTAGGAACTCCGGCGGGAGACTCGGCCCTATTACATGATGGTGAGAGTGACGGTCAGCCCCTTGCCCGCGGGAATGTTTACCAGTTTGATCACATAGGGCGCCTCCTTGCTGACCCAGAAAGTCGAATGGTCCATTCTGGAATTGTCGACTGTGACCGGCCACGCTCTGACACTCTTTCCAGGGCCCGCTTCCACCGTGTCCTCCTTGCCGACGGTGAAAGTGAGCCATTCAAATACGTCCTCGCCCTCGGATAGCGTTGGTATTGTCGCGGTGTATCCTTCGCGTAGCGGGAATGCGGCCAACAGGACCGCATACATTCCGCCGCTGTAGTCAAACACCGGGACATCCGTGTTCAGCTCGTTGGTCTCCCTTCCGGCCTCACCGGTTGACTTGGCACGTTGGAATTTGATGGATTTTCCGCGGAACTCGCGGTGAACCCATTCACCCGTGTCGCTACGCGTAAATTCGTCAGAAATCGGCGTCATCGTTTCCGGCACGAAGACGTTGGTGTTGGTAGTCGTGATGTGATACTTGGCAAAGTTTGCCACTTGCTTGCGTTCCAGCAGTCGACGCCCATCCTGTTTCGTCTCCGTTAGTTGATCGCTCCAGGTCCCGACCAGGAGGGGCTGCTGACCCTGGAAAGCGTAAACGATCTTCCAGACGTTCTGGTACGGCTTAAGGAACGATCCATCTACCGCCGCATCACCCACGGCGACCTTGGGCACGGAAGGTTCGCCCGTTGGCGAAGAGCCGGTGCTCACGCCACCCGAAGCTACAAGGACGAGCGCCAAGATACTGATCATAGGATCCCCCCGCTGGAATCGGTCGGCTCCATCGAAGCAGCACGACGGCTCTTAGTGGAAATCAGGGTCCGCGTGGCAGATGTGCTGCCACGCGCCCCGACCCAGGGCACAGGATAGATCGCAGGCTGCGCAGCGACTCGTCGCTGGTCGCAGTCACGCCGCCAAATCCCACCAGTATTTCCGCGACCAGCCCGTCGTAGTTGGTATCCCATCCGTATTCCTGCGCGTACAGCAAGCCTTGGCGATGAATGATCCAGCCGATATCGCCGGCCTGCAGTGCACGCAGCATGTAGCGTCCAGGACCGGATTCGACATCGGCCGAACTGCACGGAGTCATCCAATCATGTCGTAAACCGCCTTGGGAGATCCCGGCATGGCCGGGATCACCATCCGAATCGGAAACGCGAACTCGTCGTTGAACCAGAACTGCAGTGTTCCAGTGGTCGGGTCCGGACATTCAACAACCCAGGCATCCACCAATCCCCTGGCTCCGGCCGGTACCTTCT
>DATDGW010000343.1:0-9518 GCA_036521895.1 Candidatus Sulfotelmatobacter sp. | reverse complement strand
CGACGGCTGCCCAGCATCATTCCGACCAGCAGCACACCCATGTTTTGCACTGTGAGCGGTACGGGCGTAAGCGGCATCAAGGGAATTGTGATCCGGGCGCACAGCGCCACGACCAGGCTGGCGCCTACCACCAGCGCGACTTGGCGCGAGGCTTCGAGAGCCCGCTCTTGCGGAGTGCTTAGAACTTGAATTGCAGACTTTGCCATAACAGAACCTCCAAATCGCAGCCAACTCAGCGTTCAATGCTGTTCGGGCTGGCGCGGGCGTTCCACTTCACTTAACGGAGCGTCGTGCGAAGGATGCGCTTTCTGCAGATGCCGACGCAGGCGCACATACAGGGCGATGGCCACGCACACTACGACTAGCGTGCTCACGCCCAGGATCAGAAACCACCAGATCATCCGCACAGCCGATTAGGATAACAGATGCGGCGTCGCGGGAAGTGATTGTGCTCACACCCAACGAGTTACGGCTGAGGCGACGATCGAAGGACGGGACGCCTAGCTCGCCTTACGCTCGGCGCGCTTCTGGCGCATGATCTCCACGCGCTTGATCATGAATTGCAGGCGGTCCCGGCCCCACTTGGTGTGAGTGATGACTTTCTCGATGTTAAGGAAGAAATGAGGATCGCCCACTTTTTCGCGCAGTTCTTTGAGGAACGGCTGGACCTTTGCGAAGATCAGGAACATCTCGCCGCTCACCGAGGGTTGCAGGAACAACTCCTCATTCAAGGCACCCAGCAGGACGAACGACGCGGCCATGTTCCAATACCCGGCTACCTGCCGAAACCAGTTATTTTCCTGCACTCCCATGGCAAAGGCGACGTTCATCACGTCGTCCGCGCTCTGGGGGAAAAATTCGGCGCCCCACCAGTTGCGGGCTTTGCGCATTTCGGCTTCGCGGCGCAGCTCGTAGAGTTCCAGGATCAGGTGGGCATCGGATAGGGTGGGTTTCTTAGCCATTCTTGTCTCCGTTTCGATAGATACCGTTTGGAAAACTTAGACGAGCAGACGAGACCCCGAGAATCAAAACATTTTCTAAACTTCCATTACGCGGTGGTCGCCGCCGCATCTGGAGGCGGCGAGGGCCGCTCGAAGTCGCATTCTTTGTTGGGACACGCGAGCACGGGACCGGCCTTCAGATTCTTCTCGACTAAGTATTCGCTGCCGCACGACGGACACTTCTCGGCGATCGGCTTGTGCGCCGAAGTGAACTTGCAGTTGGGATAATTTCCGCAGCCGTAGAAAGTGTTCCCTTTGCGCGCGCGCTTCTCGACCAGTTCGCCGTCTTTGCAGTCGGGACACTTCACCCCGATGAAGTTCTGCTTCACGTATTTGCACTCGGGATATCCGCTACAGGTGGTGAACTCGCCGTAACGGCCATGGCGGATCATCATGTTGCGGCCGCACTTGGGGCACAGTTCATCGAGCGGAATGTCGGGAACCTTCTTGCCCTGATCCAGACGCCGCGTGGTCTTGCAATCGGGATATCCGGTGCAGGCCATGAACTGGCCGAAGCGTCCGCGCTTCAACACCATCACGCGGCCGCAGTTTTCGCAGTATTCCTCCTGTGTCGTTTCCTGTACATCGGCCGAATCGAGGTCGGGCAGGTTGATCGGGTTTTCTTTGGTGAAGGTGCAGGTGTTCTTATCTTCTTTGTCGTAGGTGCTGCAGGCGTAGAACGATCCGTGCTTGCCCCATTTGATGACCAGCGGCGCGCCACAGCGTTCGCACTTCTCGTCTGTGGGCTTCTCCATCCGCTTGATGTTCTCCATATGCTTTTCGGCATATTTGAGATCTTTCAGGAACTTCTTGTAGAAATCGGAGAGAGTGTCCTGCCACGTCTCTTTGCCTTCTTCGATTTGGTCGAGTTCTTCTTCCAGGTGCGCGGTGTATTGCACGTCGAAAATGTCGCGGAAGTTCTCGACCAGCAGATCGGTCACGACCAGGCCAATCTCGGTCGGGGAGAACTTTCCGCCGACTTTCTGCACATACTGCCGCTCTTGGATGGTGGTGAGAATCGCGGCGTAGGTTGAGGGCCGGCCGATGCCGCGCTCTTCGAGTTCCTTCACCAGGGACGCTTCGTTGTAGCGGGGCGGGGGTTCGGTGAAGTGCTGCTCGGGCTTCAGTTCCTTGAGCGTGAGTTTCCGTCCGGCTTCGAGCGCGGGCAGTTTGTGTTTCAGTTCCTCGTCTTCTTCGTCCTTGCCTTCTTTTGATTCTTCGTAGACGCGGAGAAAGCCGTCGAACTTGAGCACCGATCCGGTAACGCGGAACCAGAAAACCTCGTTGCCGTTTTTGGCGTCGATGTCGACCGTAGTCTGATCGAAGACCGCCGGGTTGATCTGCGAAGCCACAAAGCGCTGCCAGATCAGCTTGTAGACCTTGAATTCATCTTCTTTTAGGTACTGCTTGATCTGGTCGGGATGGCGCATCGCCGACGTCGGGCGGATCGCTTCATGCGCCCCCTGCGAGTCCTTCTTCTCCTTAAAAGTGTTGGGCGTTTCGGGCAGGTACGTCGGACCATATTCCTTGCCAACGTACTCGCGCACTTCCTGGATGGCCTCGGGCGCAACCCGAGTCGAATCGGTACGCATGTAGGTGATCAGACCGACGAGTCCTTCCTCGCCGAGTTCCACGCCCTCATAGAGGCGCTGCGCAATCATCATGGTGCGTTTCACGCTGAAGCGCAGCTTGCGGGAAGAGTCCTGTTGCAGTTTGCTGGTGGTGAATGGCGGTGCAGCGTTGCGGCGGCGCTCTTTCTTGTCGACCGAGCGGACCACCCAGTCGGCGGTTTCCAGGGCGGCGCGGATTTTTTCGGCGTCCTCGCCGTTGGTGACTTCGACTTTCTCCTCGCCCTTGCCCACGAAGCGTGCATCAAACGCTGGCGGTTTGCTGGCTGCGAGGTGAGCATCGATCGTCCAATATTCCTTTTTCTCGAACGCCTTGATCTCGCGTTCGCGTTCGACAATGAGACGCAGCGCGACAGTCTGTACGCGGCCGGCTGAGAGACCCCGGCGAACTTTGTCCCACAGCAGTGGAGAAACCTGATAGCCCACCAACCGATCGAGCACACGTCGGGCCTGCTGCGCGTCGACCAGGTTCTGATCGATAGCCCGCGGGTGTTCAAACGCTGCCTGCACGGCACGCTTGGTGATTTCGTTGAAGGTAACGCGCTGGATGCGCGCAGGAGGCGCTTCCTCGCCCTTCTTCAGCTTCTTGGCTTTTTTCTTACCTTTACCATCCCCGTCGAGTTCGAACGCGAGGTGAGCAGCAATGGCCTCGCCTTCGCGGTCCGGGTCAGGCGCCAGATAAATGGAGTCGGCTGAGGCCGCCAGCTTCTTCAGCTTGGCGACAACTTTTTCTTTGCCGGGGATGACGACGTAATCCGTCTCAAAGCCGTTGGTGATATCGACGCCCAGAGTGCTCTTGGGCAGATCTTTCACGTGGCCGAGCGAGGCTTCAACCGTGAAGCCTTTGCCCAGATATTTCTGGATGGTCTTCGCCTTGGCCGGCGATTCGACAATGACTAAACCTTTTGACAATGGATCCTCAATTTTGTGGTGTCCGGTTTTGACGCTAGCACGAATGGGCGGAAAGCTACAAGTTACTGCACGGAAGCTGTCAGCTATCAGCTGTCAGCTCTCACCTTGTGCATGAGAGATGCCAGCATCCTTCTCTACCTCTGCAGCCTCGCTCGAAAGGCTCTGATAATCTGACGATTTCAGCAAATCAAGGTCCCGCGCAAGCAGTAGGTGATACTCCAATTCGCTGGCCGAACCGAGCGCGATCTGAAGAAAGCGCGCAAAATCCACAGCCCCCCTTCCACCGGCACCGTCGGCGATGTTGGCGCCCATCGACACCGAAGCCCTCCGCATCTGACTCGTCATTCCGCACAACTCGTCCAGCGGCGACGATTTGCGGGCTCGATAGATCTCGAGAGTCGGAGCGTGTGCCTTCCCCAAACCTTAAGATTTCTGAAGTCCTGCATACCCGCCTCCTGTCACGATGAACAAACTGAGAGCTGACGGCTGATAACTGACAGCTCTCCGAAGCTTTTCACAAAATTCTTTCCCGGCATTTGCCTGACTTTGCCTGCCAATTCCAGTTCGAACCGGGCGGCCAAGATTTCGGAAGACGACAATGCGTTCTCCAGACGCTCGACAATCTCGTCGATGTGCGTGGCTTCGTCGTCTTTCAGCAGGCTCAGGATTCGCTTTTCGTGAGGAGGGAGCCCTTCGTCCGGGAATAGAGATGCGGAGGATGCGCCCGAGGATTCAGGCGAGGCGGGCGGAGTCAATGCAAGTCGTACTTGTGTTGGGAGATCTTCCCTTCGTCTTCCCAGGTCGCAACCAGCTTGGCACCTGGTTTGAGTGTATATGCGCTCCCCAGGAATTCTTGTTGGTGACGTTGCCGGGCACGGCGAAAACGTCGCGATTCGGCTCGCGCGCACAGCGCGCGGTGATGCGCGTGCCGGAATATTCGGCGGCTTCGACCACGAGTACCCCCGACCGACATGCCGCTGATGATGCGGTTGCGGATGGGGAAGTTTTGCGGCGCGGCGAATGTTCCCAGCGGAAATTCGGAGACCAGGGCGCCACCCAATACGAGAATCTGCTCTCAGAGTCGCGAGTTTTCTTTCGGACAGATGAGGCCGACTCCCGTGCCAAACACCGCGACCGTCTTGCCTTTGGCGGAGATCGCGCCGCGAGGACTGGCCTTATCGACGCCGCTCGCCATTTCACTAACAGGGACCCGTCCTGTCGAAACCATGGCGATGCCGGGCTTGCTCAACCCCTCGGGATTGCCGCGGACACGGAGGATCAGCGGCGGATCGTAGATTTCCTTCGGGCGCGCGGCGGGTACGAGGGATCATGCAGCGAGAGCAGGGTGATGTCGGCCGCAGCGGCCTGGGCGATCTTTTCCCGCGCTAGTTCTGCCGATTTGCCCGCAGCGACGCACTGCCCAGAAACAGCTTGAATGCCTGTGGCCACGAGTTCGGGCAAGGAAGCGCGGAAAACTGCTTCCCGGGAGCCGAAATGCTCGACCAGTTTGCGCGACCTCGTCGATCCTAGGCCGGGGGTCAGCAAGATGGCCAGCCACTCCAATAAGGTGAGTCGCGGCGGGGACACTGCGGCGTTCGACAAATTGGACTCCGAGCGGACTCTAATGCGACTCAGCGGTGAGGCAGGGCGTCAAGGTCACATGTCACCACGGGTTTGTTAAAATTGTGGAAAATGCGACGTTTACGTATTTCCGCCATTTCTTACCTGAATACCGCCCCTCTAATGTGGGATTTCGAGCACGGAGACGCCGGGCGCGACTTCGATATCTCCTACACGCTGCCTGCGGCTTGTGCCCGCGCCTTAGCCGAGGGCAGGGCTGACATCGGCATCATTCCGGCAGCGGCCTATGCCGAGATCCCCGGGCTGCAGGTGCTCCCCGAAGTCGCGATTGCTTCACGACGGGCGGTGCGCTCGATTTTGCTGGTCAGCAAGGTTCCGATCGAGCAGGTTCGCACCGTGGCGCTGGACACTTCTTCCATGACGTCAGTGGCGCTGACGAAAGTTCTGTTTGAGAAGTGGCGAGGCGGGGGCAGGACATATACGGCGATGGCGCCGGATGTCGACGCGATGCTGGCGGAGCATGATGCGGGCCTGCTCATCGGGGACCCGGCTCTGAAGATTGACCGCAGGCGCTACCACACGATCGACCTGGCGGAGGAATGGATTCGCCACACCGGCAAGCCCTTTGTCTTTGCCTTCTGGGCGGTTCGCGGCGATGCGTTGCGCGAGGCGGCTCCGGCTCTGGATCTGCCCGCCGTGTTTCGGAAGTCGCGCGATCATGGGCTGGAGCCATCCTGCCTCAATCAGATTGCGCGCGAATGGGCCCCGAGGCTGGATGTAGCCGAGGCCGACGTGAAGAGCTACCTGACTCAGAATATTCACTACCAGCTCGACGCCGGGTGCCGGGAGGGCTTGCAGTTGTTCTATCAGTACGCAGGAGAAATTGGGGCTCTGCCCGCAGCGCCGGAACTGCGCTTTGTGGAGATGGCAAACGCGCTCGCAAAATGAAGCTTGGCTGCCTCAGCGCCAGTTTACTGAAAGCGCGTAAACTTCTTCGGTGCCAATGTCCCGAAGCCCGAGCACAGAATTATCCGGCGTCAGGTTGAGCTTGGGAGCGAAATTGAGATCGTTGACCAATCGTACATTCTTGAGCTTCGCAACCTCCTCCACGGCATCATCTGTCAACCTGGTCCGAAAAACGGGATCGTTGCCTCCGGTTGAATAATAAAAGTAGTTGCCGTCAGGAGACGTCATCCACGAAACGGCGCAAGCGGTCAGGATCGCGAGACAAAAATGAAGGGAGAATTTTGATTGCGACCTCGCGTCCCAACTGCGGGTCGCGCGCGCGGTAAACTTCGCCCATGCCACCGGCACCTAACGGCGCGATGATCTCGTAAGGTCCGAGTTTGGCACCAGGAGTCAATGCCATTTGTGCGGGTGATTATAGTCTCAGGGTCAGTTACGTGCGCTTGGACATGGGAGCAGAACAACCACGAGGGCAAGCCTGGAGTTAAGCTGAAACCTGCAGTTTTGACGCAACGGCTTAAATGAGCCTCTTTCAGCCCATCCCGAATGCAGGCAGCGCGGCGGATGCGACTCGTCCGCTGGCGGATCGCATGCGTCCGCGAACCTTCGATGAGTACGCCGGCCAGGAGCACCTGGTTGGTCCGGGCAAGCCGTTGCGCACGCAGGTTGACCGCGACGATACCGGATCCCTGATCTTCTGGGGACCGCCGGGCACGGGCAAGACCACGCTCGCGAAGATCATCGCGAATCTCACTAAAGCGGAGTTCATCGAGTTTTCTGCCGTGCTGGCGGGAATCAAAGAGATCAAGCAGGTCATGGCTGACGCAGAGCGTGCGCGGCAGTATGGCACGCGCACGATTGTGTTCATCGACGAGATTCACCGCTTCAACAAGGCCCAGCAGGATGCCTTTCTGCCGCACGTGGAGAAGGGCAACATTCGACTGATTGGTGCGACAACCGAAAATCCTTCGTTCGAGATCAATTCGGCATTGCTGTCGCGCTGCCGCGTCTACGTGCTGAAGCCGCTCACCGAAGATCAGATTGTGCTGCTGCTCAGACGGGCTTTGACCGATCCCGAACGGGGGCTGGGCGATAGAAATCTGACGGCGTGGGACGATGGGCTGAAAAAAATTGCCAGTTACACCAGCGGCGATGCACGCAGCGCTTATAACGTTTTGGAAGTAGCCGCCGGATTGGCGCAGAAGAACGCGAAGGGCGAACTGGAAATCAGCGACGAGATCGTCCGCGACGCGCTGCAGAAACGCATTCTGCTCTACGACAAAACCGGCGAGGAACATTACAACCTGATTTCCGCGCTGCACAAGTCGGTGCGCAACAGCGATCCAGATGCGGCGCTGTACTGGCTGGGACGCATGCTCGAAGCCGGAGAAGATCCACTCTATGTGGCGCGGCGCGTGGTGCGCATGGCGGTGGAAGATATTGGCCTCGCCGATCCGAACGCGCTCTCGCTGTGTATGGCGGCCCGCGATGCCGTCGACTTTATTGGCATGCCGGAAGGAAATCTGGCGCTGGCTCAGGCAGTTGTGTATCTCTCGGTCGCTCCCAAGTCGAATGCCCTGTATACCGCGTACGGCGATGTGCAGCAGGACGTCGAGCAGACTGCGGCTGACTCCGTGCCACTGCACCTGCGCAACGCTCCCACCAGCCTGATGAAGGGACTCGGCTACGGCCAGGGATACCAGTACGCGCACGATCTCGAAGGCAAGGTAGCCGACATGCTGTGCCTGCCCGATAATCTGAGCGGCCGCGTCTACTATCGCCCTACGAATGAGGGCGTTGAAAGGCGCATTCGAGAGCGCATGGAAGAGGTAAAACGCCAGCGTTCGCGGGCCAGCGAGGGTGGCATCCCGCCGCTAAAGAAAGAATCGTAACCGCCCTGCGCGACATCATATTCGCTACTGGCAAGTGTGTGGTTCAGCTGCCTTTCAGCAAGAGGGATCGCTTTATGGCTACAATGCCCAATCCCGCCGGTAACGAGATCTTCCCCGTCCGAACTCTGCCTGCCGATCTTGTCGACGACTTGCAACGCGTGCAAAAAGCCGCACAAAGAATCACGTCGATTCTCGATCTCGATCAGCTCATCGATAGCGTGGTGAACGAAGTCGCTCACTCTTTCGGCTGCCTCGAAGCGAGCATCTATCTGCACGACGAAGACCAAGGCGAGATGGTGTTGGCTGGCGTGCGCGGATGCCGGTTGCACAGCAAAGGGCATCGGCTGAAGGTCGGCACCGAGGGCATGGTCGGCTACGTCGCCTCGACCGGGCAGATGCGGTACGCGCCCGATGTTCGCCAAGATCAGTACTACATGGCGTGCGGGCCGGGAACGCTCTCGGAAGTGGCGATTCCGCTGCGCGTGGGTGAGCGGCTGGTAGGCGTGTTCACGGCGTCACACCCTGAGGTGGATGGTTTTCCCCGCCAGCAGTTGAGAATTCTCCAGGCGCTGTGCGATCACGTTGCGGTTGCCGTTCATAACGCACGGCGCTTTCAGTCAGAGCGGGCGGAACGCGCGGCCATGGATCGGGAAGCTCAGGAGGCGCGGACTATTCAGCAGGCGCTGCTGCCCAAGAGTTCCCCTTACATTCCCGGGTTTGTGGTTTCCGGGCTCAGCGTGCCGGCGCGTGCTGTGGGCGGCGACTGGTATGACTTCATTGCCTTTCCCGACGGGCGCTGGGGGCTGGTTCTGGCGGACGTTTCGGGCAAAGGAACCGCCGCCGCTTTGCTGATGTCGGCAACGCGCGGCGTGCTGCGCTCACTGGCCGAGGCCTGCTGCACGCCGGGAGAAGTTCTGACGAAGCTGAACCAGTTGCTGGTGGATGATTTTCCTGCGGGAAAATTCGTGACCATGGTATACGCCGTGCTCGATCCGGCAACGCGCACCGTAGTTTTTGCCAACGCGGGCCATCTGCGCCCGCTGTTCATCGATCACGAAGGCGAGCACTTCCTCGACACGGAGCGCGGACTGCCTTTGGGCCTCGGATGCGGAGACTACTCCGAGACACGGGTCACGTTGTCCGAGGGATCAAAGCTGATCTTTTATAGCGATGGCATTACCGAAGCAGAGAATGCCAACGCGGAAGAATACGGGCTTTGCCGTCTGGCAGAACACGCGGTGAAGCCGGGAGCATCGGCCGTAAGCATCGTGGATGACGTGCGATCGTTCGCCAACGGTTCAAGCCTGCGTGACGATGCCAGCGTGGTGTTTGTAGGCGTTGGGCGCTAGCGGGAGTTTACTGCGAGTTGAGTGAACGAGATTGTAAGCAGATATTTGTGTGGGAGTTAGAAGCATTGCGTCGTCTTACCCACGTTGGGTACTACGAAGCCATCGCAGCAAGGCCCAGAGTCTTGACCAAGGCTTGTTGGGCCAGAGTCTGTTGCGAAAGCACATAGGCGGTGCGCGGCGGTCCCTTTT
>DATDGW010000342.1:0-2368 GCA_036521895.1 Candidatus Sulfotelmatobacter sp. | reverse complement strand
TTCTCGAATCACCGGCGCAGATTCGCCCGTGATGGCCGATTCATCAACTGAGGCCACACCCTCGATGATCTCTCCATCGCCGGGAATGAGTTCTCCTGCAGTTACGGACACTAGATCGCCAGCGCGCAGTTTGGCGCTTGGAATCTCTTCAATCTTGCCATCGGAGGTAATACGCTTCGCGATGGTTTCTGACCGCGCCTTCCGCAGGGTTTCTGCCTGCGCCTTGCCGCGGCCTTCGGCCATGGCTTCAGCGAAGTTCGCAAACAGTACCGTGAACCACAGCCACAGGGTGATCTGCAGATTGAAGCGGAAGTCCTGGTGTGGATGGAGAATCAGGAGCGCGGTCGTGATTACGCTGCCGATTTCGACCACGAACATGACTGGATTCCCCATCATGTTGCGAGGGTTCAGCTTGAGCAGCGAACTCCAGGTGGCGTTCCGAACCAGGTTCACATCCCAGATAGATTTGTGATGGCTTGCCATAAGTTTTAGAAGGTCTTTCCGACATTCATCAAAAGGTGCTCGAGAATCGGTCCCAAACTCAGGGCCGGGAAGAAGGTAAGCGCCCCTAGAATCAGGATGACGCTAATCAGCAGCAGTGTGAACAGCGGCGTCGTGACCGGGAACGTGCCCACTGACGGCGGAACGTACTTCTTCTGCGCCAGGTTTCCGGCGATGGCCAGCATGGGAATGATCATCAGAAAGCGGCCCACCAGAGTCGTGATTCCTGTTGCGGCGTCATACCATAGCGTATTGATGGTCAGGCCCCCAAAGGCTGAGCCGTTATTTCCGGCTGACGAGGTGAAGGCGTAGAGAATCTGGGTGAGACCGTGCGGGCCGGGATTCGAAATGGCCGAGCTGCCGAAGCCCTTGACGACGGAGAGACCCGTGAGCGTGAGAATGATCAGCGGAAAAACCAGCGACACCAGCATGGCCATCTTTACGTCGTAGGCTTCGATCTTCTTACCCAGATATTCGGGCGTGCGACCGACCATGAGGCCCGCAATGAAAACGGCCAGGACGACGTAGATCAGAATACCGTACATCCCTGAGCCGACGCCACCGAAGATCACCTCGCTCAGCATGATGTTGACGAGCGGGACCATGCCGCCGAGCGGGGTAAACGAGTCATGCCATCCATTGACGGCGCCGCAGCTGGCATCGGTCGTGACTGTCGCGAAGAGCGCCGAGTTCGCAATACCGAAGCGCGTCTCCTTGCCCTCCATGTTGCCGCCCGGCTGCATATTGCTAGTGTTCTGCGCGACCGTCGCGGGATACAGTGGATTCCCTTTGGCCTCTGCCCAGTAAGCGACGGTGACGCCGGCGAGAAACAGGATCGCCATCGCCGACCAGACCGCCCATCCGTGTGCGGGAGACCCCGTCATGCGGCCGAGAGTGTAGGTGAGACCAGCGCCGATCGCGAAGATGCAGAACATTTCAAACAGATTCGTGATGGGAGTGGGATTCTCGAACGGGTGAGCGCTGTTGCCGTTGAAGAATCCGCCACCGTTGGTACCCCATTCCTTGATAACCTCCTGCGAAGCCACCGGGCCTTGCGCGATGGTTTGCGTGGTAACCGCGTCCATCACGGGTATGCCGCTGGCATCGACAACACCTTTGCCGTCTGGACCCACGCGCTGCACCTGCTGCGGCTCGACCAGTTTCACGGTGTCATAGGCCTTCAGATTCTGCACGACCCCCTGCGAAACCAGGAAGAGTGATCCCACAATGCAGACCGGCAACAGCACCCACAGGCAGCAACGCACGAAGTCGACCCAGAAGTTACCGAGGGTATTCATCTGGCGCCGAGCGATGCCCCGAATGAAAGCGATCCCCAGCACAACGCCAGTCGCCGCCGAGGCGAAGTTGTGAAACGCGAGGCCAGCCATTTGCGTGAAGTAGCTCATGGTGGTCTCGCCGGAGTAGGCCTGCCAGTTGGTATTGGTAGTGAACGACGCTGCTGTATTGAAGGCGAGGTGCTCAGGCGTCACCGCCCCGAAATGCTGGGGGTTGAAGGGCAGCATCCCCTGGACCCGCTGGATCAGGTAGAGGACGAGCATCGACACCGCGCTGAACATGAGCATCGCCGTCGCGTACTCGGTCCAGCGCATCTCGTGCGCTTCATCCACGCCGGTCACGCGATACAGTAGACGTTCGATGGGCCGCAACACGGGGTCAAGAAAAGTCCGTTCGCGGGAAAATACCCGCGTCATGAAGACGCCCAGCGGCTTGGTGACGGCAAACGTCAGCCCCAGGAATACCAGGATCTGCAGCCATCCATTGAGGGTCATTTCAGAATTTCTCCGGGCGCAACAGCGCGTAGAACAGGTATACGGCGACCAGGGCGCTGATGATGAGCATGATGATT
>DATDGW010000341.1:0-3274 GCA_036521895.1 Candidatus Sulfotelmatobacter sp. | reverse complement strand
ATTGGCAGTGGCGTCCGGGATCTAGCCCCTGATTCTTGGTAGCAGCGCGCTCTAGATTAGTCCTGATTGGCACTAGCCCAACCTTCGCAGTTCATACGGATTTCGCACGAAATTCGGGCAGATGGCTGGGATAAATCCCTTTGCTGTAAGTAAAACATTTTCGCAAGCGCTTGTAGTGGAGACCTACCCTCTATGCAGCGGGGCGGGATTCTGGCATTCTGCAACTGAGAATGTTTCTGCGCAGCAACACTCGGATCAAGGATGGGAAGCAACACCGCTACTACACGGTGGTGGAAAATCGGCGTCTGCAATCGGGAAAAGTAGCCCAGCGGCAAGTGTTGTACCTGGGCGAAATCAACGACAGCCAACAGGCGGCCTGGCGCCGGACGCTGGAGGTATTTGATGAGGGACAAAATCGATATACGCCGCTGAGTCTGTTTCCGGAGGACCGGCCGGTTCCCGCCGACGCCATCGACAGCGTGCAGGTAAAGCTCAGCGAGATGAAGCTGGAGCGGGCGCGGCCGTATGGCAACTGCTGGCTGGGATGCGAACTGTGGCGGCAGTTGCAACTGGATCGGTTCTGGTCGTGGAAGCTGCCGCAAGGACGGGAAGGCGTAGCCTGGCCACAGGTGCTGGAGCTGCTGGTAGTGAATCGGTTGATCGATCCGGGCAGCGAGTTTCGGCTGCACCGGCAGTGGTTCGATCACAGCGCCATGGACGTTTTGCTGGGGCAGGACTTTGCGGTTGCGGAGAAAGACCGGCTGTACCGGTGTCTGGATCGGGTGCTGGAACATAAGCAGGATCTGTTCGTGCATTTGCAGCAACGCTGGAAAGATCTGTTCGATGCGGCATTTGATCTATTGCTGTACGACCTGACAAGCACATACGTGGAGGGCGAAGCCGAACAGAACCCCAAAGCCAGATACGGCTACAGCCGTGACCAGAGACCGGACTGCAAGCAGGTAGTGATCGCGCTGATCGTAACGCCGGCGGGACTTCCGCTGGCCTACGAAGTGATGGCCGGCAACACGTCGGAGAAGACGACGCTGCGCGGCTTTCTGGACCGCATCGAAAGCCTGTACGGTAAAGCGCGGCGGGTGTGGCTGATGGACCGAGGAATCCCGACCGAGGCTCTGCTGCGGGAAATGCGAACGTCGCGACAGGAGACGTTTTACCTGGTGGGCACGTCGCGAGCCAAGGTCCAGCAGTATGCGAAGAAGTGGCTGGAGCGGCCCTGGCGGAAGGTGCGCGAGTCGGTGGAAGTGAAGCTGTTCGCTCAAGACGGCGAGTTGTATGTGTTGGCCAAAAGTAAAGGTCGCCAGGCCAAAGAGATGGCGATGCGGCGGAAGAAACTGGCGCGGCTCCTGCGGAAGTTGCGCGCCATGCGGCGGAGTTGTCCGCAGCGGGATCAGTTGCTGATGCGCGTGGGCGCAGCCAAAACGGAGGCGGGGCGGGCTTTCGGATTCGTGAAAATCAACCTGCCTCAAGCGGACCAGGAAGTGACGAAAGAGAGGTTCACGTTCCAACTCGACAAGGCCAAGCTGAAAGAAGCCGAGTTACGTGATGGACACTATCTGCTGCGGACGAACCTGCTGGCGGAAGATCCGGCCGTCTTGTGGGATCGCTACGTGCAACTGACGCAAATCGAAGCGGCGTTCAAATGCCTGAAGAGCGATCTGGGCATCCGGCCGATCCACCATCAACTGGAGCATCGCGTGGACGCGCACATCCTGGTTGCCTTCCTGGCCTACTGTCTGACGGTGACGCTGAGGCATCGGCTGCGGATGCATGCTCCCGGATTAACACCGCGGGCAGTCTTGGAAAAACTGGCCGGTATTCAAATGCTGGACGTATCTTTTCCGACTACTGATGGTCGCCAACTGGTCATGCCGCGCTACACCGAACCGAGTCCCGAGCAGGCACTTTTGCTCCATCATCTGAACCTCGTCCTGCCGCAACAACCGCCTCCGCGCATCACGACGATTGCCTCGACAGATCCCTCTCCCCAACTCAAAATGTAGCTACCGCCCGCGCTTTGGCGGGTCCAGAAGACCTTGAACTTTGTCCGAGCCGGGAAGTTTTTGTCAAACTCGTTAAGGGACCGGGTTCGACAGTTATGGTCGAATCTTCCATGATGCCTTCGAGCTCGTAATGTAGCGTGACTTCGGCTGCGGCGTTTCAGTAATTGGTGGCGTGCCGTCCTTGAAAAAGGCCGGGCCCGACCCCGTTGGAGAGTTTGTGTAGGTATCGCCCGCCGAGCCGGACCCGGTCCACTCAAACGACAAGGAGAGTATGACATGGCGGACCGAAAGAAATCGACATTTCAACGTCTGACAAGCGGGCGGCTGAACCGCAAGCAACGCCGGGAACTGGAGAGAAAGCTGAGCGCAGAGGATCCGGGACTAGAGATCGTAAACCGGAACGTGGCGGGCATCGACGTGGGCAACGAAAGCCATTTCGTGGCCGTACCTCCCGGCCGCGATGCGCAGCCGGTGCAGGAATTCGGAAGCTGGACGGCGGATCTGGAGCGGATGGCCGACTGGCTGAAGGCATGTGGAATCGAGACGGTCGTGATGCAATCCACGGGCGTGTATTGGATCGCGCTGTATGATGTGCTCGAATCGCGGGGCTTTAAGATCTGCCTGGCCAATGCACGCCATACGAAGAACCTGCCGGGGCGCAAAAGTGATGTCCAGGAGAGCCAATGGCTACTCAAGCTGCATACGTACGGTCTGTTGCGGAACTCCTTTCGCCCGCCCGATGAGATTCGGGCTCTGCGCAGTTTGTGGCGCTTGCGCGACCGTCACGTGAAGGACGCCGCGCGAGCTATGCAGCATATGCAGTAAAGCATGGTCACGATGAACATCCAGTTGTCGAATGCCATCAGCGACATCACCGGCGTAACGGGGCAAGCGATCATTCGGGCCATCCTGGCCGGAGAACGGAATCCGGAAAAGTTGGCCAAACTGCGGGACCGGCGAATCAAAGCTACCGAAGAGGAGGTGGCACGCAGTCTGGAAGGGAACTGGCGGGAGGACATGCTGTTTGAACTCAGGCAGGCCGTTGCAGCTTACGACTTCATACAGAAGCAGATGGCCGAATGCGACCAGCGTCTACAAACACTCATGGCCGAATTGCCCGCGCGAGAAGTAGAAGCACCCGGTGTGGCGGCCGAAACCGCCGGGAAACCGGCCCGAAAGAAGAGGGCCGACCGGAAACAGAAGAACGCGCCGCGATTCGATTTGCACACCGAATTGGAGAGAATCTGCGGGGT
>DATDGW010000340.1:0-1639 GCA_036521895.1 Candidatus Sulfotelmatobacter sp. | reverse complement strand
CTTTAAGGTCCCCGACAACACGCCGGGCCCCAACGGAACTGGTGGTAACGGTGACGCAATCTTTGTCGGTAGAGCCGCCAACTGTAATCCAGCGACCGATCCCCAGGGATGCGGTATCCTGTCTGGCAACGCTGGCCGCATCTTCAGCACGGTCACCAGTTCCAGGCAGATTCAATTCGGCCTGAAAGTGATTTTCTGAAAAACCAAAAGCGCTGATACCGGCGAAAGAGAACGAGCTTGATCTCCTATCTAATTCAGATTCTTCAATCCTGCACATTAGAGGCAGCCCCCGCGTGAAACGCACTCCGAAAGACTTGGGACGCCCTCAGCTCTCCGGAGATGAAGGAGGTCGCGCGTCTAACGACGGTGAAATGGCACGGTTGGTTGAATCATTCGATTGGGTACGTTCCCCGCTTGGACCGATGGCCGAGTGGCCGCAAAGTCTCAAGACCGCACTGAATATTTGCCTGCGCTCGCGTTTCCAGCTCGCGATTTATTGGGGGCCGGAACTTATTTTTCTCTACAACGATGCGGAGCGCGAGGTTATCGGCGCCATGCATCCCTCTGCGTTCGGTAGACCTGCGCGTGAAGTGCTGGTGGACATGTGGGACACCGTTGGACCCATGTTGCAAAAGGTACTGGAACACGGCGAGGCAACCTGGTCGGTCGATCTATAAAGGTTGAGCGGATAGCATTCCATCGTATCGGTCAGACTTCGAAGCTGTATGGAATTTTTGCGCAGCACAACGCTCCAATGGCGGCCGGAAGCTCGGCTTGCGCGACTATGTCGCGGCTCTGTTGCCTGGGTCGCGTGCTTGTGAGAGTGTCACGGGATTGACAGGCGAAACCGCCTGACCCACAACGCATGCCGGTGTGCAATTGTGGGACGGTTTCGTCTGTCGCTTGCGAAGCAAGGTCTTTCTTGCGCATCTAAAGCCATGCGACATCGGCAATTCCCGCCGGCACCCGTATCAGGGCCGCGACCGTCAGCGGATTCCGCGACTGAACCGCGAAATCCCGAAACCGGTGCAGCGCCCTACGTGGTGGAGAACCGGCGGCGATAGGCGGTAGGTGTCGTGTCCAGCGTCCGGCTGAAGTGCTGCCGCAGCGTCGCCGCCGTCTGTAGCCCCACCGCTTCGGCAATCGCATCGATCCCGTCGTCGGTCTTTTCGAGCCGCATCTGCGCGGCCAGGAGACGCTGGTGGGTGAGCCATTGGTGAGGCGTGGTTCCGGTCTGCTGGCGGAACTGGCGCGCGAAAGTGCGCGGCGACATCGCCGCCTGGCGGGCTAGATCCTCCACGCGCAGAGCCCGGCCCAAATGCGATTGCGCCCATTGCAAGAGCGGCGCGAGCCCTCCGGCCGCCCGGCTGTCGACGGGGTTTTGGACGTATTGCGCTTGACCGCCGTCGCGGTGCGGCGGCATGACCAGCCGGCGGGCCACGCGGTTGGCGATTTCGGCGCCATAATCGCACCGGACGATGTGCAGGCAAAGGTCTATGCCCGCGGCGCTGCCCGCCGAAGTCAGAATGCTGCCTTCATCCACGTACAGAACGCCGGGGTCGACGCGAATCTTCGGAAACCGGGAAGCCAACTCTTCCGCGTAACGCCAGTGGGTGGTGGCGCGCTTGCCATCGAGCAG
>DATDGW010000339.1:0-38864 GCA_036521895.1 Candidatus Sulfotelmatobacter sp. | reverse complement strand
AAGGAAAGATGCCCTGGGCGAAACCGTTTCCCTCAGCGGCACGCCTTACACCATCGTCGGAGTGTTACCCCAGGATTTTCAATTCGCTCCGGGCAGGGAAGAGGAGTTCTGGACGACGCTTCACGCATCCGACCCGTGTTCTCTCCGGCGAAGTTGCCACAGTCTTTTGGGGATTGCTCGGCTCAAGGATGGCGTTTCTGTTGGGATGGCCCTCGCCGAGATGAAGACGATTGCTCATCAACTGGAAATCCAATATCCCAACGACAATCGCGGCCAGGGGGCCACCGTGCTGCCTCTGTCCGAACTGATTGTGAAAGATATTCGGCCCATACTGCTCGCACTTCTTGGCGGGGCGGGCCTGTTGCTCGTGATCGCCTGCGTGAATGTGTCGAGCTTGCTGTTGGTTCGCTCCGAGAGTCGGCGGCGTGAGATTGCGGTGCGTGGCGCTCTCGGAGCTTCCCGCGCACGCCTGATCCGGCAGTTTATTACCGAGGGACTGGTTCTGATGTCGGCAGGCAGCTTGTTTGGACTGGCCGCCGCGGATGGAGCCATGCAGATCCTCACGCGGCTCATCTCGAAAGACATGATGGCGGGTATGCCATACCTGAGCGGACTCAGGCTCAACACCCACGTGCTGCTCTTTGCGTGCCTGGTTTCCGTATTCGCAACAGCTCTTCTAGCACTTGCCCCCATCGTGCGCCTGCCTCTCAATAAGATGCGCGAGGGGCTGACCGAAGGCGGTCGTGGCTACGCCGGAACCCTGTGGCGTCGCTTTGGTACGAATCTGGTCGTTGTTGAGTTGGCCATCGCTGTCGTGCTGCTCGTGGGCGCGGGACTTCTGGGTAAGAGCTTCTATCGCTTGCTCCATGTGGAGATCGGATTCCAACCCGATCATCTGGCCACAGTACAGGTTGCTTTGTCGGACGTGAGCTACCCGAAGGACGAGCAAGTCATGGCTGTCCAGAAGCAGATCATCGGCCGCGTCTCAAACTTGCCGGGAGTCCAGTCTGCAGGGATCTCCAGCGTGTTGCCTGTCAGCTTTAACGGCAACACGGAGTGGATCCGCTTTGTGGGGCGTCCATATAACGGAGAACACATCGAAGTGAACGAGCGGGATGTGAGCTCCGCGTTCTTTTCCACGATTCACGCAAAGCTATTGCGCGGCCGTTATTTTACGGAAACCGATGATGCCTCGAAGCCTCTTGTTGTCATCATTAACCAGACTCTGGCCAAGAAGTATTTTCCCGGAGAAGATCCGATCGGCAAGAGAATCGGCAACACCGAATTGGCGCCCAAGTCTATCAAGGAGATTGTCGGCGTCGTCGAAGACGTGAAGGATGGATCGCTGGACTCCGAGACCTGGCCGGCCGTCTATTACCCGTTGACCCAGGATACCGACAGCTTTTTCTCGGTCGTTGTTCGGACGTCGCAGGCGGAGCAATCCGTGCTCCCAGCCTTGGTCGCAGCCATCCGTGAGATCGATCCCGGTATTGGCACCATGAATGAAACGACCATGGTCGCCAGAATCAACAATTCACCCACCGCCTATCTCCATCGTTCGTCCGCCTGGCTCGTCGGCGGCTTCGCCACATTAGCGTTGCTGCTCGGCGTGGTCGGTCTTTACGGTGTGATCGCCTACTCGGTGAGCCAGAGGACTCGAGAAATCGGCGTTCGTATGGCTCTCGGTGCGCAGCGCAGCTCGGTGTATCAACTCATCCTGAAGGAGGCGGGCTGGCTCGTGGCCGCTGGAATTGGCGCTGGCCTGGTCTGTTCGATCGGCGCTGCAACTATGATTCGCGGATTGCTCTTTGGAGTGCGATCGTGGGACGCGGCAACACTTGCCGCCGTTTCCGTAGCGCTGGCGACGTCCGCAATGCTTGCCAGTTACGTCCCGGCACGAAGGGCGGCGCGTGTCGATCCCATGGTGGCACTGCGCTACGAATAAGGAGACGAATGATGACAGGGCTTCTACAAGACCTTCGCTATGCTTTGCGCCAACTGCGCAAGAGTCCTGGTTTTGCCATGGCTGCCGTGATTACCCTCGCGCTTGGAATCGGAGCGAACACCGGGGTGTTCAGCGTCGTCGACGCCGTGATGCTGCGCCCTCTGCCCTACGCCCAGCCGGACCGGTTGATTGAAGCTCAATCGATAAACTCGCACAAACCGCAGCCCGTCGCGATCTCCTATCCGGATTTCTTTGATTGGCGTTCGCAGAATCGGACTCTCGAACATCTGGTTTCGTATCACGATAGTCTGTTCACTCTCACCGGCCTGGAGCGGCCTGTGCAGGCGGATGTCGAGGTCGTCTCCTGGGATTTGCTGCCCGCCCTCGGGGTCCGTCCAGAACTCGGACGGGGGTTCGCCCAGGATGAGGAGAAAGCAGGCACCCGCGTGGTTTTGATCAGTCACGCGCTGTGGTCGTCGCAGTTCGGGGCGGATCCGTCGATCATCGGCCGTGGCGTTCGCTTGAGCGGGGACCTCTACACCGTGATCGGCGTCATGCCGCCTTCATTCCGCTTTCCGGTGAACAAACCCCGGAACAGTATCTGGACTACGCTCGCCGTCGACGATGATCCCTCTGATCCCAAGCCGAGCACGAGCAATCGTGGCTCTCACTTTCTGAACGTGTTTGGCCGGCTGAAGCCGGGCGTTACCGTCAGCCAGGCGAATCAGGACCTGCGCAAGACCGCGGCGGGTCTGGCGAAACTGTACCCTGACACCAACACACGTCATGACTCGGCGCGGGTAGAGACTGAAGTCGCGGCATTGATCGGCGACACGCGAACCGCACTTCTGGTTGTGTTGGGCTCCGTAGCTTTAGTCCTGCTCATTGCGTGTGGAAACATCGCAAATTTGCAGCTGGCTCGCATGCGCGAACGCCAGCGTGAGATCGCGTTGCGGTCGGCCCTGGGAGCGGGCCGGAACCGGATCGTCCGCCAGCTGCTGGCGGAAAGCCTCGTTCTCAGTACCATCGGAGGGCTCGTCGGTTGTGGACTGGCCTTGGTTTGCACCCCCTTCATACTCTCGCTCATTGGCGATAGCGTACCGCGCGCCGCGGACGCGGGTGTCGATCCGCGCGTGCTTTCCTTCGCGGTATTCGTATCGTTCGCTGCCGGATTAATCTTCGGGATCATCCCCGCCATTGCGGCTTCCAGAACCAACCTCATCTCTACTTTGAAAGAGGGTGGGAGGAGCGAAATCATTGGCCGAGACTGGGTGCGCGCGTCGTTGATCGTTGGCCAGGTGGCTTTGGGTCTTGTGCTCACCGCCGGGGCCGGCTTGCTGATTACCAGCTTTGAGCACTTGGTCCATACCAACCAAGGATTCAATCCGGACCATCTCACGACGCTCTTCTTTGAAACGCCCGACGCACACTACAAAGAAACGCGCGGGCGATTCTATCGCGACTATTTCGACAAACTCCGTGCTCTGCCCGGGGTCGAGTCGGCTGGGGGCGTCATGGTTTTGCCCATGACGAACGAAGGCATCGTGATCAGTTTCGAAGATCCTGAGCATCCCACCCCGGAAGGACAGCACCCCAGCGCGGACCTCAGCCCAATTTCACCAGAGTATTTCCGCACGATGCAGATTCCTCTGCTTGAGGGGCGCGACTTTTCCGATCGGGATGACGCGAAGTCGCTGCAAGTGATGATTGTGAATCAAGCATTCGCACAGAAATTCTTTCCCGGAGAAGATGTGTTGGGCAAGAAGCTAAAACCTGGTGCCGGCAACGGGGCGCCCGAAGGGCCGCCGTGGCGGGAAATCGTGGGAGTGGTGGCTAACATTAAACTTGGGGCGACGCAACGCGCGATGCGCCCCGCGATGTATCTGCCTGCTGGCCAGTTGAACACATGGTGCTGTTTGTACTCGGTGGTGCGCACATCGCTCGACCCCACCAGCCTGCAGGCGAGTGTCCAGCAGATCGTCTCGGCCATGGACAAAGACATTCCCGTCACCCAGGTTCGCACCATGAACGAGTTAATGTTCAGCCAGCTTTCACAGCCGCGATTCGCGACTGTCCTGCTGAGTTCGTTTGCCGGGCTCGCTCTACTTCTTACGATTGTCGGTCTTTATGGCGTGATGACATATTCAGTTTCTCGGCGCACGCGCGAGATCGGCGTTCGCATGGCCCTGGGTGCCCAGCGCCGCGTAGTCCTCACGATGGTGTTGTGCGATGCGGCCATCTTACTGGGGACGGGCATTGTGATAGGCATCGTCGCCTCGCTGGCATCCGCGTCTGTTTTGCGGGACATGTTGTATGGCACCGGAGCGCGCAATCCAGCCGTGCTGACCCTGGTGTGTGCGGCGGTTGCACTCGTCGGATTGGCTGCAGCCTACATTCCGGCTTTCCGTGCGGCGAAAGTCGATCCCATGGTGACATTGCGTTACGAGTGAAAAGGAGAGAGTGGCGATGGTCGGTATGACTGGAATCCTGCAGGATATTCGCTACGCGATTCGTCAACTCCGCAAGAGCCCCGGGTTCACCCTGGTCGCGGTGCTGACGTTGGCGCTGGGCATCGGCGCCAACACGACGATCTTCAGCGTGATCAACGCGACTCTTCTCAAGTCACTTTCATTTCCTGACCCCGACCGACTGGTGCTGGTGTGGCAGACGTTCGGCAAGAATCCCGGCGATTACAACATCGTTTCCGCGCCCAACTACTGGGATTTCCAGCGGCAGAATCACGTCTTCGAGGGTATGGCCTTATTCGATTCCGCGGGACGCGGCTACAACCTCGCCGCCAGCGGAAACGCCAGAGAACCGGAACAGGTCTCTGGCCTGCGTGTATCGGCAAGTTTTTTCAGTGTGCTCGGAGTGCAGCCTTTTCTGGGACGCAACTTCCTACCAGAGGAAGAAGTGCGCGGAAAAGACCATGAGGTCATCCTCAGTTACGGACTCTGGCAGCGCCGTTATGGCGCGGATCGTGCCCTGGTCGGCAAGACAATCAAGGTCGATGGCGAGGACTTCACGGTCGTCGGTGTAATGCCGCGCGAGTTTCACTGGGAATTCTGGAGCGGCCGCCGTCAACTCTGGGTTCCGGTCGGCTACACCGAAGGCGACAAGATTCGAGGCGGGAACAGTTTCATTTCGTTCGCAAGGCTCCAGCCCGGGGTAAGCGTCGAGCAGGCGCGCGTGGAGATGGAGGGCATCGGAACCCGGCTCTCGCAGCAATACCCAAACGACGATGCCGGTATGAGTGCGACCGTGATTCCCATGAGCAAGTTCGGGACTGAGGGACTACGGACAGTCGTGCTGGCTCTGTTCGCCGCGGTTGGCTTTGTGCTGCTGATCGCTTGCGTAAACATTGCGAACCTGTTGCTGGCACGCGGAGCGGCGCGCCAAAGAGAATTTGCCCCTCGCCAGGCACTCGGTGCCGCCGGTTTCCGCATCGCACGCCAGTTGCTCACGGAGAGCCTGCTGCTGGGGTTGCTGGGCGGGGCGTGCGGCCTGGTTCTGGCGGTGTGGAGCGCGACGTTACTGCCGACCATTCTCCCCGCCGACGCTTTTAACATTCCACTCCGGCAGGTCGACAGCATCCTGGTCGATCGCTGGGTGCTCGCTTTTACGGTCGTCGTCTCTTGCCTGACAGGAATTTTGTTTGGCTTGGCCCCGGCGGTCAGCGCGTTGCGTGGGGATGTTTCTGAGCCCCTGAAAGAAGGCGGTCGCGGTTCCACAGCGGGGCGGAGCAACCGTTTACGCCATGTCCTTGTGGCATCGGAGGTAGCATTGGCGCTGGTTGTGCTGTCCGGCGCTGGACTCATGATCGAAAGCATGTCGCGGCTGCTGGGCGTCAATCCCGGATTCAACCCAAAAAACGTCCTTGTGATGGGAATCTCGCTGCCCCAGGAAGATCTCTACAACGGACCTCCCGGGCACCCTCTTTTTTGCCGCGACCTGGATGAGCACGTGAGCGCGATCCCGGGAGTCATCTCGGTGGGAGCGGTGGGCCATTTGCCGATGCAAGGCGACGCCGGACGAAGTTTCGCTGTCGAAGGCAAACCCGACCCAGGTCCAGGACATCGGCCCGGCGCCCACTATTCCGTTGCGTGTCCCAATTACTTCAAGGCGCTCGCTGTGCCCGTGCTTGCCGGACGCGAGTTCACGCATCAAGACACGGTCGCTGCGCCGGGCGTCGCAATCATCAACCTGACCATGGCGCAGAAGTCCTGGCCCAAAGAAAATCCCGTGGGCAAGCGCATGCTGGAAGGTGACACTTGGTTAACGGTGGTAGGGGTTGTTGGCGATGTGCGCCACTGGGGGCTCGACAACGGAAGTGAGCCTCAATTCTTTCGACCGTACACGCAGGCTGCATGGCCCGTCATGAGTGTCGTCGTGCGGACGACCAGTTCTCCCGTTGCATTCACGCCCGCCATCCAGAAAGCGATGGGCGAGGTTGAGCCTGACCGGCCGGTGTCCGATTTCGAAACCATGCAAAACGTTGTGCAAGATTCGCTCGGGTCCAGGCGTTTCCCGACACTCCTGCTGTCAGCGTTCGCACTGCTGGCCCTGGCCCTGGCAGCGGTCGGCATTATCGGCGTCGTCAGCTATTCGGTGGCGCAGCGTACTCATGAGATTGGCATTCGCATGGCGCTGGGCGCGCGCGGCGCCGACGTGCTGAAACTGATGGTCAGCGGAAGCATGACGTGGGTCGCAGTAGGTGTCTGCGTGGGGATCGCGGGATCACTCGGACTCACACGCCTGCTCGGAACCTTGCTCTACGAAGTGCGGCCCTCGAACCCGGTCGTGCTCGGAACGGTCTCGTTGCTGCTTACCAGCATTGGTCTGCTGGCGAGCTATATTCCGGCCCGCCGGGCGGCAAAAGTCGATCCGATGGTGGCCCTGAGATACGAGTAGGAGGCTATGAAGACACTACGGCAGAACGCTCGCTACAGTATTCGGTTGCTGAGGAAGAATCCCGGCTTTACCCTGATCGCCGCACTCACGCTGGCGCTTGGCATTGGCGCGAATACCGCGATCTTCAGCGTGATCTATGCCGTGCTGCTGGCTCCCATGCCGTATCCAAATCCGGATCAACTAGTGATGGTCTGGTCCAAGGTTCAGGGTGGCAACAATGTGGTTTCGGCTGGCGATTATCTGGATTGGAAGGGCCAAAACAAGGCCTTCGAGGACATCAATGCGTGGACAGGCGCCAACTTCAATTTCGCCACCGCCGATCAACCGGAACAAATCAACGGAAGCGCTGAAACTCCGGGATTTCTTCGCATGACCGGCAACGTCTTTGTGATGGGGCGCGATCTTCTTCCCGAAGAGGGAGTACCCGGCAAGGATCACGTGGTCATTCTCACTCATCGGCTTTGGGAACATCTCGGCGCCGACCGCAACATTATTGGCAAACCGATCCAGATGAATAGCGAGCCGTACACAGTGGTGGGCGTGCTGGCTCCGGGACAGACTGACCGCCTCCAGTCTCAGTTCGTTGTGCCGCTCTCTTTCAAACCGGATCAAATTAACCACGATTTTCATTGGCTGCTGGTCATGGCCCGCATGAAGCCAGGCGTGTTGTTGTCCCAGGCGCAGGCCGACCTGGAAGTGGTAACCAACCGCATCGCACAAGATCACCCGCAAAGCAACAAGGGCTGGGGCGCCAGCGTAGAAGAACTCCACAACGACTTTTTCCCGAAAGAGGCGAAACAAACGCTTTGGCTGTTGATGGGTGGAGTCGGTTTCATTCTTCTGATCGCTTGCGGCAACGTTGCCAACCTGGTGCTCGCCAAGGGAACAACGCGGATGAAAGAAGTAGCGGTGCGCACTTCGTTGGGCGCGACCCGATGGCACGTGTTCAGCCAGTTTTTGACGGAGAGCCTTGTACTGGCGGTGATTGGCGGCGTGCTCGGGATTGGCCTCGGCGCGGCGATCATTCGGGTCATGATGGTGAAGATGCCGCCCTATACTCTTCCTTCCGAAGCAGACGTCACTCTGAATATCCCAGTCCTGCTATTCACCCTGTTGGCGACTACGATCGCAGGAGTTTTGTTCGGTTGCGTCCCGGCATGGCAGGCCTCGCGCGTCGATCCGAATGAGACGCTGAAAGAGGGCGGACGCTCGGGCACTAGCGCGGGACGGCATCGGCTCCGCAGATCTCTCGTTGTCGGCGAATTTGCGCTGGCGCTGACGTTGCTGGCCGGCGCGGGCCTTGCCATCCACAGCTTCTGGAACCTGGCACGGGTCGATCCCGGCTTCCGCACCGATCACATTCTCACTTTCAACCTTCCTGTGCCCGAGAAGCGGCTGGCGCAACCCGAGCAGATGGTTGCGTACTACCAGCAACTCGTGGAGAAAATTGAAGCTCTGCCGGGAGTGATCCGTGCCGAAGCCGGCACCGGCATGCCTTTGCAAGGCACGAACTTCGGTATGCCATTCACCATCGAGGGCAAGCCGGTCGCAGATCCGTCCGCTCGCCCCGGTGCCGGCTTCCAGATGGTCACACCCGGATTCTTCCAGACCTTCGCAATCCAGATGGCGAAGGGCCGGGCGTTCACCGATCAGGACACTGCCAGCAGCGTGCGAGTCGCGATCGTGAATGAGACTTTCGTCAACCGCTATTTTTCCGGAGTGGATCCGCTGACCCAGCGCATCTTGGTCGAGGAACTGATTCCGGGGGTGACCAAGCTGGGACCGCCGCTCGAGTGGCAGATCGTCGGAGTCTATCGCAATACTCATAACGGCGGTATTCGCAGCACTGGTTTTCCAGAGATTGATGTTCCTTTCGCGCAGAGCCCGTGGCCGCAAGCCTCAATGGCGGTGCGAACCACCGGCGACCCGGCGCAGATGACCAAGAGCATCGCCGGCGCGGTCCACTCCGTCGATGCTGACCTGGCCTTGGCCAATGTAAGGACCATGGATCAAATTGTCAGCGAGTCTTTGGTGGGAGATCGGTTCACGACTGCGCTCTACATCAGCTTCGCAACTGTGGCGCTGGTGCTGGCCGCCATTGGCATCTATGGCGTAATGGCCTTCGCCGTGGCCCAGCGCACGCACGAAATCGGATTGCGAATGGCGCTGGGTGCGAGTCAGGATCACGTGCTCGGCCTGATTCTGAAAGAGGGCATTGTCCTCGCAGCCATCGGTCTCGGCTTGGGTCTTGTGGGCGCGTGCTTTGTCGGCCGTGCGATGCGCGGATTGTTGTATGGAGTGGGGACGATTGATGTAGCAGCATTCAGTGCGGTCGCGGTCACGCTGTTCATGGCTGCGCTGCTCGCATGCTACCTGCCCGCGAACCGAGCGGCGAAGGTCGATCCCATGGTGGCGTTGCGCTACGAGTAGGAGTCAAAAAAGATGAATGGCCTAATCCAGGATGTGCGTTACGCCATGCGCCAGCTTCGCAAGAGCCCCGGGTTCACGCTTGTTGCGGTGCTCACCCTGGCCTTGGGAATTGGCGCCAATACAGCGATCTTCAGTGTGGTGGAAGGCGTTCTCCTGCGGCCATTGCCGTATCGCGATTCGGACCAACTGGCACGCGTGTGGTCCACTTCCAACCGTTCGTCCAGAGACGTAAGTTCTTATCCCGATTTCAAAGATTGGGCCGACCAGAACCACAGTTTCCAGCAGATGGCGGCGTATAGAGGGCAGTCTTTCAACCTTTCCGGCGGCGATCATCCCGAGCGTATCCGAGGCCTGTTGATCACGGCACACTTCTTTGAGTCGTTGGACGTGAAGCCGATCCTCGGACGCTCCTTCTCAAGAGACGAACACGAACTCGGGCGCAATCACGTTGTGCTTCTCAGCTCGGCTCTCTGGCAGAGTCACTTTGCAGGCGATCCAGGCGTTCTCGGTCGAAGTGTCAACCTCGACGACGACAGCTACACGGTGATCGGTGTCCTGCCTTCTTCGTTCGATTTCCCTCCCGACGAGACCATGGGCAGTGTCGTTCTTCCTCTTCCGCCGGATCTGCGCCGCAGCCACGGCTTTCTATATGTCTTCGGCCGTTTGAAGCCTGAGACGACGCTGGCGTCAGCCCAAGCCGACATGGATACGCTCGGTCTCAGGCTTGCGGGGCAATACAAAAAAGAGGATAAGGGCGAGGGAGTCTCCGTCCAATCGTTGCAGGCTTCCTTTGTGAGCGACTATCGTCCCGCCCTGATGATCTTGCTGGGGGCTGTTGGATTAGTGCTGCTGATCACATGTGCGAACGTCGCCAACCTTTTTCTTGGGCGCGCGAGTTCGCGACAAAGAGAAGTGGCCGTCCGTGCTTCTCTGGGCGCCGGACGCCGGCGCCTGATACGCCAGTTCCTAACAGAGAGTTTGCTGATCGGCGTCGCGGGTGGCGCGGTGGGTCTCGTCTTCGCTGGCTGGGGCGTGAGCGCGCTGGTACGACTTCTGACCCAGAGCTTCTCCATCCACGGTACGGAAGCAATCAGCACCAACCTTCAGGTGCTCGCCTTCGCGGCTGCTATATCAATCATGACCGGTTTGATTTCAGGACTTCTTCCTGCCCTTTTTGCTTCGAAGGTCAATCTGAGCGAAGGGCTAAAAGAGGGAAGCGGCAGCGTCGGAGGTGGCCGGGCGCACAAACGTTTTCGCGGTGCGCTGGTCGTGTCGGAGGTCGCTCTCGCGCTTGTACTCCTGTCCTGCGCAGGACTATTGATCAGGAGCCTTATGCTGCTAAGTCGCGTCGATTCAGGCGTGCGCACGGAGAATGTGATGGCGATCGACCTCTCGCTTACGACCGCCAAGTACTCTCATACCGCGACGCGGGCCGCTGTGTTCAGCCAGATACTGCAGCGAGTCGAGCAGTTGCCCGGCGTGCAATCCGCGGCGGTAGTGGCGGATGTTCCCCTTACTCAGAACGAAGACAGCCTGGGCTTCAGTATCGAAGGGGTTCCGGACCTCCCGGACCGCAAGCTGAGTGTTCGCTTCAATATTGTCGGTCCGGGTTATTTCACCACCTTGGGCATCCCACTGACCAGGGGCCACGACTTTGTTGACAATGATGCGGACGGCACGCCGATGGTGATCGTGGTCAATCAAGCAATGGCGCGGCGCTTCTGGCCGAACCAAAATCCGATTGGCCGGCGCATCACGACGGACAACAAAACGTGGTACTCGATCGTCGGCGTCGCAGGAGACGTTCGTCAAATGGGTCTGCAGACAGACTCCGAGCCCGAAGTCTATATGTCGTACCTGCAGGATCCATTTCAGTGGCCGTACTTGAGTTTGCTTGTGCGCGCCAGCTCGAATCCGGTGAAACTCTTCCCGTCGATTGAGCAGGCCGTCTGGTCTGTTGATAAGGACCAGCCCCTCTCAAATCCAGTCACTCTCGACCAGGCTCGCTCGCACTCGATCGCGCAACCTCGAATCGCGGCCCTTTTGCTGGGACTCTTTGCCGGCGCCGCCCTGTTACTCGCGGCGGTCGGACTCTATGGAGTCGTAAGCTACTGGGTTGCGGAGCGGACCCACGACATTGGGGTGCGCATGGCGCTCGGTGCGGGATCGTTTGACGTGTTTTTGCAGGTGGTCGGACGAGGATTGCTTCTGGCGTTGCTAGGAACCGCTCTTGGCCTAACCGCGTCTTTAGCCGCAACCCGGGTGTTGGCCAGTTTTCTCTTTGGCGTCCGCTCCACCGATCCATTAACGTTCGCGGTCGTGGCGTTGCTTCTGATCTGTGTGGCTCTGGTTGCCAGTTACTTTCCCGCCCGCCGGGCGGCCAAGGTCGATCCCATGGTGGCGTTGCGCTACGAGTAGGAGATGACACTATGATGGCCGGATTCACACAAGACGTTCGGTACGCGCTGCGGCAGTTGGCTAAGGCGCCGGGCTTTGCCGCGGTTGCGATCATCACGCTTGCACTCGGCATCGGCGCGAACAGCGCGATCTTCAGCCTGCTCGACCAGGCATTACTACGCGCCCTGCCGGTAAAGGATGCCGATCGCCTCGTGATTCTGCAATCCTTCGGCAGTTTCAACGGCCACACCAGCTCTCGTACGCATGAGAGCTTCTCTTTCTCATATCCGATGTATCGCGATCTTCGCGACCAGAACTCCGTTTTCAGCGGTTTGATCGCCACAGACAAGGTAGAGGTGGGAGTGCAATGGCGCAACCAGCCTGAGTTGGTCGACGGTGAATTGGTCTCGGGCAATTACTTTGACGTGCTGGGCATACAGCCAGCCGTGGGCCGCTTTTTTGTTGCCTCCGATGATCTGGTCCCTGACGCGAATCCGGTCGTGGTGCTGAGCTTCAGTTATTGGCAGCGCCGCTTTGGCGAAGATCCCCGCGTCGTGAACCAGAGCATTCAGATCAATGGACGCCCCTTCACCATCCTCGGCGTTGGGCCGCCCGGCTTTCATAGCGTGGTCATGGGCGATACTCCCGATCTGTTTGTGCCCATGACAATGAAAGCCGAGATTAGGCCGGAGATGAATGATCTCCTGGATCGCAAGTCCCGCTGGCTCAACATCGTCGGAAAACTCAAGCCCGGGCTCAGCCGCGAGCAGGCCGAAGCTGGAGTCGCTCCTCTCTGGTACTCCATACGTGCCGAGGAGTTGAAACAGCGGGGACACAGTTCAGAGCGATTCAAGGAAAGTTTTCTGACCAAGTCACATCTGTTCGTTCGCGATGGAGCCAAAGGATTCTCCCCTCTGCGCGCCGATGTGGAGGAACCGCTGCTGATCATCATGGCCATGGTCGGTCTGGTGGCCCTGATGGCCTGCGCCAATGTGGGCAGCCTCTTGCTGGTTCGTGCCGCCGGGCGTGTCCGCGAAATGTCTGTCCGCTACGCGTTGGGCGCCAAGCGCACACGCGTGGTGCGGCAGTTGTTGGTTGAGGGGTTGTTGCTGGGATTGGCGGGAGGTGCGCTCGGAATCGCCATTGCGCCGCGAGTTTCAGCATGGCTCATCAATATGATTTGGAGCCGCACCGCCGGAGACCTTCCATTTTCCTCGCATCCCGATCTGCGGATATTAATGTTTAATTTCTCTCTGGCGCTGCTGGTAAGTCTGATTTTCAGTCTCGCTCCAGCGGCACAGTTCTGGCGCCCGAACCTGGCGCCCGCGCTCAAGCAGCAGGCCATGACGGCTGGCGGCGGTCCGCTGCGCTTCCGGCGCATTTCGGTTGCAGTGCAGATCGGATTGAGCTTGTTCGTTTTGGTGGGCGCGGGCCTGTTCGTGCGCACTCTGCATAACCTCAAGTCGCTGAAGGTCGGGTTTACGACGGACGATCTCGTGACATTTGGCGTTCGGCCCACACTCGCTGGGTATCGTCCGGATCAAACTCGCGATGTGGCCAATCAAGTTCTGCAAACTCTAGCCGGACTGCCGGGAGTTAGGTCGGCGGCGGGCACCACCGATCCCGAACTGGCGAATGACAACACATCGAACAACATTACCCTGGCCGGGTACACAGCGAAAGAGAATGAAAATATGAACGTGGAATCGCCATACGTAAGTCCCGGCTATTTTTCGACGATGGGCATGTCGCTGCTCGCGGGACGCGAATTCGGCGAGCGGGATCGTGACGGAACCCAGAAAGTCGCGGTGGTGAACGAAAGCTTCGCTCGCCACTTTTTCGGAGAGCCGCAGCGCGCCATCGGCCAGTTTTATTGCAACGGCGCTGGAAACGTGAAGCCTGACACTGAGATTGTCGGTGTTGTGAAAGACTCAAAGCACACCGCCGTTCGTGACGAAATCGTCCGCACCGCTTTTACTCCATTTCTGCAGGAGACAAATCTAGGCGCGATGACTTTTTATGTCCGCACCTGGCAGACCCCGGAAAGCGCAGAGGCAACCATCCGGCGCACAATGCAAACCCTCGACTCAAAGCTGGTTCTCGACAACTTCCGAACCATGCAGGAGCAGATCGATGACAATCTGATCGCCGAGAGGGTGATCGCGATTCTGGCGTCCAGCTTTGGCATCCTCGCGGTCCTCATGGCGGCCGTTGGTCTGTATGGCGTCCTGGCATATTCGACGGCGCAACGAACGCGAGAGATCGGCATTCGCATCGCTCTCGGCGCCGGCCGCACTTCCGTGATGCGCATGGTGCTGGTCGAAGTGCTCTGGCTCGCCGGGATCAGCATCGCGGTCGCACTGCCGGCATCGCTGCTGCTCACTCGCGCGGCGCGCAGCCAATTGTTCGGCATTTCGAGCAGCGATCCCGCGACGCTCATCGTCGTGACTGCGGTGGTAGCGGCGGTCGCGCTCGTATCTGCCCTGCTGCCAGCGCGGCGCGCAGCCAGAATCGATCCGATGGTGGCACTGCGTTACGAATAAGGAGACTCGAACGGTGAACAGGTTGATGCAAGATCTCCGCTACGCGGAGCGCCAGTTTCGGAAGAGCCCCGGCTTCATTTCGGTCGCGGTCGTCACTTTAGCGCTGGGGATCGGGGCCAACACCGCAATCTTTAGCGTGATCAACGCCGTCCTGCTGCGGCCTCTTCCGTATCGAGACCCAGGCTCGCTGGTCAAGGTTTGGGGTACGAATCCTAAGAAAGGCGTTGATGTAGACCCGATGTCTCCCGCCGAATTTCAGGACCTTCGCAGCCAGAGTCGCGTATTTCAAGAGATTGGGTCCTCGACCGATCAGGTTTACAACTTGACGAATGCTGGTGCCCCGGAATCGCTACTCGGATATCGCTTGTCGGCGAATTTCTTTGGTTTGCTCGGGTCAGAGCCAATCCTGGGGCGCACCTTTTCCTCCGGTGAGGATACTTCCGGTCACGACCACGTCGTCGTGCTCAGCTACCGCCTGTGGCAACGACGCTTTGGCGGCAATCCGGCGGTGTTGGGAAAGGACCTCACCCTGAACGGCGAACCCTACACAGTGATCGGAGTGATGCCCAGAGAGTTCTATTATCCGGTCCGAGACAACGACCTGTGGACGCCGTTTGTGATTCAGCCGGCCGCGGTAACCGACCGAAGCGCACGTTTTCTGCGTGTGCTGGCGCGACTGAAGCCTTCTGCTTCTGTGCAGCAGGCACAGGCTGAGGCCGACACGATTGCCGCAGGCATCGCGGCGCAACACCCGGACACTAACTCCGGACAGGGCACGCGCGTCGTTTCTGTACAACAAGAAGCAACCCGGGATATCAGGCCTGCACTGCTTGCGCTGATGGGGACGGTCGGCTTCGTGTTGCTGATCGCGTGTGCCAACGTGGCCAATCTGCTGCTCGCGCGGTCGGTTCGCAGGCGAGGCGAGATTGCGGTGCGGGCCGCGCTGGGCGCAAGTCGCTGGCAACTCGTGCAGCAGTTCCTTGCCGAGAGCCTGCTGCTCGGTTTGATCGGAGGCACACTCGGGGTGCTGCTGGCCTCCTTGAGCGTCAATTCGCTGGTCCGCATGTTTCCTTCCACGATTTCCAATCTGAACATCCCTCGCGTGGAGAGCATCCCAGTCGACGTCAAAGTCCTTGGTTTTGCGTTCGTGGTTTCGCTGCTCACCGGCGTCTTGTTTGGGGTGGCCCCGGCGCTTCGTTCGGGCACCAATTTGCGCGATTCTCTGCAAGAGGCGGGCCGGGGGCTTCGCGGTTCACGCAGCGGAGCCTTCCGGGGCGTGCTTGCCGTCTCCGAGGTTGCCTTATCACTTGTCCTGCTGGTCGGAGCGGGACTCCTGGTCAAGAGTTTCGTGGATCTGATGGGAAGGAAGTTAGGTTTCACCGCCGATGGGGTCTTGACCTTCAGGGTGATACTGCCGGAGGCAAACTACGCCTCGGAAACACAACAGAGAAACTTTGCCGATCAGGTGTTGCGCGGCGTTCAGGCTCTGCCGGGCGTACGCTCGGTGGGAAGCGTTACCTTTCTTCCGTTGAGTGGGTGGTATAGCGTCCGCACCTTCAGCATCGTCGGAAGCGCTTCTGAAAGCCGCGCGGCCGGGCCTCCTGTCGTCTGGAGCGCGGCCAGTCCCGACTTTTTCCATACCATGGAGATTCCAACGCTCCGCGGACGCAGCTTGACCGATCAGGATTCTGCGGGCGGCGAGCCGGTTGCTGTAGTCAGTCAGTCCTTGGCGCGGCGGTATTGGCCTGATGGAAACCCCGTCGGTGCAATGGTGGCTCTGGAATACGAGAAGACGCCCCGAAAAATCGTGGGAGTTGTCGGCGATGTGCGCCATTTCGGCGCGATTGAAGATGCCACGCCTCAGGTTTACGTCCCTTACCAGCAAGCTTCGGCGCCCTTGTTCTGCTTTGCGGTTCGCACCGGCTTGGCGAATCCTCTGAGTTTATCCACGACTGTGCAGCGTGCGGTCTGGGCGATCGACAAAGACCAGCCTGTGTCCCATGTCATGACCATGAATCAACTGGTCTCCGAGTCGATTGCTCCACAACGGGTGCTGATGGTCTTGCTTGCGGGTTTCGCCGTGTTGGCGATGGTACTGGCAGCGGTCGGTGTTTATAGCGTAATGGCGTACAACGTGGTGGAACGCACACGCGAGATCGGCATTCGGATGGCACTCGGCGCTGGAAGAGGTGAAGTGCTTCGCCTGACTTTGGTGCGAGGCATGGCGCTAACCCTTCCAGGCATTGGATTCGGTATCGCTGGAGCATGGGCGCTAACTCGTTTCCTGGTGACCATGCTGTACGGCGTCAAGCCAACCGATCCAGTCACTTTTGTTGTAGTCTCCTTCATCTTGGCTTGCGCCGCGTCTCTGGCTAGCTACATTCCGGCGCGGCGAGCGGCGAAAGTTGATCCCTTGGTGGCGCTACGCTACGAGTGAGGCGGATAACTCTGGAATTGAGGACAAAATGATCCAACTGAAAAACATAGACCGCAGTTACAAAACTGGCGCCGGACGAACCTGGGTGCTGCGCCGCGTGAACCTCGACATCCGCGAAGGGGAATTCATCACCGTGATGGGGCCCTCCGGAGCAGGGAAGTCGTCACTGTTAAACGTCCTTGCCCTTCTCGACGACCAATGGGAAGGCGAGTACTGGTTTCGGGAGCAGGGCGTCCATGACTTGAAACGCAAACAGCGGGCGGATTTAGCCAAGAAGAATGTCGGGATGGTCTTCCAGAGCTACCACCTGCTCGACGATCTCACCGTGCAGGAAAACATCGATCTGCCGCTTTCCTACAAAGATATTCCGCGCAACCGGCGGCAGAGCTTGGTCGCGGACACCCTCGATCGCTTCCAGATCGTGGCCAAGAAAGATCTCTATCCCAGCCAACTCTCCGGGGGACAGCAGCAACTCGTGGGGATCGCTCGGGCCGTAATCCACAAGCCTCCGCTTCTGCTTGCCGATGAGCCAACGGGCAACCTGCACTCCCTCCAAGCCAAGGAAATCATGGAACTTTTCCGTGCCCTGAATGAGCAGGGAACCACGATCGTGCAGGTCACGCACTCGGAAGCGAATGCGGCTTACGGAAGCCGCACCATTCAACTGCGAGACGGGTGGCTCGTCGGGGACACAGCCAATCCATCGCTCGCTCAGCCAACGGAGGTCAGCGCATCGTGAATGTTTCGGGGACCACTTTCTTGAAGCGGGGAATTACCATCATTTCTATTTACGCGATGTTAGCTCAGACGCTTCCGGCACAGACCTCGAGCCCGGCAGCAGCGCCCACGCCCCAGGCTGCGAGTGCGCCGGCTGCGGTTTCGCCGATCACTCTTCCCGTTCGGTTTGACATGCCGAAATCGCACAATCCGCTCAATGCTTATTCGCCAGATTATGTTCCCCAGCCAGTGCTGGCCAACTCACCGCGTCTTGATCGGTTGATCCGGGATGGGAAGCTCTATCTTTCGCTCAAAGATGCTATTGATCTCGCTCTCGAAAACAATCTGGATCTCGCCATCGCCCGTTACAATCTTCCCATCGCGAATACCGACATTTTGCGCACCCAAGCCGGCGGATTTTTTCGTGGCGTAAACACAGGCGTGGTGCAGGGAACTCCCGGCGGCGGAGTCGGTGGCTTTGGCACCGGAGCTCCGGGGGCAGGCGCCGGCGGAACGACCAGCGGCGCTGGCGGAGCCGGGGCAGGAGCGTCCGGATTGGTTCAGTCGACGCTGGGCGCAGGAACCGCCGTATCTTCCTACGATCCCTTCATTAGCGCGAACGGCGGCGACGAGCATCAGACTTCGCCGGTCGTCAACCAGGCGGTTTACGGAGTTCCATCTCTGCAACTGAATACGGGGCAGTTCAACCTCAATTACTCTCAAGCCTTTGCCACCGGAACCAGCATTAATTTCTCGTTTAACAACGCTCGCCAGACGACGAACAGTCCGTTTTTCACCTTGTCTCCGACTCTGACCTCGGCGTTCCGCTTCACGATTCAGCAGGAACTGCTCGCAGGATTTGGCTTCGGTCCCAACCTGCGCTATTTGCGAATCGCCAGAAACAACAAGAAAATCTCAGACATTGCCTTCAAGGACCAGGTAATTGCCACTGTCACCCAGATCGAGAACATCTATTGGGATCTGGTGAGCGCTTACGAACAGACACAGGTGAACGAGCAATCCTCCACTTTCGCGCAACAAACCCTGGAGAATGCCCGCAAGCAGTTAAAGCTGCAGAGCATTCCGGAGATGGACGTCCTGCGCGCCGAGGCGGAGGTTTCCAAGCGTGATCAGGATTTGACCGTGGCCCGTACGAGTCTCCAATTCCAGGAGACGCTGATGAAAAACGCCATTACAAAGAGTTTGGATAACCCGGTTCTCGAAGCAATTCCGGTCGTGCCTACAGATCGGACGGAGGACACGCAACCTCAGGCCAGCCAGTCCATCCAGGATTTGACTGCGACCGCGCTGAAGGGCCGGCCGGAACTCGCGGAGTCCGACATTGATCTGGTGAACCGTCAGATCAGCCGTCGCGCGGCACGTAACGCTCTGTTGCCATCACTATCGGCGGTGGGGTTCTATTCGGGGGCGGGGTTGGCGGGCCCTCTGAATCCCATTTGCACGCAGGGTTGCACCGCAAACGTGCCGATTGATTTCGCGGGGGCGCTGACCAACGCATTCAACAATTCCTCCCCTGACTACTTCGTGGGTTTGAACCTGAACATCCCATTGCGAAATCGCGTCGCAAAAGCTGACCAGTATCGATCCGAACTTGAGTACAGGCAGGCCGAGTTGCGATTGGAACAACTGAAGAAGCAGGTCCGCATCGAGGTCCGCAACGCACAGTATTCCGTCGAGCAAACCGGCGCACGGGTGCAGGCTGCCCGGAAAGCCCGCGACGTCGCACAGCGCACCTTCGATATCACCAAGAAAGAGCAGGACCTGGGCGCCGGGTCCAGCTATCAGACGCTTTCTGCCCAGCGAGATCTCGCCTTAGCGGAATTGGACCTGGTAACGGCGATGACCGTCTTTGAAAAAGCAAAGGTTGAGCTTGATCGCGCAACCGGAGCCACTTTGGAACATAATGGCATACAGCTTCAAAATGCCGTGAACGGCACGGTTGGTGATAGCATCAGCGCCGCGACCCCGTGATTGGCCATGCCGACTTCAACCAAACCCGGAACTGTCCCCGTTACCCCGACGAAGGGTAGCTACGAGCGGCCTCGTGTCCTCGCGGCCGACGACCAGCAGCATGTTCTTGAGGCTCTCGAACTTCTCCTGCGCCCGCAGGGATACGAAGTAGAAACCGCAACGTCGCCTGCGCTGGTTCGCGATGCGCTTGCCACAGGATCCTATGACGCGCTGCTGATCGACTTGAACTACACGCGGGACACAACCTCCGGACGGGAGGGGCTTGACCTCCTTTCTGAGATCGTTGCTCTCGACAACTCGATTCCCGTCATTGTGATGACCGCCTGGGCCAATATTGAGCTGGCTGTCGAGGCCATACGCCGTGGGGCGCGGGATTTCATCCAAAAGCCATGGGAGAACGAGCGTTTGCTCACGATCCTGCGGGCCCAAGTTGATCTCCGAAAAGCGTTGCAGCGAGCGGAACGTCTTGCTGCCCAGAATCGCCTGTTGCAGGCCGAGGGACGTCCCGAGTTCATTGCCACAGCCCAGCTCATGCAGCCCGTCCTCGAGGCTATCACCCGTGTGGGGCCTTCCGATGCGAACGTATTGATCACCGGTGAACACGGCACGGGGAAAGAAGTGGTGGCGCGGACGTTGCACGCGGTCTCTCGGCGCGCGCAGCGCCTCATGGTCTCGGTAAATACCGGAGCGGTGCCCGAGGGGCTTTTTGAAAGCGAACTCTTCGGACACGTCAAAGGCGCGTTCACCGACGCCCGTTCCGACCGTATCGGGCGCTTTGAACTCGCCGATGGGGGCACGATTTTCCTCGACGAAATCGGAAACATACCTATTCGCCAGCAGGCGAAGTTACTGCGAGTGTTGGAAGCCGGTGAGATCGAGCGTGTCGGCGCGTCCCGCGCGGTCCGCGTAGACGTACGCGTGGTGTCTGCCACGAATGCTGACCTGCGGGCGGCCTGTGCTTCCGGACAGTTTCGAGAAGACTTGCTATTCCGACTGAACACGGTCGAGATCCACGTGCCGGCCCTGCGCGAACGCCGCGAAGACATTCCCGCGCTTGCCGTGCACTTCCTCACGCGCTACGCATCCCGTTACCGGCGTCCTATTGGGGGCTTCGAAGCTTCCGCGCTGCAACTGCTCATGCAATACTCATGGCCGGGCAATGTTCGGGAATTGGAGCACACGCTCGAACGCGCAGTGCTCATGTGCCGTGGTAACGAGATCCAACGCGGAGACTTGGGACTGGATATGTTGCGGCCACAAAGTCAGAACCTCGAAGAACTCAGCCTCGAATCGGTAGAAGCGATTCTCATCCGCAAGGCTTTACAGCGTTCTCAGGGGAATGTGAGCCAGGCCGCAGAGACCCTTGGGCTCAGCCGCGGTGCCCTCTATCGACGGATGGAGAAGTATGGGCTCTAGCCCGCGAGGGATCCTCAATCCCGGCGCGCGCAAGCCTCCACGAAAACGGGTTCGCCTCTTATACGAGCGCCGGGTCAGTATTTACGCCCTGCTGGTGGCGCTTCCCGGCCTGCTGGTCGGCGGTATCTTCATCTGGCTGCAACCTTGGACGCTGGAGTCCAAACTGGCGCTGATGTTTGCCGTATTGTTCGTGTGGTGGCTGCTGGCCATGGCGCTCCAGGAGCAGGCCACGCATCCTTTGCAGACCCTTGCGAATGTGATCGCCGCCCTGCGCGAAGAAGACTACTCGTTTCGCGCGCGGGGCGCCGCCACCGATGATGCCCTCGGCGAGCTCTCCATCGAAGTGAATGCGTTGGCCGATCTGCTCGCAGACCAGCGGATTCGAGCCATTGAGGCCGCCGCGCTGCTGCGCCGCGTCGTGGAGGAGATCGAAGTCCCGCTATTCACATTCGATCCTGACCAGAATCTGCGCCTGGTGAACTCCGCCGGCGAACGTCTTCTGCAGCAAAGCTCAGTGCGGCTGCTGGGGCGTACTGCAAAGCAGATCGGATTGGCCGCCTGCATGGAGGCTGAGAGCGAAACCGTGGTCCCGCTGCCTTTCCAGGGCCCGAATGCGCGCTGGCTGGTGCGGCGCAGTTCGTTTCGCCAGAAGGGAGTGCCGCATACTCTCATCGTTCTGTCGGATGTGAGCCGTGCTCTGCGCGAGGAAGAACGAGGTGCCTGGCAGCGCTTGATTCGAGTGCTGGGTCATGAGCTGAACAACTCTCTGACGCCGATCAAATCCATTGCCGGTACGCTACGGGTTCTGATCGCGCACGGGTCTGTAAATTCTGATCAGCCTGAGGACTTTGAACGCGGGCTGTCCATCATCGAAGCCCGCGCTGACTCGCTCAATCGGTTCCTGCAGGCGTATCGGCGGCTCGCTCAAATGCCGCCGCCTAACGTGCGAAAGATCGAGCTTGCCCCAATTGTTCAGCGCGTGGCTGCCTTGGAGGCGAGTTTGCCGGTCCAGGTGTTTCCCAGTCCGCCGGTGGATCTCATCGTTGATCCAGATCTACTCGAGCAAATGCTAATCAACCTGACGCGGAACGCTGTGGAAGCGGCACTGGAACCACAGCACCGTGCTCCCGCTCAAAACGGGGCTGCGACCGAACCCTTGCCGGACCGCCAACCCCACGTAGTTGTGAGCTGGGAGCTGACCGACAAGGATCTGATTCTTACCATCGAAGACAACGGTCCCGGACTGGGAAATCCCGCCAACGTGTTCGTTCCCTTCTACACCACCAAGCCATCGGGCAGCGGCATCGGTCTGGTACTCTCGCGGCAGATCGCCGAGGCGCATGGGGGTTCGATTGAACTCTTGAACCGGACAGATCAGAAAGGTTGCCAGGCAAGGGTTGTGCTCCCCCGCACCCAGCCGCTGGCGTAGCGAAGACCCATCACGCTGACGAGCGACGAGCCTGGGCTTGACGAGCCTAAGTGGGACCGATTACCCGGCTCTTTGCGAAGCGGCATTTAGCAGACGGCCACTTGAGTCGTTTACCAACCGCATCATTTCACTGCTGCCGACGATCAGCCAGAATCAATGGTCTCCACACAAGAGCAGCTCCGCTCTTGCGCCTCATGCGGAGGTTGAAGTCAACTGATGGTGGGCCGCTCTTGTTGCTCACCGCGTGCTCCCAGTGGCTCAGGGCGTGATCGCAATGACTCGCAGAGGACTGCCGGAGCCGCCGACGATTTTCAGTGGCGCGGCGATGACGATGGCGCCGGTGGGCGGAAGCTGATCTAGGTTGGACAGACTGGCCAATCCAAACTTGCCGCTGCCGTGCATCAGATAGTGGTTCGGGAAAGGTGGGTCAAAGGTTGCGGCCTGACCGGCGTCGGTCCCGACGGTTTCCACCCCAACGCCTAACACATCCCGTTCCCCGGCGAGGAGGGCCGAACTTTCCTTGGCTAAACCGGGAGTGTGGGGTCCATTCACCTGCAGGTTGATGTAGTCCTTGGGGTCTGTCCGCGTTGACCAATCTGTACGAATCAGAACCCACGCGCCCGCTGGAATCAGGCCGTGTTGATCTTCCCACTGGCGGATTCGCTCTGGCGTCAGCAAATAGTTGGGATTTTTTGCCACATCTGAACTGATGTTGATCACACACGCAGGTCCCACGAATTTTATCGGTGGGATGCGATCCACGGTGTTGTCCGGAAGGTCTTTCCCCGAGACCCAGTGGACTGGAGCATCAAAATGAGTGCCAGTATGCTCGCCAGTTTCGAAAGCATTCCAGTACCAGGCGGGACCGCGCTCATCGTACCGCGACAACTCCCAGATCTTGAACGGAGGCGTGTTGTTCCACTGTGTCGGCAGAGGCAACAAGGGAGTCTGCGGAGTTAAGGGCTGGGTTAGATCCACGACCCGCAGAGTGCCGGCAGTAAGTTCCTGGAGCAGTGTGACCAAAACGAGAGACATTGGGAGCTCCTCGTGAACATTTTCGTCCGACACTCCATCTCCGCTTGAGCGCTACGCGAACGTCGCCGCCTTAGCGTGTTTTCAGCGATTGGATATGTCGACGGAATTGAAACCGATTCTCAAGTAACGACAGGTCGGTGACATAGGCGGCGGGACCCGTAGCTTCGACCTTGGCGATGATCGTTGTCAGTTCGCTGCCCTGTACGGCGTCCGCCACGGCAGCGCTAAAACCCTCCACATTCCGGACGGTGGTCACCCGGGGAATGCCGGAGGAGCGAGCAATGCCCTCCAGGTCCGTACCTGTGCTCGTCGCTGTGGGGAACCCGCCGACCGACAGCAAACTTTCATTGTCGAAAACGACATGTACCAGTTTCTTGGGTCGATAACGTGCCATTGTGCTCAGACTGCCAAGGTTCATCAAGAGCGAGCCATCGCCATCGAAGACGATCACTCTCCGTTCGGGCAGGCACAGAGCCAAACCCAGTCCCGTAGAAGACGCCAGTCCCATCGCGTGTTGCAAGTAAAAGAAATTGGGACGGTGACCCAGAGAGTGCAGTTCAGCCGCGACCGCCCCCATGATCGTGATGACAAGACAGTTTTCCAGTTCCGAATAAACCGAGCGGAGACAATCCAAGCGGAGCATCACTCCTCCCACATCAAGTCGCGGGTCAGGAGAAGGGCGACCGGCTGCAAACTGCTTTCGGCGAGAGTCTGTGCCTGCCGAATACGTTTTCTGACGGTGTCCGACGCGTCGAGAAAAAAGTAAGGGATACGCAGCGCTTGCAAGAGCGGCTCCGTTACGTTGCCGCCTTGTGTTTGCCACGGGTCGCGCTCCCCCAAAGAGCCGCGGTAACTGATCAGCATCAGAAGAGGGATCTTGTACAGATGTGCGAAGGAGACGATACCATTAATGGAGGCCAAGAAGCCGTGGTTCTGCAACAGCATGGCCGACTTGACTCCCGCAAAGTGTGCTCCCGCTGAGATGCCGACCGCTTCTTCCTCCTTTGCCAGTCGCACCAAAATCATCTGTGGGTCCTCGTCCGCTAACCGAATGAGATGTACCAGCCAGGTCTCCGGCAGAGCTGATACCAGGCGGATGTCGCACTCCTTCAAAGCATCATAGATCAGCTTTGAGTTGGTCGCGGATACGGGCATGTGTTTGCTTTCAGGTTGACGAGTTGTCGCAGCGGAGTATAGGTTTGGCGCTGGTCATTTTGCAAGACTGCCGGACTTTTCAGAAGTTACAGGAGCGAGATTTTGGAAGCCGAATCCCGCGGTGTTCTTAACCCCGAAACCCCCGCCGCAGCGAGTGGGACGTTTCCTATTGAAGCCGTTCGTGCTGCTTTTCCCGCGCTGACCCGGCCTCCGGGCTTTGTCTTTTTTGATAATGCCGCAGGTGCGCAGGTTCCACAGGTAGTGCTGGACGCCGTAAATCATCATCTCCTCGAGTGCAATGTGCAGCGAGGTGGTCGTTACGCGAAAAGCCGCGAAGTGGACGAGATGATTTTGCGTGCACGCCACAGCGTCGCTGATCTGGTGAACGCTCGTGACGCACGCGAAATCGCGTTTGGCATGAACGCGACTTCCTTTATTCGTTTGGTGAGTTTGGCGATCGGACAGACGCTGGATAAGCGGAACGAGATTGTCGTAACCGACATGGACCACGAGGCCAACGTTGCCACCTGGCTGGCATTGGAGCGGGGCGGAGCGAAATTTTCCTGGTGGAGGATGAGAGACGATGGAAATCTGCATGCGGATGACCTCGTCCCGCTGGTGTCTGCGACGACGCGTCTTGTGGCGTGCACGCTGGCTTCCAATGCCATCGGCTCGATGGTGGACGTCGCGGCGGCAGCACGAGTAGCACACGCGTGCGGGGCAGAAATCTTTCTCGATTCCGTGCATTTCGGTCCTCACGGACTGATCGATGTGCAAGCCTTCGACTGCGATTACCTGGTGTGTTCAGGCTACAAGATCTTCGGCCCCCATATGGGATTTCTGTGGGGACGGCGCGAACTGCTGGAAAAACTCGCGACCTTCCGTGAGGAGTTTATTCCAAACGAGCCACCCGGAAAGATTGAGGCCGGCACCTTCGTCTACGAAAACGTGGCCGGGATGGACGCTGCGGTGCGCTACCTGGAAATGCTAGGCCGACGAATGGCCGGGAACGATGCCACGGCGAAATCAGGATCGAGGCGATCCGCTCTGCGACGTGCGTTCGAGGCAATCCGGGTTTACGAAGAATTCCTCGCGCTCGAAATGCTGCGGGTGCTCAACGAGTGTGGTGCCGTTGTATACGGCATCGCAGAGGAAGCGCGCATCGCTGAACGAGTGCCAACGCTTTGCTTCAATTTGCCGAACGTGTCCCCCGCCCGGGTCACCGAAGAACTCGCGAAACAAAATATTAGCGGTCGCGACGGCCACATGTACTCACCGCGCCTGATGAAGCGACTGGGACTCCCCATGGAAAGTGGCGCGGTGAGAGCATCTTTGGTCCACTACAATACGCTGCCGGAAGTGCGCAGATTTGGAACAGTGCTGGCTGAGATGAAAGAGTCATGCTGACCGGCACGCAAATCCGGCAGATTCGTTCCCGCTTCAACATCTTCAAGCACAAGATCTATCTCAACAGTTGTTCCCAAGGGCCGCTATCGGATGCGGTGCAGTCCGGCATCGAGGGTTTCATCGCGACCTGGCACGAGCAAGGCTCGCCCTGGGAGCTGTGGGTGAATCAGTATGAGTCGGCGCGCACCGCCTTTGCACAATTCATCAACGCCAGCACAGATGAAGTTGCCATTGTGACCAGCGTGTCGGCAGGCATCAATGGCATCGCCAGCGCGCTGAATTTCCGAGAGCGAAAGAAAGTCGTAATGGGCGAATTCGAGTTTCCTACGATGGGTCATGTCTGGCTTGGGCAGCGTACTCGAGGCGCGGAAGTGCAATTTGTAGCTGCGGAGGGCAATTGCATTCCGGCAGACAATTATGAAAGGACGGTAGACCGCAATACGTGCGTCGTGCCGCTTACGCACGTTTGTTTCAAGAACGGATTTCGTTCCGACATAACCGCTATCACCCAAATCGCCCACCGCGCCGGTGCGCTCGTAATGCTCGACGATTACCAGGATTGCGGGACCCGCCCGGTTGACGTGAAAGCGATGGATCTGGACTTTTTCGTCACCGGCACCCTCAAATATCTGCTCGGTCCTCCCGGCCTCGCGTTCATGTACGTACGCAAGGAACTGATTTCATCGCTAGTTCCTACCGTCACCGGATGGTTTGGGCAGGCAAATCCGTTCGCCTACGATCCAAAACTGTTCGATTTATCTCCCACGGCGCGAAGATTCGAGTCAGGGTCTCCATCTGTGCCCAACGTGTATGCCGCTCTGCCCGGATTCCAACTGCTGCAAGAAATCGGCATGGAGAATGTGGCGGGCCACATCAAGAAACTCGCGCAGTCGCTGTTAAGCTGTGCCCGGGACCTCGGTATCCGCACCAAAACGCCCTCGGACAGTGCGGGCCCACTGGTCGTATTGCAGAGCAAAGACTCGACCTTAATGGTGCAGAAGCTCGCTGAAAGCAACATCGTCGCATCGAATCGGCACGACGGCTTGCGAATATCGGTCCACGTGTACAACACGATGGACGATGTGAAAGCGGTTGCAGAAGTCCTCAAAAAGAATATCAATCTTATGGTCCTCGACCCTGCCAGCGTTGGCAGCTATGACTGAGCAACAACGTTTTGCCGCCGAGGCCCCGCTTGCTCCTGGAGCGCCTGCGATGCCCGCAGTGGAAGGCCTTCACCGCCGGTTGGGGCAGAGGCAACTCACCATGATGGCCATCGGGGGCGCCATCGGTGTGGGTTTGTTTTTGGGAAGCAGTGTCAGCATTCGCCTCGCTGGACCCGCCGTGATTCTTTCCTACCTTCTGGGGGCAGGCATCGCACTGGTCATGTCCTATGCATTAGCGGAGATGGCGGTCGTGCACCCTGTCGCCGGCGCCTTCGGGGTTTACGCGGAGAAATATCTCAGCCCCTGGGCAGGGTTTTCGGTTCGAGCCACCTACGGTGCCGCACAGATCATCGCGATCGGTGCTGAAGTCACCGCCGCGGGTATCTATATCTCCTATTGGTTCCCGAATGTTCCGCAGTGGATTTGGGTCGTGTTGGTTTCGGCCGCTCTGGTGGCGCTCAACTCCATGCAGGTGAACCGCCTCGGCGAGTTTGAATATTGGTTCGCAACCATCAAAGTCGCGGCTATCGTCGCGTTCATAATTGTCGGAATATCCTTGATTCTGGGCGTTGGCTCCCATGGCGCGATTGGCCTGGCGAATTTAACCCAGCACGGCGGATTCCTGCCTGCAGGATGGAAGGGAGTCTGGCTTTCGCTCACCATCACCGTCACCAGTTACATGGGAGTAGAAATTATCGCTGTCACGGCGGGAGAGGCCGAGCATCCGGAGGTTACAATTCCCCACGCGATGCGAAGCATTGTGTGGCGGCTCATTTTGTTCTATGTCTTGGCAATCGCCATTATGGTCACGATGGTTCCCTGGAATCAAACCGGCGGTTCGCCCTCGCTTTCTGGCAGCCCGTTTGTGACTGCATTCGCTGCTGCGCACATACCGTTTGCCGCTGCGATCATGAACTTCGTAGTGCTCACCGCCGCATTGTCGAGCGTGAACACGAACCTTTATCTCTCAACTCGAATGCTTTTCTCCCTGGGGCGAGGAGGTTATGCTCCGGAATGGATGGGCAAAGTGAGCCCCAACGGAGTGCCGCATCGTGCGCTGCTGGCTTCGACTATGGGAATTGTCGCGGCCATTCTGCTGGCCATTTTTGCCCCTAAGAATGCTTTCCTTATGCTTTATGGGACGGCGGTTGCCGGAATGCTTTTCGTGTGGCTCGTGATTCTCAACACGCACCTCCGCTTTCGTGCAGCCATCACGAGCGAGCGACTCTCGAGCTTGCCCATGCGCTTGTGGGCCCACCCTTTCTTCACTGTTGTCGGTATTCTGCTTCTTCTTGCGATCTCCGGCACAACTTTCTTTGTAGACGGATTGGAATGGTCAGTTCCAATATTTTTTGTTTTCTTGGGCCTTATCTCACTGCTGTACTTGCATAACCGGCGGCGCAAGACCATTTAATTAGGCGCCTCCCTCGTGGCGTGAAAAGGACACTCTGCAAGGAGAGCAAGAAATGGTCGAAGCCAGCGCAGAGATCTACGCTTCGCTCCACCGACGATTCAAAGGTGAGTTGCTGCGTCCTGGCGAAAGCGGGTATGAAGACGCGCGCCTCATTTGGAATGGGATGGTCGCTCGGGCACCAGGCCTGATAGCGCGCTGTACGGATGTAAGCGATATTCAGAACGCAGTCCGTGCCGCGTCTACGACGGGAATTCTTACTGCCATCCGCTGTGGAGGGCATAGCCTCGCAGGTTTTAGCACCTGCGATGGTGGGATGGTGATCGACCTATCGAGATTGCGGCAGGTCAGGGTTGATTCCGAGGCACGCAGGGCTCGAATCGCCGGTGGTTGCCTGTTGGGCTCGATTGATAGCGCAACGCAGAAAGCAGGACTCGTCTTTCCCTCTGGGGTCGTCTCTCACACGGGAGCTTCCGGGCTGATCTTGGGTGGAGGAACCGGATGGCTTACGCGGCGCTTTGGATTGTCGTGCGATAACGTCGAGGGGTTCACTCTCGTAACTGCAGATGGTTCCGCCGTGCGGGCCAATGCAAAGCAAAACTCGGATCTGTTTTGGGCCCTCCGCGGAGGCGGCGGCAACTTCGGAGTGGTGGCGGAATTCGAAGTGAAGCTCCACTCGCTTACATCGGTTGTGCTTGCTGAAGGCTTAACTCCTGAGTCTGATATTCGGAAGCTCCTAGAGTGCTGGCGAGACTTCATGGCCGAGGCCCCAATCGACTTGAAGTGGAACCTCGATCTTCGCCTTGCTCTGCATGCGAAGAAGGTGCCGACTGAACTCCGCGGGCGACCTGTGGCCAGCAACTCCTTGATTTGGACGGGCGATCCCGAAGCCGGACGTCCCTATCTGCAGCGCGCCCTTTCCATGTGCAACCAGCATTCGGTTAGCAGCAGGACTGTGTCGTTCCTAGAGTTACAAACCATGGCGGATTTCGATTTCCCGCACGGCCGTCGCTATTACACAAAATCAGGGTATTTCACTTATCTCGACGACGGCACGATCGATCGCTTGTTGGAAGCAGTCGCCTCGATTCCGTCTTCGGACACCCAGATTGAACTAGCTTATCTTGGCGGCGCAGCGGCACGGATCGGCGCTGACGAGACCGCTTTCGGTGATCGCAGGTCTCCTTTCATCCTGAATCTGCTGGCGAACTGGTCGGAGCCATCCGCTGATGCCGGCAATGTTGCTTGGATTCGCGGACACTTCAGCAAACTTCGGCCCGCAATGAAACCAGGCGTTTACATCAACTTCATGAGCGGCGATGAACAAGATCGCGTGCCTGAGGCTTATCAGGAACGATGGGACCGCATCGTCGCAGTCAAGTCGCACTACGATGCGAATAACTTCTTCCGGCTGAATCAGAACATTCCACCGCGGAAACTCGGGGCAAAGAACTCGTAGCTGAACCGCCGTCAGACCGGGGCGGAGTTACAGGGACCGTTAGCAAAACCCGCGTCGTCATAGATACGGCACGAAGCCTTGCGTTTTCATCTCGAGGCGATAGACGGAAGTAGTGGCCGTAATGTAGAGCGTATTGTAGTCCTTATCACCCCAATTCAGATTTGCCGGCTGTTCTGGCATCACAATTGAGCCAAGGTGGTCGCCCTTCGCGTCCCAGACCCAGATGCCTTCCGGCCCGGTGACAAACAGGTTGCCGTTCTTATCTACTTTGATCCCGTCGGGGACTCCCTCGCCCTTACCGCCCGGCTCTGAGCCGAAGATCCGGCCGTTCTTAAGGGTTCCGCCAGGCGCAACGTCGAACACGCGGATGTTTCTCTGTTCGCTGTCGTCGACATAGAAGCGCTTGCCGTCCGGCGAAAAGGCGAGGCCGTTCGGCTGGGTGAGATCCTTGGTGAGCAGTTGCACATCGCCTTTCGCGTCTAATCGGTAAACCCCCTGGAAGGGAATCTCCTGCTTTTCGCCGGCAACCAGATCCAAAGTCGGATCCGTGAAGTACAACGCTCCATCCGGCCCGACAATCACATCATTCGGGCTGTTGAACTTCTTCCCGTCATAGTGATCGGCCAGTACTTTGTATTTCCCATCGGGAGTGACTTCAATGATGGCCCGCAATACGCTGGCACAGTCGATCAGACGATGCTGGCGGTCGAAGGTGTTGCCGTCGGGGTCGCCGAGTGCAATCACTTCCTCTTTCTTCCCACCGGGATGGAGCCGGTAGATTTTATTGATGGTTTCGTCGCTCACGTAGAGAAAGCCTGCCTCATCCCACACTGGCCCCTCGGTAAAACCGAAGCCCGTACCTACTACGCTGAGTTTGGCATCGTGATCCACCAGATCCCAGAAATGTGGCGACTTCGCTTGCAATTGAAACTGCTTCGGCTGGGCTGGAGCGTGTGCAAAGCCTGCTGCGCACAGCGCAATCAGCGGCAAGGTTGCGATGACGAGAACATGCAGAACGTTCGTGCTGCGATTCATGAGGACACCCTTCCGAACGAAATCCTGAGTTGACCAACGCGGATCAAGGTTTATTGCTCTGGAGACTTCTTGTCAGCTGTCTCCGACTGGCTGGTGTTAGTGGAGGCGACCCTCATCAAGAAGCTGACGACATCGTTCAATTCATTGGGGCTGAGAGTTGAGCCGTAGTCCGAGGGCATAAGAGGTTGCGAACTGTATTCCAAGGTTTCGACCTCTGACTTGGCAAGGAAGTGAAACATCCCGTCCAGCGTCTGCAACTGCAAGGAGAAATTGTCTTCGTTGCGGACTCTGCCGGTGTATTTCTCTCCGCTGTGGACGGTCGCAGTCGCCATTCTCGCCCCATGGTCGTTGTTCGGCGGGGTGGTGATCGCCTTTCGAATTTGCTCCACAGTGTGTGCGCGCGCGTAGTCCGACAAATCAGAGGCGATGAAACCACCTTTGCCGGCAACCATGTGGCATCCGGAGCATCCTGCTTTACCCATGAAGATGGTCTCCCCGTGCGCGGGATCGCCGGGCAAATTGACCGCCCACTTTGCCCCTTGCAAGGTGCGCAGGTAGATTACGACCGCTTTGATGGTAGGGCTTTGAAGAGCGTGAAAAGCAGGCATTCCGGTTTCAGGAATGCCATTCTCGATAATCTTGAAGAGCTGAGCGTCGGAAAGCTGTTGCACTCTTGGTCTTTCCGCAATATCCGGCGCCCGTTCGCCGCCTCGGCCGTCCAGACCATGACAGTTCGCGCAGGTAGATGCGAACGTTCGCTTGCCCACCGCAGCGGCCGACTTGAGATCCTTCCCCCGGGAACCTTGCGGTTGAGTTTGGGACAAGGCCGCGAAGTTGGCGGCAGCCAAGATGGCCGCCACAACGCCTACCAACGGCCATGACTTGGTCCTTGTGAGCATTGCCGAAATCGTAGTCACTCAGCAAAACACATCCAGAAAGCCGGCGCCTGCGTGTTCAACGCAAGCTTCAAAACAAGAACTTCAGCCCCAGTTGTAGGATCCGCGCGGCTCTGGCTGAGGTGACCAATCCAAACTGGCTGGAGTTAATTTCGCCGGTTGGATTCGAAAACTGGGCATGGTTGAAGAGATTGAAGGCTTCGACACGGAACTGAAGTTGCTTGGTTTCGGTGACGTTTGTATCTTTCGCGAGTTTCATGTTGAAGTTATTAAGTCCTGGACCATGAAAGAAACGACGGCGGGAATTCCCAAATTGCCCGACCTGCTCGTTGCTAAAAAGGGAAGCATTGAAATAAGCGTTCCCGTGGCGCGGGTTAGTGTCGGCCAGCACCTTGCCACCCGAAAAGTTAGGTACATCGACGGGCACCGCATTTGCGCCGATCAGAGCGTTATCGTCATTCTCAGTGAGAGTGATCGGCAGCCCGGTGGCGAAATTGGTGATGCCGCTGAGGCTCCAGCCCGCTGCCACCCACTTCATCCAACCTGAACCGGCGAGTTTGTCGAACGGCAGCAGCCAGTCGTAGCTGAAGACGAAATTGTGGGTCACGTCGAAGTTGCACAGACTGATGCTCAGACGAGGATCGAATGGATAAGTAGAGTCCTGCAACCCGGAAGCATTGTCCATGCACTTGCTGTAGGTGTAGCTGGCGAGGAAGCTGAGCGATCTGGTGTTGTGGCTGACACTCATCTGCAGCGAGTTGTAGCGCGAGTTGGCAACGGTGGAGACGTAGGGGTTGGTATCGAAGTTTGGTCCCAGAGGCCTGGTGCTCGTGAAAGTCTGTCCAGCGAACGGCGATGACCCAGGAAGCGTTACCCACTGAGTACCCCCCGGGGGCGTCTCACCGAATTGACCGCATGGCGGCGCAGTGCTTGAGGGATCAAGATTGGCTGAATTGCTCAGGTACAAACACAATGCCGGATTCGCCGGATTCGCCTCAATCGAAGTCACCAACCTGTGCCCTTGATTCCCGACGTAGCTGGCAGTAATCACAGTGCTCGAGCCAACCTGGCGTTGCAGAGAGAACTCGTAGTGTTCCGAGTAAGGCAGCTTGTTCTGGTGATTGAAAGAAAATCCGTAGGAGATGGGCTCAACTCCTGCCCAGTTGAAGGTTGTGTCAGGATTACTTGGGGAGACGTTGGTGGGAGGAAAGGTGAACGGAAACCGAGGCCAGCCGGAGACCAGCCCACCAGTAGAACGGACGGTATACGGAGCTTCCAGGAGCGGAGGATTCGAGCTTCCGTAGTACAGGCCGTAGGGGGGGTCGCCCACTTCCAGGAACTGCGACAAATCTTCCACCGACGTGTAATACATACCGGCGCCGATGCGAATGCTGGTCTTTCCCGGCCCGCCAAAGAGCTTGCCTAAAGCGCCAGAAGTATTGCCGGGAGAGTAAGCCAAGCCCAGTCGGGGAGAAAAATTATTCCACTGGGTCGGTGCTAGAGTGCGGGGCACGCCAGGATCGCCAGGGACCACCCATCCAGTAGGCGCTCCGGGAAACACGACCGATTGCTCTCCAGGAATAATGGTCTCAATCTTGTTCTGGGTGTCGTACCACGGCATGCTGGCTTCCCAGCGAAGGCCATAGTTGAGCACCAGATTCGCGGTCGCTCGCCAACTATCCTGAACGTACAGCGCATAGTACTTGCTGCGTGAATCCAGGATCTGCGGGCTTGCCTGGGTCAGGCTGTTCGGCGCTCCGATCAGAAAATCCGCGAAGTCGATTCCTGTCTCGTTGCCGGAAAATGAGTACTGGCCGTTCTCGGCGGCCAGGTTTCTTTCATTGATCTGGTCATAGTGGAACTGCCCACCGAACTGAATACTGTGCGTTCCCATCACTTTGGTGAAATTGTCCAATATCTGGTATGAGTTGTTGAATTGCCCGGTGCTCACTTGCGGAACGCCGATGTTGAAGTTATTGAACGTGATGTATGGTACGCCTTCCAACTTGGGAGCGATGGGGCTGATGCCTCCCAGGGGATTGGACCAAGGAGTCACGAAGCCTAAAGCAGCCAGCGTGTAGTTTTGCCCGACACCGCCCTGAGGTTCAGTCAGACCGATCGTGTTCCTCACGTAGCTGAGCCGTAATTCATTCACGGCCGTGGTGCCGAAGTTCTTGGTATCGCCGAGGTTCACCAGTTGTGCCCGGCCCGCGGTCGTGGCGCTATAGGCAAAGCCGGCAGCGGGAATGGTCGCTCCGCCATTCGGATACGGAGAGTTCAGCAAATAGTCATCGGCAAAGTAGTAGGCGAAGAGCGTTCCGAAGCGGGTATTTTGATCGACCCGGACGCCGCCTTTGTCGTCGCGCAGATTTTGGGCATACTTCGATGAGGCAAAATTGAAATTAGGATTATTGTTCACGTTCGGCTGCGGAATGAGGCCGAGGTTCAACATGGCAGATGCGACGGGCGACCAGGCCGACTGTGGAATGAGAGCATTGGGGAACACACACTGACTTTGGTTCGCGCATCCGGCAAAGTAGTAGGGCTCGCCGTCAGTGACGGTGCCGGGCAAGTTCATTCTCTGGTTGAGAACCGTCGCAAACCCGGGACCATTCACACTCCCCGTGAGCAATGCGGTCGAATCACTGAAGTCACCGGCAAAGTTCCCTTGAGATGGCAATTGCGTAGTCACTGGGGAGGCCTGCGTCTGTCGCGTACCTTGGTAGTCGAGGAAGAAGAAGGTCGTGTTTTTCCTGATCGGACCGCCGAATGTTCCACCGAACTGGTTTTGCCGAAAGACCGGAACCGAGTTCGAAAAATACTGCGTGGCATCCAGTGCAGTATTGCGAAAGAACTCAAACCCGCTGCCATGAAATTGGTTCGTCCCAGACTTGGTCACGACGTTGATTTGCCCGCCGCTATAGTTCCCGTACTCGGCATCAAAGTTGTTGGTAATGATGCGAAACTCGGAAATGGAATCGAGGTTGGGAATAATCCCGGCTCCGTTGTTCTTCCCCTCCTCCACATTCGATCCGTTGACCATGAAACCGTTGGCCGTCTCGCGCTGCCCATTGACCGATTGGTTTCCGGAATTCAGGCCGCCACTGGGGGAGCGGTCACTGATTCCAGGCGTCCCCGTATCCCCGGCAGCGTAGGGAGACACTCCCGGCTGCAATGCCAGCAAGTCCGTATAGCTCCGGCCGTTTAGGGGAACCGCTTCGATACTTTTGGACTCAATGACTTCGCCCATCTGCGTGCTCTGGGTCTCCACGTGAACGGCATCGGTGCGCACCTCAACATGCTCGCTGATCGCGCCGACGTCAAGAATCGCATCCGCTCGAAGCGCTGAGTTAGCGTCGACGATCAATCCGGTCTTTCGGTAGGTCTTGAACCCGGGATGGCTGATTTCTAAGTCGTAGGTCCCAATGGCAAGCGTGGGAAGGTTGTAAAAACCCTTCGCATCGGTTCTGACAGACGTTTTCACCCCGGTAAGAGTGTCGATCGCAACCACGGATGCGTCGGAAATGACGGCCCCTGACGTATCGGTCACGACGCCGGAGATGCTGCCGGTGATACTTGCCGACGCAACCGCGAGCGTGAAAAGCACTACCGCAAGTACTGCGACAGAAGCACACAGATGCTTACGCATAGCTGATCTCCTTTACCCCAGGGGTCTCGTTCTCAATCGATTACGTCCGTACAGAACTTTCATCCACTGAAAATGTGTGGCAAAACTTTGAAAATGACGCAGGACCGGATGAGGCTGTTTATCCCAATCGCAGTAGGCCTGTCAACCTTTTTTGCGGTCCTACGCCACGCTTTGTGCAACGGCAAAGAAGAGTGCGAGTATCAGAGCCAGAAATATCCAAGGGTTCTGTCTTTCCGCAGCCGCACAGATGAACGATCGAGACATTCTCGTCCTCGTTCACCTTGGAATCCGCATTTTTCGCACCTCCGCGATTCCTGGCTCTTCCACGTTGCGACAAACAGTGTTAGAGTCCGCCCACATACATAACATGCAGGAGGACGAAATGAACAAGTTTCGGGGCTTTGGGAAGTCTCACACCATTGCGGCGTCTGTGTTATCCGTCGGCCTTGTGTACGCCACTTTCTGCGGAGCCAGGCTTTTGCGGGCGCAGACTGCGACAACTCCTGCCCCGGCGTCCGACGCCGCTCTGATTGCGGAGTTTCGCCGCGTCGAAGTGGCTTCGGTCTCGGACGCTCTGGAGCAACTCACCGGCAAGCGCATGTACATGAGCCACCGCATGACGCCGATCTTCACCACGAAGTTCGCCGGCTTTGCGCGCACGGTTCAGCTCAAGAAAGACGAAGGTAACAGTGACCCCGCCGCGTTGAGCGGAATGCTGCAGGCGATCGATGAGGGATCCACTGATTCCGTTTACGTCATGGTCGTCGAGGACGGCCAGAATATTGCGGGAATGGGCGGATTGATGGGTACGGCAATGGCGGCGAGAGGTTACGCTGGAGCCGTAATTGACGGAGGAGTTCGCGACGTCGCGTACTTGCGCAAAATCGGCTTCCCGGTATATGCGACCGGCATCGTGCCATCCACATCGGTGCATCACTATCGCTTCGGCGGCTCCCATGTGCCGGTGACCTGCGACGGTGTAACGGTCAATGCGGGTGACATTGTCACGGCCGACAGCGATGGGGTCGTCGTCATTCCCAGGGACAAAGCTCTAGAAGTATTGCATCTCGCCCAGCAGATGGATTTCAAAGAGCACTCGATGTACGCGGTCATCGAGCAAACAAAATCGATCGTAGAAGCTGTCAAGAAGTTCGGGCGGCTTTAGAAGCAAGAGATCTATTGCGCAAATCTCATTTTCATCAGATAATTTTCGCTTTCATTTTGTGATGCTAGATTGTCTCGTCGCTTATGGCAACTCCTCAAAAGCGGAGCTACAACATTACGGCACTGCAGCGTGGGTTGCGGCTGCTCCAACTCTTCAGTGAATTGCCGCAGGGCCTCGCCGCCAAGCAGGTCGCGAGCCGGTCGCGGCTACCCGTGAGCACCGTTCACCGTTTCCTCGCGAACCTGGAGACTTCGGGCTTCTTGAACTGCAGCGGAGATGGCGTGTACCGCCTGGGAATCGCGTGTTTCGCCATCGGCCAGGCGGCTTTGGGCCAGCTCGACATTCGCCGGGTGAGTCTGCGGTACCTTCAGGAGTTGAATCAGCAAACGCGTGAAACCACTCATCTGACAGTGCGCCACGGGCTGTCTGCGGTTTATGTCGAGAAGCTGGATTCGCCGGAACAGTTGCGCATTCACTCCCGCATCGGCGCCGCCGTTCCGTTGTATTGCACCGCGGTGGGCAAGATCATGCTGGCGTACATGCCTGACGAAGAGCGGGAACGGGTTCTCCCGCAGCTGGGGTTGAAGCGCCTGACGCCAAATACAGTGGGGAATCTTCAGGAGTTGGAAGCTGAACTCTATCGGGTACGCAAGAACGGCTACGCCTGCGATCTGGAAGAAAACGAGCTTCACATACGCTGCATCGCAGCACCCATTTGGGACCACGCCGGCGGCGTCAACGCCAGCCTCAGCATTACGGCCCCCATGGTGCGCATGCCGGCCGCCCGGTTGCGGCAACTCGCGCCACTCATTCAGGCGGCGGGACTGCAAATTTCACAGGAGCTGGGTTATCAAGCGCCGAATCAGCGCTTGCCCCTGCGAAAATCCAGTGCCGTGGAGGCAGCGTTTGCGAAACCTCTGTCGACGGTTGGATGAGGTCGACATCACGGATTTGCGGAAGGGTTCGTAGCATGCGGAAGGCAGTACTGATCGCCGTCGTTTTCACCTGCTTGGCCGCCTTTGCAGGAGATACCACTCCCGCGAGCATATCGGCAGCCATCGACGTCCGCTCCGCCGACCTTCTGGTTCAGCCTCCTGCCGCCAATTGGATCTCCTACAACGGAGACTATTCAGGGCGCCGCTTCAGTGGTCTGTCTGAAATCAATGAGGGAAATCTTGCGGGGCTGCGTGCGGAGTGGGTCTTTCATGCCCGCAATTCGAGCCGGCTTGAGGTCACTCCTGTTGTAGTCAATGGAGTGATGTTTGTGACTGCGGCGAACGATGCCTCCGCCCTGGATGCGCGCACCGGTCGAGTGGTGTGGCACCACTCGTGGCCAGTTTCGGAAGGGTTGATCGACGATGCCTCTGGTCACCTCAATCGCGGCGTCGCAGTATGGCACGACCGGATCTACATGGAGGCGGACAACGCGCATCTCCTCTGCCTCGATGCCCGCTCGGGAAATCTCATCTGGGATGTGGCCTACGCGGACTGGAACAAGAATTACGGCGCGACCGGCGCTCCGCTCGTGATCAAAGACAAAGTCCTGGTGGGCACCTCGGGCGGCGATGATGGTGTTCGCGGTTTTCTTGCCGCTTACGATGCCGTGACGGGCAAGCTAGCCTGGAGGTTCTGGACGATTCCGGGTCCCGGCGAATCCGGTTCCTCAAGCTGGCCCGGAAAGCTCTATTTGCACGGCGGGGGAACGACATGGATGCCAGGAACCTACGATCCACAACTCAACACCGTGTACTGGGGCACGAGCAATCCTGCACCTGATTTCGAAGGCAGCGTTCGTCCGGGAGACAACCTCTACACCGACTGCGTGTTGGCCCTCGACCCCGATACTGGAAAACTGAAATGGTATTTTCAGTTCACGCCACATGATGTATTCGACTTCGACGCGGTCGAGACGCCACTGCTGATCGATGCCGCCTTTCAGGGTGCACAGCGAAAACTGCTGGTGCAGGCAAACCGCAATGGCTTCATCTACGTGCTGGATCGCACCAATGGAAAGTTTCTTTCGGCAACGCGATTCGTGGAGAAGATGAATTGGGCTAAGGAAATCGACGCGCAAGGCAGGCCCGTCCGGACGGGCATAGAGCCCTCAGCCGCCGGAACCCGCATTTGTCCGGGCTTCTCGGGAGCCACCAACTGGTCCGCACCCTCATACAGTGAGTCTACTCATTCGGTTTATTTCATGACCCTGGAAGAGTGTGAGACTTATTTTTTCAAGGCGCAGGCTTTTCAGGAGGGTCGCGGCTATTATTCGACC
>DATDGW010000338.1:0-1828 GCA_036521895.1 Candidatus Sulfotelmatobacter sp. | reverse complement strand
GATAGATAGCGGTGTAGAAAGAACCCTGCAGGATTTCGAGACGCTCGCCGGAGATCTGCTGGATGCGCAGCAGAATGCCGTAGCCGTGGAGCGGACCGAGCGAGGCTGCCTTGAGGATGAGCATCTCGAGGGTCCCCTGCGGGAGTTCAACCGGTTTCGTCAAAGGCTCTCTCCTATCTGGAAAAGGAGAGTACGCGCTCTCTCCTTTACCGTCAAGGAGACTGCCATGCGGGCGACTAGTTCTTCGGCATGTTCACCTGGTTCGCTCTTGGGGTCCGCGATTCTTTCATGTCAATTGCTGATGAATCGCCGAGTCACTCGTGGACATAAACCCGGTTCCGGGCGTATGACGGGCAACTCTGACGTAACCGGATTAGGTAAGGGTTGCCGACCAACCATCCACAATGGTCTGTTCCGCCATAATGCGCACTCTCCGGACTATAATGGCGCGCACGGATGACCCTCACCTCTGGCACGAAACTCGGGCCGTACGAGGTCGTCTCGCCGTTAGGAGCCGGCGGGATGGGCGAGGTCTATCGGGCCCGTGACACACGCCTCGACCGAACCGTCGCGATCAAGATTCTTCCTGCTCATCTTTCCTCCAACCCTGAGGCGAAGCAGCGCTTCGAGCGCGAGGCACGGGCGATCTCATCGCTGAACCATCCCAACATCTGCACGCTCTACGACGTCGGTCATCAGGACGGGATTGATTATCTGGTGATGGAGTTTCTGGAAGGGGAGACGCTGGCGGATCGGCTGATGAAGGGCCCGCTGGCTCCCGAGCAGGTGCTGAAATACGGAATTGAAATCTGCGAGGGGCTGGAGAAAGCGCATCGCGGCGGAGTGACACATCGCGATCTAAAGCCGGGAAATGTGATGCTGACCAAGGCCGGCGCGAAGCTCATGGACTTCGGTCTGGCCAAGCCAAGTTCGAAGCCGGACGCACCCTCTTCAGCCCTAACCCTGTCCAGTCCCATAACAAACCGTCCACTGACGCAAGAAGGCATGATAGTTGGGACCTTCCAGTACATGTCGCCGGAGCAGATCGAAGGGAAAGAGGCGGATCCGAGGAGCGACATATTTGCCTTGGGCGCGGTGCTGTATGAGATGGCGACAGGCAAGCGGGCGTTCGAGGGGAAGAGCACGACCAGTGTCATCGCGGCAATTCTGGAACGTAATCCGGCTCCCATTTCCGCAGTGCGGCCGATGTTTCCGCGAGCGCTGGACAATGTGGTCAAAACCTGTCTGGCGAAGGATCCGGATGAACGCTGGCAATCCGTGCCGGACCTGAGAACAAACCTGCGGTGGATTGCAGAAGGTGCCGATGACCCTTCCTCTGTTCAGCGCAACCCGTGGCGTGAGCGCGCTGCTTGGTTGCTGGCGTTGGCATTCCTGTGCGCCGCAGCATTTTTTGCTGCCGGACGTTCTCACACCCCGGCGGTCGGCGAGCCGGTCCGTTTTTCGATCAGTCCTCCCGAGAACGCAGTTTTTTCGGGACCTCCGAACATCACCGTCGCTGTGCCTCAGTTCGCTCTTGCGCCGGATGGACGCAGCATGGTCTTTGTTGCGAATTCATCCGGAGCCGATCCCGTGATCTGGCTGCGTAACATCGACGAAGTGACAGCCCGCCCGCTGCCTGGGACGGAGCACGCCCAACTTCCGTTTTGGTCTCCGGACAGCCGCTGGCTCGGTTTTTTTGCCGAAGGAAAGCTGAAGAAAATTCCCGTCGCCGGCGGACCCGTGCAAGTGCTCGCAGATGTTGCGGACGCATTCGGCGGTTCGTGGGGAGCGGACGGCAGCATCATTTTCTCTAGACTAAACACCTCCA
>DATDGW010000337.1:0-3807 GCA_036521895.1 Candidatus Sulfotelmatobacter sp. | reverse complement strand
GTCCTTTGCAAGACTAGGAGTTGGTACCGGATAACGCTAAGGACTATTCTTTGGCGTGGGTACTGGCAGAAGTGACAGGTTTCGCCTCCGCCGAATTCAACTCTGCGAGGGCCAAACGGGCGTCATCGTTCGAATCGGGCAAAGCTTGTGCGGCCAATCTTTTTCTCACAATGTTGCGGACACTGCGGGAAGGTACCGCAGCCTCTCCGGCTGCTTGACGACTCGGGCTGAGGTACTGCTCTCGACAGTTGACGAAAGCGGGCCATTACGCATTGAGAATTGACCGTTCCGGGTCAATGCATTATTGGGATTTTCGCCAATCGACGAACTCAAGCCGGACTTTTCGTGCCGTATGGATGTAAACAAGTAAGCTCGTTTAAGGAAGGTTTCCGTGTGTCACCGCAGGCGTGCAATGCAGCGGAACCCGATGTGGTTCATACTGGTGTCGACCATCTGCGGCTGGCGCGCCGCGGGACGATAACGCAGGCAGTAGTTGGGCGCGCACAGGTGCGATCCGCCTTTGACAACCTTGCGCGGAATTCGGAACTGCGCCTGCGCAGCATCGTAACTCTTGTCGGGTGATGTAATGCGCGGATTGACTGCCGGGCTGCAGCAGGCTTTGACCACTTCGTCGGCGTGGCGCTGGACAAACCAATCACAAGTCCATTCCCATACGTTGCCCGCCATGTCGTACAAGCCGTAACCGTTCGGCGGGAAGGATCCGACTGGGGAAGTTCCCTCGTAACCGTCCTGGAGCAGGTTTTGCCAGGGAAACTCTCCCTGCCAACTGTTGGCCATCATCTGGCCCCCGGGAGAATGTTCATCGCCCCACGTGTACTTTTTTCCATCGAGCCCACCGCGAGCGGCAAACTCCCACTCCGCTTCCGTCGGCAGTTCTTTGCCTACCCAGTGTGCGTAAGCTTCGGCGTCTTCGTACGCGACGTGAACCACCGGACGTTGCGCGAGACTTTCGAGCGAGGAACCCGGCCCTAGCGGATGACGCCAACTCGTTCCCGGAGCCCAGGCCCACCAGTTGGAGTAATTGCGTAAGTCGACCGGGCCATCGCTTTTCTGAAAGAGCAATGAGCCGGGTACGAGATTCTCGGGAGGGGCGCCGGGAAAGTCCGCAGGATTAAGCGGGCGCTCGGCGAGCGTCTTGTAGCTAGTCTCATCCACAAACCGCGCGAACTGGTCGTTCGATACCTCGTAGCAGTCCATCCAGAAGCCATCCACGCTAACTTCGTGAACTGGTCGCTCTTCGGGATAGAAGTCTTCGGAACCCATGCGGAACGTCCCCCCGGGTATCCAAGCCATACCTGGATGCCGCGAACCGCCTGTATCGGTTGGTTGGCCAAGTTCATCTGCCATTTGGGAGTTCATTTTATCTCCGCCCGGTTTCATGGCCCTTAATCAGAGTTCCGGCAGCGTTACCAGCGACAAAGAGCTTCAGTGTTTTAAGACCGGGGTGTTTCCGTGATGTCGCGCCTCATTGGTTCGACACGCGTGACCAACCCGCGCTCAATCAAGTAGGGCACGATAGCCAGGGATGTCTCTCTATCATTTACTCCTTAGTTTCGAAAGGGAGGTCTCGCGACCTCCCTTCCGTAGGTCCCTAACTCGCTTTGCCGACCAACACGTCGCGCTCTGCAGTTTTCGGCGCTTTGCTTGCTGCTTCTTTTTCCTTTTCCGCCTTGATTGCCGGCGCTAATTGCTCCATCACCGAGTCAAGGTTGAATGAGGCCGCCTTCTGGCGGGGCGGGTACTTCACAAAGTTCTCGATCTGGGCCGCCACGACTGCCTGCGCTCCGTAAAGCAGGAAGGCGTGACTCATTAGCCAATTCCAGTAGGTATTGGAGTTGAAGTCGGCGCGTTCGAACGGATCGCGTCGCAGGTTAAACATGAGCGGAAGCCGCAGCTTTACAAGGGGTTCTGCCCAAACCCTGGTTGAGCTGGCGCGCTGCTCCTCAAAAACCAGCTTCCAATCGCCGTGCCGGAGCGCCATGACGCCGCCGTCGTCGCTGACGTAGAAGAAGGTTTCTCTGGGGCTCTTTTTCACCTGGCCTGTGAGGTAGGGAATCATATTGACGCCGTCGATATGAACCTTGAACGTCTTGTCCCCGACCTTATAGCCTTTTAAGAGCTTCTCGTTTACGTTCGGATCGCCCGCCGCGGCCAGCAACGTCGGCAGCATGTCCTGGTGGCTGCCGATGCCGTTCAGAACTGAGCCCGCCTTAATCTTTCCGGGCCAGCGCATGAAACACGGAACCCGCCAAGCGCCTTCCCAGTTCGTGTCTTTCTGGCTGCGGAACGGCGTATTGGCCCCATCCGGCCAAGTATCGTTCTCAGGGCCGTTGTCGGTGGAATACATGACGATGGTGTTATCGGCGATTCCGAGGTCGTCGAGCTTATCGAGCATCTGGCCAATCTGCTCGTCGTGGGTAACCATCCGATCGCTGTAATCGTCCTGCCCACTCTTGCCACGGTTCTTGGCGGCGAGGTGAGTTCTCATGTGCATGGCCGTCGAGTTGTACCAAAGGAAGAAGGGTTTGTTCGCTTTAGCCTGTTTCTCCATGAAGTCGAGAGCGTGAGTGGTGATCTCCTCATCGACGGTTCCCATGCGCTCGATGGTCAGTGGACCGGTGTCTTCAACGGTCTGCTTTCCCCACGCACCAAAACGCGGATCGGGCGGTAGAGGATTTTCGGTGGCAGTGGCCTTACAATGGAGCACGCCCCTGGGCCCGAATTTTGCCTTGAATGCCGGATCCGTGGGATAGTCGGGGAGTTCTGGTTCCTCTTCCGCGTTCAGGTGATAGAGATTGCCGAAGAACTCGTCGAATCCGTGCAAGGTCGGCAAGAATTCATTCCGATCCCCGAGATGGTTCTTGCCGAACTGACCGGTGGCGTAGCCGAGCGGCTTCAGCAGTTCGGCGATGGTCGGGTCTTCTGGTTGAAGTCCGAGAGTGGAGCCGGGCAGTCCGACTTTGGTCAAGCCGGTGCGGAGCGGGTTCTGGCCGGTAATGAAGGCTGCACGCCCAGCGGTGCAGCTCTGTTGCCCGTACCAGTCGGTCAATTTGACGCCTTCGTGGGCGACGCGGTCGATGTTCGGAGTCTGGTAGCCCATCATGCCATCGTTGTTCCGACTGATATTCCAGTAGCCGACGTCATCGCCCCATAGGATCAGGATATTGGGTTGTTTTGCCGCCATGACTTGCTCTCCTTTTCTCGTTTAATTTTGTTCAGGTTGACATTCCCTGCGGAAGCACTTGTGGTTCATTCAGCAGTGCACCACGATCTTGGATGAGCGGCAATTGTCACTTCTTACAGGGGGCTCATTGAACCGTCGAGGGTCTTTGCCAATGGAGAAGCCCCGACCGAACTGAGGCCGAGGCCTTTAAGGAAAACCATGGACACAAAGATCCCAGCCTTACCCCGGCTGGGGTCGATCAGTGTAACAGGGAGTTTATGTCAAGTGCTGAACCGCAGAGGGGAAGCCGAATTGGACGGAATCAGAGAGACTGGAACTCTAAAGTGGCCTTTGGTTGTTACTGATGGGTCCCCTCTCTCTTCAGAACTGCAGTTTGAGCGTGAACTGTGGCGAGCGCGGGCCGCCGGGGGCGTAGAGAGCGCTTTGTCCGCTCCCGCCGTAGCCGCCGCCCGCATCAAGGTTTGCTGTGGAACATACCTTGCCAAAGTCTGACTTCATAGAGCCGCCCGGGTAAAACAATTGATCATCTGGTGCGCACTGCGATCCCGGGAGTCCGAACATCGGGTGGTTGAACACGTTGCAATATTCCGCGCGCACATCGA
>DATDGW010000336.1:0-2245 GCA_036521895.1 Candidatus Sulfotelmatobacter sp. | reverse complement strand
CTTGCTCCTGCTGGTCGGCGCGGGACTTTTCCTGGGAACTCTGCGCAACCTAACCGAACCTTCGCAGTTGGGCCGAGTTTCACACTAAATTCGGGCAGATAGTCGAGGCAAGCCCTGCGCTGAGAGCAAAACATTTCCGCGAGCGCGTGTAGTGGAGACCTACCCTCTATGCAGCCGGACAGGATTCTGGCATTCTGCAATGGAGCATGTTTCTGCGCAGCAATACGCGGATCAAGGATGGGAAAGAGCACCGTTATTACGCGCTAGTGGAAAGTCGGCGGCTGCAATCGGGGAAAGTGGCGCAGCGGCAAGTGTTGTACCTGGGCGAAATCAACGACAGCCAGCAAGCGGCCTGGCGCAAGACGCTGGACGTGTTCGATGAACAGCAGCACAGGTTCAGGCCGCTGAGTCTGTTTCCGGAAGACCGGCCGGTACCTGCCGACGCGATCGACAGCGTGCAGGTGAAACTCGGCGAGATGAAACTGGAGCGAGCGCGGCCGTATGGCAATTGCTGGCTGGGATGCGAACTCTGGCGGCAGTTGCAACTGGATCGGTTCTGGTTGGGGAAACTGCCGCAGGGGCGGGAAGACGTAGCGTGGCCGCAGGTGCTGGAACTGTTGGTGGTGAATCGGCTGATCGAGCCGGGCAGCGAGTTTCGGGTGCACCGGCATTGGTTCGATCACAGCGCCATGGACGTCTTATTGGGACAGGATTTTGCGGTGGCGGAAAAAGACCGCCTGTACCGGTGCCTGGATCGGGTGCTGGAGCATAAGCAGGATCTGTTCGTGCATTTACAGCAACGCTGGAAAGAACTTTTCGATGCGGAATTCGATCTGTTGTTGTACGACCTGACCAGCACGTATGTGGAGGGGGAAGCCGAACAGAATCCCAAAGCCAGATACGGTTACAGCCGCGACAAGCGGCCGGACTGCAAGCAGGTCGTGATTGCGCTGATCGTGACGCCATCGGGGCTACCGCTGGCCTACGAAGTGATGGCCGGCAACACGTCGGAGAAGACGACGTTGCGCGGCTTTCTGGACCGCATCGAAAGCCTGTACGGCAAAGCGCGGCGAGTGTGGCTGATGGACCGGGGAATTCCAACCGAGGCTCTACTGCAGGAAATGCGAACGTCGCGGCAAGAGACGTTTTATCTGGTGGGCACGTCGCGGGCGAAGGTCAAGCAGTATGAGAAACGATGGCTGGAGTTGCCTTGGCAGAAGGTTCGCGAATCGGTGGAAGTGAAGCTGTTTGCCCAGGACGGTGAGTTGTACGTGCTGGCCAAAAGTGAAGGGCGACAGGCGAAAGAGATCGCGATGCGGCGCAAGAAACTGGCGCGGCTCTTGCGGAAGTTGCGCGCGATGCGGCGGAGTTGTCCGAAGCGGGATCAGTTACTGATGCGCGTGGGCGCCGCCAAGACGGATGCGGGCCGGGCTTTCGGATTCGTGAAAATCAACTTGCCTCAGGCGGGACAGGAAGTGACGCGGGAGACGTTCACGTTTCGACTAGATAAGGCCAGCCTGAAAGAGGCCGAGTTGCGGGACGGCCACTATCTGTTGCGGACCAACCTGGTGGCGGAAGATCCGGCTGTGTTGTGGGATCGCTACGTGCAACTGACGCAGATCGAAGCGGCGTTCAAATGCCTGAAGAGCGAGTTGGGCGTCCGGCCGATCCATCATCAACTGGAGCACAGGGTGGACGCACACATCCTGGTGGCCTTTCTCGCTTACTGCCTGACAGTGACGCTGAGGCATCGACTGCGGATGCATGCTCCCGGATTGACGCCACGAGCCGTACTGGAGAAACTGGCCGGCATCCAAATGTTGGACGTATCGTTTCCGACGACCGATGGCCGCCGCCTGATCATGCCGCGCTACACCGAACCGGATCCCGAACAGGCTCTTTTGCTTCATCACCTTAATCTCGTATTGCCGCAACAACCGCCGCCGCGCATCACCACTTCCGCTTCGCCTCCCCCCTTTCCCCAACTCAAAATGTAGTGGAGACCTTCGGTGTTCCTTTGTTGAAAACAAAAGATCTTCCGGCTTCAGATCTGTTGAACTGCGAAGGTTCGGCTAAAGCAAATTCCTAAAGCAAAAGCGTTGAGTACACTCTAATCCTGTAAGTTTTGGGAATCCAGCGTCTTTGTGGCACATGCACTTCTTGCGTGGCGCGTCGGAACTCTCGCCGACGCTGAGACGGGAAGCAAATTGCGTTTACACGATTGTGAACGCGGCACGCAAAAGTG
>DATDGW010000335.1:0-2998 GCA_036521895.1 Candidatus Sulfotelmatobacter sp. | reverse complement strand
AGAGTTGCTGGTTGTATCGCGATTGAGATTCACTGGTGTGAGCGGGCCGCGTTTGGTTGTCCAGCTTTTTTGTTTCACCTTTATTTACAGAATCTTTGAGCATAAAATGTGCCTACTTTCCAGAGGTTAGAGGATGGGCCTCTCTGCCGGAACACGGCTTGGGCCATATGAAATCCTGGCGCCCCTCGGCGCTGGCGGCATGGGAGAAGTGTATCGTGCCCGTGATACAAAACTGCGCCGCGACGTAGCCATCAAAATTCTACCTGAGATTTTCACCAGTAATCCGGAGCGCTTGGCCCGCTTTGAGCGCGAAGCCCGGATGTTAGCGGCGCTAAATCATTCACACATCGCAGCAATCTACGGAGTGGAGGACGCGGGCGGTGTCCGTGCCCTAGTCCTTGAACTCGTGGAGGGCGAAACGTTGCGAGAGAGACTGCGTCCAAGCTCGCTGCCATTGGCGGAAGCGCTTGTGATCGCCCGGCAAATCGCGGAGGCGCTGGAGGCCGCGCATGAGAGGGGCATCATTCATCGTGACCTAAAACCGTCCAACATTAAGATCACGCCTGAGGGAACCGTGAAGGTGCTCGACTTCGGGCTGGCAAAAACGACTGTGAACGATGCGGAGGGGCCAGACTCTGAGGAGATGCCGACGAGAACGGCAAACACGACGTCTGCAGGAGTGATTCTCGGTACTGCCGCCTATATGAGTCCGGAGCAAGCGCGCGGCAAAGCCGTCGACAAGCGCACCGACATCTGGGCGCTCGGCTGCGTGCTCTTTGAGATGATCTCGGGCCGGGTGACATTTTCGGGGGAAACGGCTTCGGACACCATCGCCGCGATCCTTGAGCGCGAACCACCATGGAACCGGCTGCCGGAGTCCACGCCTCTAGCCGTTCGCCACTTGCTGCGACGTTGCCTTGAAAAAGATCCCAGGCGCAGGCTGCGCGACATCGGCGACGCGCGGATTGCGTTGGAGGACGCGATAGCGAATCCGGTTCAGGATGAACTTGCGCGGGGGAAGCCAGTATGGATAACGCGCCGCGCAGCGATCACCGCTTTGGGGAGTGCAGGGGTAGGAGCAGTCGTGGGTGGACTGGTCGGGTCCAGGTGGCGGAGGGTTATACAACCTCGCTCCCTGACGCGGTTCCGCATCCCACTACCCGAGGGAGCTTTCGCGCTTGCGAGCTTCAACAGGCGAGTGGCCATTTCACCGGACGGGACGCATATTGCGTTCAACATCATTTCGGGCGGCGTATCTAGCTACCAAGGCGTAGGCAACGATGTCTTCTACTTGCACTCCGTGCATGAGTTGGAGCCAAAGGTGATTCCTTTCGACGCTGGCGCTCCCTTTTTCTCCGCTGATAGCCGGTGGGTTGGGTACATGGGGTCAGCGGCGGGGAAGCCGGTGCTCCGCAAGATGGCCCTGGAAGGCGGCCCGCCGACGGATGTCTGTGCCACAGGCTACGTTGGGGCGACGTGGACAGCCGATGACATGATTTATTTTGTCTCGGAGATTCCCGGGGGACTACTGCGCGTTGCCGCCTCCGGAGGAGATCCGAAGGAAGTAGCCAAGATAGACCTAGCAAAAGGCGAGCGTCTGCACCGGTACCCGTGCGCGTTGCCTGGAGGCAAGGAGATTCTGCTTACGGTGGGCACTGCCGACACCGAGACGTTCGACGACGCGCGCATTGCGGTTTTGAATATCGAGACCGGTCAAAGCAAGACACTAGTGGAAGGCGGTACCCACCCTCGCTATTCGCCCTCTGGTCATCTTCTGTACGCGCGTGATGCAATGGTCTTCGCGGTTCGTTTCGACGCGAATCGTTTGGAGGTGACAGGCCAGGCCTTTCCCGTTCTGGAGGGCGTGTTGATGAGCCGGAACAGCGGCGTAGCAAACTATGACGTCTCGGCGAGTGGCGATCTCGCTTACATCCCTGGCGTCTGCGATAAGGGCGAGAGAACGCTTGTATGGGTGGATCGAAACGGGAATGCCGAACCGCTCAAACTGGCACCCAAAGCTTACCTTCACCCGCGGATATCACCGGACATGCGCCGGCTTGCCGTTGAGATCGAAGGGCCGAACCACAACTTCTATGTCTACGATTTTGCACGCGAGGTCCTTTCCCACATGACCACGGATGGAAAAAGTCACTGGCCAGTGTGGTCGCCGGATGGCACCCAACTCGTCTATCGTTCAGGGCCGATGGGCCGATTTAAGATGTGGCAGGTACCTGCCGATAAGAGCGCACCGGCGATACAGCTTTCCGGTACAGGCATTTCCCAGAGCGCCGAGTCTTGGTCCCCGGACGGTCATGCCATCGCCTACACCGCCGTAACACCGGAAGCTGGCGCGCACATCATGGTGGAGTCGCTGGAAGGGGAGCACGAATCGCGTCCGTTCGTCGATATTAAGGCGCCCGCAGGCTCTCCCAAATTCTCGCCGGATGGCCGATGGCTCGCCTATTGTTCCAACGAAACCAAGAAGCCACAGGTTTATGTGCAAGCGTTTCCGGGGCCGGGTCCGAAAATTCAAGTGTCCAGCGACGGTGGCACCGATCCAGTGTGGAAGATGGCCGGCGGGGAACTCTACTTCCGCAACGGCGACAAAATGATGGCCGTGCAGGTATCGACAGCGCCGACATTTACGGCGGGTCACCCGCGAGTCCTCTGGGAGGGGCACTATTCACACGGCATGAGCACGTCGTGCGGGCCGCCAGGGGCGACTTCATCCAACTACGACGTCACCGCGGACGGCCAGCGCTTTCTGATGATCAAGGATGAGGCGCCAGATACTGCTCTTTCCAAAACGGTCGTTGTAGTGCTGGGTTGGAGCGACGAACTGAACCGCCTATCCAAAGTCTGATCCGCGTTTCGCGTCACCACTGCGGCCGCTGTAGTTGGTGCATTCGCTCGATGGCAGAGCCGAGAGCATTTCTCGCAAAGTGGCGGATCAACCCCCAAGTCAGTAAACCGCAGATGTGGTCCGACCTAACACCTT
>DATDGW010000334.1:0-12363 GCA_036521895.1 Candidatus Sulfotelmatobacter sp. | reverse complement strand
TCACAATCGAAACCGCACCCGAGATCGGCTCGATAATCCGCAACAACTGCTCCCGCACCGACTGTTCATCGCCCGGCGATACGGCGCTGGCCGCCACCTGATAGAAAAGGTGTCCCTCGGCATCTGCGCTTACCACTACTTCAGTCGGATGCGGAATCCGCGCGATGGGTTTGTCATTGAAGTTGATCACGCGCGGCGAGAACAGCACAAACAGAATGATCAGCGTGACCATGATGTCGTAATGCAACGTGCCCCGCTCGTATTGCCACAGAATGTATCCGCGAATTGTTCGCCAGATGGCGTTCATGGGCAAGGTCGCGCTGGGCGCGGTCGTTGTCAGCTCTGCTCTCTGCAAGTCTACTAGCTCCTGGCTTCTAGCTCCTAGCTGAGCTTGTTCCGTCCCTTGAAGGTGGTTTCCGGAAGCCGGACAGCGGAAGCCGTAAGCCCTCTACTAAAATTTATTAGGCGTAATCCTGTCCGCGCCCATATAAGCCCGCAGCGTCTCCGGGATGATCACGCTCCCATCCGCCTGCTGGTAATTCTCCACAATCGCCACCCAAGTGCGGCCGACGGCCAGCCCGCTGCCATTCAGTGTGTGCACGAACTCGGTCTTATTCTTCCCCTCGGGACGATATCGAATATTCGCTCGCCGCGCCTGATACGCCTCAAAGTTCGAACACGACGAAATCTCGCGAAACAACTGCTGTCCCGGCAGCCACACTTCAATGTCGTATGTCTTCGCCGAAGACGCGCCCATATCTCCGGTGGATAGCGTAACCACGCGATAGTGCAATCCGAGTTTCTGCAAAACTTCCTCGGCATCATGCGTGAGCTTTTCGTGTTCTTCGTAAGATTGCTGCGGACGCGTAAACTTCACCAGTTCCACTTTCTGGAACTGGTGCTGCCGGATGATGCCGCGCACGTCCTTCCCATACGATCCCGCCTCGCTGCGGAAGCACGGTGTATAGGCCGTGAGCGAGATCGGCAGCCGCACCTGATCCAACACTTCGTCGCGATACAAGTTCGTGACCGGAACTTCCGCCGTCGGAATCAGCCACAGGTCCTTATCGCCATGTGGCACGCGAAACGAATCCGCAGCAAACTTGGGCAATTGCCCGGTGCCATACATCGACTCAGAATTCACCAGATACGGAGGCAGAACCTCGGTGTACCCATGCTGACGCGTGTGCAGATCGAGCATGAAGTTCATCAGCGCCCGCTCGAGCTTCGCGCCCAGATCCCAGTAAACCGCGAATCGCGCCCCGGTCAGTTTCACCGCGCGCTCCTGATCGAGGATGCCGAGTTCGGCGCCCAGATCCCAATGCGCCTTGGGAGCAAAATCAAACTTCGGAGGCGTGCCCCAGCGCCGCACTTCGACGTTGTCATCGGCGCTATGACCGATTGGCACGCTCGCGTGTGGCAGGTTCGGAATGCCCGCGAGAATATCGCGCAGCCGCCCATCGAGGTCTGCCGCAGTCTTTTCCAGCGTCTGAATCTTTTCGCGCAGATCCTTCGTCTGGGCCATGGCCGCACTGGCGTCCTGCCCGCTCTTCTTCAGCTTCGCGATTTCTTCCGACGCCTTGTTGCGCTGCGCCTTGCTGGTTTCCGCCTCGGTAATGGCTTGCCGGCGCTGCGTGTCGACTTCGCGAAAATCCCCGAGCACCGCAGCCGGATCCATACCGCGCTGGCGCAGCTTCTCCTCCACCAAAGGCAGGTTTTCGCGTACGAAATTAAGGTCAAGCATGGGACTAACTAATGTATCGGAAAAGTGCCCGGCAATGCACGTGCAGCACCCGAAGCGCCCGCCGCAATCGGCTTGTATTCCCGATGGCGTCATCCTGAACGGAGCCGTTCTGCAGGCGAAGTGAAGGATCTCGCACGAGACCAAACGCAAGCCGAAACTGCTGTCGCTCACTCCCGCACCCGGATTGACAACAGCCACGTACCCCCTGCACCGAAGCCACCTTTGGCGGATTCCCCTCCCCTGTGTAAACTACCATCGCGATGAGATCGTCCCCCAGATCTGCGGCCACACGGCTGGTCCTGACGCTGGCCTTGCTCGCTATGGTCATCGGCCTCTCAGGTCCCACCGTCGCGTCCGCCTACAGCGGCCATCCCAAACTAGTGGTGGTCATCGTGATCGACCAGTTCCGCGGCGACTACCTGGAGCGCTACCGCGACCAGTTCGGTGACGCAGGCTTCCGATTCCTCATCGACCACGGCGCGTACTTCCCGAACTGTAATTACAACTACGCCAACACGCGCACGGCTCCCGGTCACTCCACGCTCTTCACCGGCGCCTACAGCAACGGCCACGGCATCGCCGCCAACGAATGGTGGGACCAGAAAAAGAAACGCATGGTGACTTCGGTCGAAGACGATGCCACCAAGCTGGTCGGCGTCCCTGGAGACAAGACGGGAGCCTCGCCCCACAACCTGCTCGCCGACACGTTAGGCGACGAACTCAAGCTGGCGACGCAAGGCAAGTCTCAGGTTTTTGGGGTGTCCTTAAAAGACCGTGCCGCCGTGATTCCCGCAGGCTTCGCGGGCAATGCCGCCTACTGGATCGATCCCAAGAGCGGCCAATGGGTCACCTCCACCTATTATCGCGCCGACCTGCCGAAGTGGGTCCAGGACTTCAACTCTTCCCGCCCCGCGAAATATTGGGACCGCGAGTGGAGCGACGCGCAAGGCGCCGTTCTCCGCTCCACGGCACATCGCAAAGCGAAAGACGGCGAAGATGCCGGCTTCTACGAGGTAATCGGCTCGACCGCGTTCGCCAACGAGTACGAGTTCGAGTTTGCCAAAGAGCTGACGGTCTACGAGAAACTGGGCCAAGGTTCTACAACCGACTTGCTCTCGATCAGCCTCTCTCCTAACGACATTCTCGGTCACCAAGTGGGCCCGGACTCTCCGGAAATGCAGCAGATGGCCCTCGATCTCGACCGCGAACTGGCCGACTTTCTCAACTTCCTCGGACATCAAGTCGGGCTGGCCAACGTGTGGATCGCCCTATCGGCCGACCACGGCGTTTCTTCGTTGCCCGACGCCGTGAAGAAGCTGCACATTCCGTCAGCCAATCTCAATGCAGCGAAACTCGAGGCAGAAATCAACAAAGCGGTGGTTGCAAAATTCTCTCCGGGCCATCCAGCGTCCTACGTGAAGTTAGACTATCCTCTGGCTTGGCTTGACGAGGCCGCCTTCACCTCCGTCCACGTCCGCGAACACGACGCCGAAGAGGCTGTCGGCGAGGCCATGAAGCAAACCGGAATGCGCGATTTCTACACCAAGTCGCAACTCGCGGCGGGCGCTGCTCCCAACACGCCGCTCGGACGAAAATACTTGAATAGTTACTCACCGGAGGGAAGTTGGTACGTGATGGGTGTTCCCGACATCTACACCGTGGGCCCGGGCAAGGGCACAGACCATACCTCGCCTTACAATTACGACACGCACGTGCCGCTCGCCATCTACGGATTGCCGTTCCAGCCGGGAACCTATCGCACCAGCACTGAGCCCGTCGACCTTGCCCCCACGCTCGCATCCCTGTTGGGGATCAACGCTCCCACCCATGCCATCGGCCGCGTGCTCACAGAAGCGCTCGCACCGGTCCACCGCGCCACAACCTCGGGAGAGGGGCAGCCATGACCGCCCCCGATCTCAGGGTCACCGTCTCCGGCATTCTGCTCTAGAATCCCGTGATTGCAGCCAGCGGCACTTTCGGCTACGGCGTGGAGTTTGAAGACGTAGTCCATCTGGGCAAACTGGGTGGCTTTGTGGTGAAAGGCCTGTCGAAAGAACCGATGATCGGCAATCCACCGCCGCGCCTGTGGGAGACCTCCGCTGGCATGCTCAATGCCATCGGCCTGCAGAACATCGGCGCGCAGGCGTTCCTCGTTGAGAAGCTTCCCCACCTGCGGGAAATCAAGAATACGGTGGTCATCGCGAACGTCTTCGGTTACACCCGCGAAGACTACGAACGCACCATCCAGATCCTCAACGACGGCGAGGGCATCGCTGCTTACGAGCTGAACGTCTCCTGCCCCAACACTGCCCACGGAGGCCTGCAATTCGGCAGCGATCCGCGCTCGCTCGACGAGGTCGTCACCACCGCCAAGCGTGTGGCTCAGCGCCCGCTCATCGTGAAGCTCTCGCCCAACGTGACCAGCATCGCGCAAATGGCGTACGTGGCACAGGAGGCCGGCGCCGACGCACTCTCACTGATCAACACTTTCGTGGCCATGGCCATCGACCCCGAGACCCGCAAGCCGCGCATCGCCAACGTTACCGCCGGGCTCTCTGGTCCGGCGATCAAGCCCATCGCCGTGCGCATGGTCTATGACGCCGCTCACGCCGTGAAGATTCCGGTGATCGGCATGGGAGGAATTTCCACCGCGGCCGACGTCGTCGAGTACATGTTGGCCGGCGCCACTGCCGTGCAGATCGGAACCGCCAGCTATTGGGATCCCTGCGCTACCGAGAAGATTGTCGACGAACTGCAGGCATGGTGCGGCGAACACGATGTGGCGAAGCTCTCCGACTTCATCGGTGGAATGTTGCTGGAATAGGCTTCGCTAGTGGCTGAGCTTCGGGCGTTCGCAGCTGGCGTTTCCCCGCGTCAGCATTCTCAAAGACGCGATGCGGACCGTCTTCGCTTGCAAATCCATCTGGCCCGCGATTTCGACGTAGTCGCCAATATTCTTCCTTGCCCGATTCTGATTGGCGATCTCGAAAATCAGCTTGCGGTTAGGGTCGATGAGTACGATCTTCTTGCCCTTCGTGACGCATTCCTTCGCGCATCGCGGATTGGTCGCCGCGAACGTTCCACTCTCCCCGCGTCCGCGGGCACAAATTTCATCGGAAAGCCAACCGCGTATCGCTGTCTCCGGTAGAGCGCTCTGTTGAGCCAGTCCGGAAACAGCGAAAGCGAGCACCGAGGCCAGCAAGAACCGGCGAGCAAAAATCCTCAGGATTCCTCCCCGGAGTTGAGATGAATGCGCTGACCCCGACCACTACCGGCCGCGCGTGTACCAGATCGATCCCGGAGACTTGTAGTCGCGCCCCTCACCCCACACCGCGTGCGTCGTACCCTCGCTGTCAATGGCGAGGCCGAAGTAGTCTCCGAAGGGGAAACGGAATCCGCCCGGCAGTATGTACTCATAGCCCGGAGCGGGCCCGGACAGCCGCGATTCAGCGCTCCAGGTGGCGCCCCCGTTCGTCGAATTGCGGTAAAACGTGTTCCACAGCGGACGATTGCGGTGTCCCAACTCGCTAGCCCGCGCATCCATCCACGCGATGCGAACGTCGCCTGCCACGCCCGCGACAATTGCTGGGAATGCATGTTCCACGCCCGGTGCGGCGTTCGACACGCTGCTCCGCTCCGACCAGCTTGCTCCTCCCGTGGTCGACGACGAAAAGTACACGCGCTCCGGTCCGCCATTCGCTCCGCCCGCATTCCACAGTGCGTAGAGCGCACCCGCAGCGTCTGAGGCCAACGCGATCTGTGCTCCCAGATATCCGGTCTGGCAGCTTTGCGCGTCGCAACTGGGCGGCGCGCTCGATACATCGAGCTGGAAGTTGCCCCAGCTCCGTCCGCCATCCGACGAGCGGCTGACGTACACGCTGACCGGACGGCTCGCCATTTCGTGGCGCGCATACGCGGTCCAGCCAAAATAAACGTTGCCCGCCGGATCAACCGTGGCCCCCCCCGCAAGTGATGATCCCGGCCCTGGGTTGAGATTCACCTGCACCGCGCTGAACGTCTGACCGGCATCGTGGGAGGCGGCAACAAAGAATTGCTCTTCGTGGTTGAAGCCAACATAGACGTCGGCACCATGCACCGCCAGCACCGGCCGGTCGGCCTCTTCCCGGCCGCGCTCCGCCAGGGAGAAGGACCAACTGTGACCGAAGTCGAGCGACCGGGCGACCATAACGTCGCGCTTGTTATTCTGCATCCACGAAGCGTAAACCGTCTGTCGGTCGACCGGATCCACCACAATCTGGGGATCAAATTGCCCAGTCGAGAAGGGAAGCAGCGCCTTCGAGGGCTCCCACGTGACGCCGGTGTCGTTGCTCACAATCAAGGCCACGCTCGGCGCAGTGCAAGCCGGACAATCGGGCACCGCCCCATACTGCGGATAGAGAACATAGACATGCCCCCGCCCGTCGGCGGCGATGGCCGGCTCCCATTGGTCGCCCGTGTGGTATCCCAGGCGTTTCTGGGCCGGAAACCCAGGGACGGCCAGCGCCGCCTGAACCGTCGTCAAGGCCAACAGGATCAGCAGTGCAAGTCTGTGCACCGTTCTTGGCGCGGCTTTGAAGCGACTGGTCGAGAAAACCACGGAACGATATCCCTGGGAAAAACCCTGCCCAGGACTTTACCGTGATTCGGGAAGGCCCGTCAATTGCCCAACCGGGTCATTTGACCTCGATTTTGCAAGCCTGTGACTTTCCTGGCGTTTGATCATCCAATCAGTGACAATACAACCGAAGCCATCCCTCCGCCGGGCGTCATCCTGAGCGTAGCCGTGCTTCAGGCGGAGCGAAGGATCTCTGGGCAGATTAACCGGTAATTGGGGGCGAACAGCAATGGAAAAAGCCACATTCGCAGCAGGATGTTTCTGGGGAGTCGAAGCCACCTTCCGGCAGATGCCGGGCGTTACCTCAACCCGCGTTGGCTACACGGGGGGCCAGACCGAGAATCCGACCTATAAAGAGGTCTGCACCGACCGCACCGGCCACGCCGAGGCAGTGGAAGTCGAATTCGATCCCGCCAAAGTGACCTACGCTCAATTGCTGAAAGTGTTCTTCGAAAATCACGATCCCACGCAGGTGAACCGCCAAGGCCCGGATTGGGGCTCGCAATACCGCACGGCGATCTTCTTTTATTCGCCCGAGCAGCAAAGGCAGGCGGAGCAGTTCAAGCAAGAACTGGAGAAGGCGCACCGCTGCTCCAAGCCGATCGCAACCCAGATTGTTCCGGCCGTCACTTTCTATCCGGCCGAAGACTATCACCAGCAGTATCTGGAAAAGCGCGGCCTCGCCAGCTGCCATATCAAGTAGGAGAAGCCGCGCGTCACCGTCAAAAAGGGGCCGTCATCCCGAGCAGCCGATTTTCAGGCGAAGGGAGGGATCTCAGTCTCAACGAGCTAGGGATTAGAAACGCCGACAACCCTCACAGGCTGCCGCGGCCGGAAGAAGAACAGCAATACGAACCCGCCCAAGTAGTACAGCGCGCTTTGTTGCAGGTTGCAGCCCAGAAAACGCTGAATGAGCCCGAACAAAGCCAGCGCCTCGCACAAGGCATAGGTGGCGAGGTAGCCTGTTCTCCAGTGGTTGAGGCTGAGGTTGTCTTCGGGCTGACTGACCAGACTTTCCGCCGCTCGCAGTACCAGCGTGCGCCTCACCACAAAGATCGCTCCCACAATCGCCACCGCCAGCGTTGTGAACAGGTAGCTCAGAGCCGGGTCAACCGCCCGCGCCACGGGGCCCAAAACCTCCCCCACGACTCCGTAGAGAAGGATGCTGGCCAGCATCACCCACTGCACCGCCCGCAGCGTCTTCAGGGCCCTACTCATCGAAATGTCATTCTCGCTTGAAGTGGCGTTTATCCTACAAATCATTCTACGGCGGAATCCACTTGAGCAATACAGTTTTCTATCGATCAGTGGGAATGACGCTGCTCGGCCCGCCCCGGGCGCATCCGCAAAAATATCTGGAATGACACCGGATTTTTTCCATAGCTCGAATCGAGCGCACTCGGCTTGGAGTAGAACGTCACATCTGCCCCCAGCCCCAGCTGCCACGCGCGATTGTGAATCAGATCTCGCTCCCCGCCAAATGTGTATGCCCCGATCCGGTAGACCGGTTGGACCGGCTCCTGCGGAAACAGTTCATTCTTGTCCACCAGTTCTAGGCGTGTGAATGCATAGTCTCGCTGCAGGAAATTCAGCGTGGATTCCAGCAAATAGCTGTTCAGTGTCGTATCCGTCGCGATCTTGTGGACCCGTCCCCAGACCAGCGTCGTCGCCCAGTTGCCCGCAGCCAATGGCCTGTTGTATTCCGCGGACGCCGTCTCCCGCCACTGACTTCCCGGCTCCAGCGCTTCGGGGTGCTCCAGTCGTCCAATGCTGTATTGCACAGCCCAGTTACGCGTCGGCGCCACAAACGCCCGCCCCGACCACGAATCCAGCGCCGCCAGTTGGATGCTCCACCGCTCCTCATTCGGTTCTCGTCCGTTGAACGCCGAAGCCTCCAGCTTCACACGATCGATCACGAATCCCGTCGTAACCACGCCGAAACTCGTGTGCGTCGAATCCTGCAAGTGATGTGCCAGGGGAGCCATTGGCAGCTCCGAAGCCGAAGCCCGGTGGATATAGGTCACCGGCCCAAGTGCGGGCTCCGCCGATGGCCCACCGTAAAGCTCCCATGAGATTTTCTCAGTCAGAGGCAGTGTGTACAGCGCCGCCAGTTCGGCAAACACATTGTGCGGATGCTGATGATCCACCAGCGGCTCCCCGTGGTAAGTCTCGCCGGTCTGGAAAATCTCCGGAAACCCCGGGTGCGGCGACGTCAGCGACTCGGCAGAAAACATCTGCTCGAACAGGATTGTCCCCGCGCCCAGCTTGTGCTGCTCCATCAGCATGCCCCAGTTCACCGATTCCGCCTTGCCCTCGCCACGCGGACCGCCTTGCTGGTTGTAATCCACAAAGATGGCTCCGTGCGCCATCAACTCCCACCCGCCGCTCATCCACATCCACGCCGGTCCCTGCACCGACGCCGGCTGCCACGCCGTGCCTGATCCTTCATGCGGGGAAGGCAGGTGAAATCCCTTCGCCTGGTCCATCGGCATGTGCATGTCGGCGATCGAGGTGTCTTGCGGAGGCGAAGCCCCGTGCTCAGCGTGCGCGTGTGGGGGATCAGCCGGACTGACATCCTGAGCCGAAGCCCACGCCAGTGCGAACGCCATGGCAAACAAAACCGCAAACAGCATCTTTCTCAAGGCGAGCCTCATCATCGCGGAACTTGTCTTTTTGGAGTTAGATAACTCTGCCCGTGCGCCAGGGCGCGCCAGGGACAAAACAAACGGAAGAGAGTCAGTGAGAGAGTCTAGATCCGCAACGGAACAGCGCCCGGCGGACTGTTGGAGGGGACAACGAACACCGCAGAAGGGAGCGAGACAAACCTCAAGCCAGCTCCATCGCAGTGTTCCAAACTGCAAATTTGCGCAACCATCAAACCAATCGAGAACGCCGCGTTCGGCATCGCCGCCTGATGACCATTGGCGCAGCACTGATAGTTGGTGGGTGAGGGAACAGGAGTCGCAGGCCCCTGGCCATGACATCCCGCCGGATGAGCCGCCTCGACCGCCGGAAACGGCATGGCTTGCGCGCCCGGCATGGCCGCCATCGTGAGCAACAACACCACTGCGACCATGCGCAAGAGCCCGTGCATCGTGTCTATGTCCCGGTGATTCGAATGCGAAGTTCTTCCGGCAGCCGCTGCCGTATTTCTTCGGGCAACCGATCGTGCACGCGCCGCGCGCCCTCTTTGGCAGCATCGAGAACAGTAACCGGCGCTGGAGTCGCCACCGCCACGCCCAGCCAGATCAGCGCAGAGAGACCAAATCCCCCCAGCGCTGCGATCTCCAGCCAGAACGCGTGCCGGGGGCCCAGGTGCCAGATCACGCCAAAGGCCAGCAAAAACACTCCCGCCGACACCGACGCCAGCGCGATCAGTCCCACATCAATCATGCGGTGAATTTGTTGGCGGCTGCGGCAGTATTCGCACTCCGCGAAATGGTTCTCGTAGTCGCCGCACATCTCGGGCGCAAGGCCCGAGATGTCATACCGCCATCCCGCCAGAATCTTGCCGACGATTGGATCAATGCACTGCTTACTCATGGGGTAAGACAAATATGCAAAGACAATCACTCCAAAATCCGCGCCTACAGGCGAATCGGTTCCATCGCCTCGGTTTGCGACGCCAGCAGCACGCGGTTCTGAAACAACCCGCCCCGCATGGCCAAGGCCTTTTCGGCCTCTCTCCGAGCGATCTCTGGATGATTGTTCTGCTCTGAGAGATGCGCCAGCACGACAAAAGACGCACTATTATCATAGTCGTTCGTGAAGAAATCAGCGAGGGCCAAGTTCGAAAGGTGCCCCACCCGGCTCATCACCCGCTGCTTCACCGACCACGGATACGGCCCCACCCGCAGCATCTCCAGATCGTGATTCGACTCCATCACCAGCACATCGCAGCCCCGAAGATGATCGCGCACGCTCACCGGCAAATATCCCAGATCGGTGGCAACCCCAACCTTGATGCCCTCCGCACGAAACGTGAATCCCACGGGATCCGCCGCGTCATGTGGAATGGTGAACGGCTTCACCTCAATATCGCCGACCTGAAATCGATGCCCGGCTTGAAATTGCTCGAACTTTTCCAGTTGCGGCCGCTCGCCTTTCTCATTGCGCATGGCCCGCGCCCAGGCCTGATGCGTCCCGTCCGTCATGAACACTGGGATGCGCAGCTTCTTGGCCAGCGTTGCCAGTCCGTGAACGTGATCGGAATGTTCGTGCGTGATGAGAATCGCAGACAGGGTGTGGGGATCCTCGCCCAGCGTTTTCAGGCGCTTAAAGGTTTCGCGGCAAGAGATGCCGGCATCGACAAGAATCCTGGTGCAGGCGCTGGCCACCACCGCGCAATTCCCCCGGCTCCCCGAAGCCAGCATCGTGACACTTACACCCATAATCGCAGCATACGCGTAACTCCTGTGGAATCGGGAGTAACTTTCTGGTTAGCCGATACCTAAGAGCAGGCTCCCGGCTCCGCACGCGGGCTTCCGCAACTTTGGAACTCCGGCAGGGTGTTCCGGAAGCCGAGAGCCGCAAGCCGCGCCTACTTCCCCTGCCGCAAATTCTCAATCACGTCGCGCATGAACGATCCCCCATACGCCCCCGCGATGCCCGGCAGAAATGCCAGAAACGATCCGTAGATCTGCGCCCGCGTCGGCTTCACCGCAAGAATTTCGTAAGCCGCCAGCTCAGTCAGCGGAACAAAAACTCCGACGATCACCACCCACCGCCAAGGCCTCCGCGGCCGCAGCAACCCGAGCAGAATGCCTGCCGACAACACAAGCAACGCCGTGAACAGCAAATCGTTGGTTGCAACATCCGCCCATCCCGTCCCCATGCCGCAAAGCGCAGCCAGTAAGTAGAACCAAACGTCGCTCCCGGCGCGTGAGACGTCCTCAGATGTTTTCATTCAACCATCAGCAATCAACAATCATCAATACGTATAGAATCCTCGCCCGCTCTTCCGCCCCAGCCACCCCGCATCCACCATCTTAATCAGCAGCGGACACGGCCGGTACTTCGGATCCCCCAGCCCGCCATGCAGCACCCGCATGATGTCGAGGCAAACATCAAGCCCGATGAAATCCGCCAGCGTCAGCGGCCCCATCGGATGCGCCATTCCCAGCTTGAACACCTCATCAACCGACTGCGCCGTGGCCACGCCCTCCATCACCGCATACATCGCCTCGTTCAGCAACGGCATCAGCACGCGATTCGAAACGAACCCGGGCGCGTCGTTCACCTCCACCGGAGTCTTCTCCAGCTTCACCGACAAATCGCGTACATCCGTAAATGTTTCCTGCGAAGTCGCCAGCCCACGAATTACCTCCACCAGCTTCATCACTGGCACGGGATTAAAGAAGTGCATCCCGATCACTTTCTCCGGCCGCTTGGTCAGCGCCGCGAGCTTGGTAATCGAAATCGAAGATGTATTTGAAGCCAGAGTAATTTCCGGCCGCGTCACCCGGTCGAGATCGCGAAAAATCTCCGTCTTGATCTCCAACTTCTCCGTCGCCGCCTCAACCACAAAATCACACTCCGCCAACTGCCCGCGATCGGTCACCGGACGAATGCGCGCCAGCGCCGCAGCCTTGTCGTCGGCCGTGATCTTGTTCTTGGCAACTTCGCGCTCCAGGTTCTTCGTGATCGTCCCAACGGCCCGCTCCAGAAACCGCTGCTCTACGTCGCACAGCACCACATCGAATCCGCCGCGCGCGAACACATGCGCAATCCCATTGCCCATGGTCCCCGCCCCCACCACGCCCACCCGTTGAATGTTCATGAAGGTCGCCTCTAACAAAACGTTCGAGTCTACCACCCCGCGCCAACCCGCACGCAACCGCAAGAGCCTTGTCATCCTGAGCGCCGCTTTTTGCCGTGAAGGATCTATGCAACTGGCGGGCAGCGCATACAAACGCGATGCGCACCGCGAAACCCTCCTCCCACACAAAAGTTTCGCCCTGTGCGATTACCCGTATGTCCATCAGATCACTGGCCAAAAGACTGC
>DATDGW010000333.1:0-4511 GCA_036521895.1 Candidatus Sulfotelmatobacter sp. | reverse complement strand
CAGCCTGGGAAAGGCGTTGGCGCTGACGCCCGGCCGGCTCCCGGAGGCCATTGCCGAGTATGAAGCGGCCCTGCGGATCGGGCCCGATCCCCAGGTACGCCAGGCCGTGGACAGACTAAGAGCGGGGTTGCAGTAAGCGGCGGCAGGTTCGATCTCAAACCGCACCGTGAGCTTTCGGCAATTAACCGGCTAATTGTGGCAGAGGAAGATGGACCAGTCGAAAGGCGTTATTCTTTTCCAGTCGAGATTTTACTCGGGAGATGAAGGTCCCGCCCTCGGGTTCGGATCTTGGGAAAGGCCAACATCGCGGGCGGGACCCGACCGCCACGATACTGGTTATCTCACTTTCCGCCGCGCAGTACAACCTCGAATCGGATTGGGCCGATGCGAGCACGGAAGTGATTGTGCGCCACTGCCCGATTTGCGTGCAGGATTCCATTGTCGGCCATGGACGCCGGCGCAAACAGGCTCATGATGAGCACCACGATTGGATCGGGATTCGCCGCGGACTTTGCAGCCTATGCGGCAAGACGTTCACCTTCCTGCCACCGTTCTCACCACCCTACGGCCACTACAGCCTGATCGCACGCAGCCAGGCGCTACAGCGCTACTTTCTAGAAGGCCGTTGCTGGGAAGACGCCGCACCCACCGTCCAAGACCCGGATCGCGTGGCTGATCCTTCCACCCTGCGACGATGGTTCCGCAATCTGGATTCTTCTCGGCCACCGTTTGCTGCTCTGCGCCGGACGATGCTGGCCGTTAGTGCTTGGTTGGGCAGGACTGAATCGGTCGTTCATAATTCGCTGCCCCTGCGCCGGCACACCGTGTACCCGTTTCTCGCCCGCTTCTGGCCCCTGCGAATTTAGAAAAACCCGGCGCCGCCCACCATCCTTGCCTGGGAAGACGGCTGGCTTCCGCCTACTCTCGACTCTGGAGGCGAAAGCAGCACCATGGCCGAGTATCTGGAGCGGCTCAAACAACGCATACCGCTGCTGGAGTACTTGCAGCGCCACAACTGGAAGCCTTGTCGTGCCGGCACGCGCCAGGAGTTCGTCGGGCTGTGTCCGTTGCATCAGGACACCCGCCCTTCGTTCTACGTCAATGCCGGCAAAAACCTGTTCTACTGTCACGGCTGTGGCCGCGGCGGCGACCTGATCCGCTTTGTCCAGCTTTTCCTCGATCTGCCGTTCCACCAAACGGTGGCGCTGCTCCAACAAGAACTCACACCCGCTCCCGTTTCCCGGCTATTGGAGGAGACGGCCGACTTCTATCAGTTCCAACTACACCGCCATTCGGAAGCGATCCGTTATCTAAAGCAGCGCGGTTTGCACGATCCCGCCCTAATTGAGGAGTTGGGCATCGGTTATGCTCCCGGCGGAAACCTGCGGCGGCATCTCGCCGCCCTGGGCTACTCGTTCGATCTGCTACTCGACAGCGGCCTGATCAACAGCCAAGGCCGCGATGCCTTCTGCCACCGGGTGATTTTCCCTTGGCGCCAGCGCGGCCAGATCGTCAACCTCTACGGCCGCAGTATCGGCGCGGCGTTTCCTCACCGTTTGCTGCCGCGCTCCAAAGGCGGATTGTTCGACTGGGAGTCCGCCGGCAGTTTTTCCACCGTGATCCTGGTCGAAGGATTGTTCGATTTGGCCGTGCTGTGGCAGGCCGGTTTTCGGAACACCACCTGCGCCATCGGAACGCAGTTAACGCCCGCTCAGTTCTCTCAGCTTGCCGAGGAACCGCGCCGTTCTGTCTACATCGCTTTCGACCAGGACGACAACCATGCCGGGCAGAAGAGTTCTCACCAACTCGCCCTGCGCCTCCAGGGTGTCGGCATACGCGCCCGCATCGTCCAGTTGCCACACGGCCACGATCCCAACAGCTACTTCGTCGCTGGCGCTACCGCCCCCGACTTTACCGACCGTCTGGAGCGGGCACAACAGTTATGAAGCTGACCTTGGTTCATCTATCAGCCGCTGCCTGTCCTTATCGCCTGCTCGACGATGCCGACCACGAGATTGCCTGGGCCAACGATTTTCTCGATGCCCAGCATCTTCGTCAACTCTCGCCGCGCTCGCTGCGCGCCTACGCCTATGACTTGCTCCATTTCGCTCGCTGGTTTCGGAGCCAGCCCCACACTCTTTCTGCAATCACGGAGTCCACACTGCTGGATTATGTCCGCCATCAACTGAGCCAACAACCACAGCCTACTCCGCAAACCGTGAATCATCGCTTGACCGTGATTCGTTGTTTGTATCGATTCCACCGCGGACAGGAGATCCCCAGCGGCCATTCCCATTTCCAGCGCACCTATACGACTCGCTGCCCGGTCGGCTATGGTCGTCCCCATCGCAACGTCGCCTACGGTCTCCGCCTCAAGCAACCTCGGCGCGTGATCCAGCCTCTGTCGGCTGAGCAGGTCTCCATGTTTTGGGCGACCTTTCACACCTTCCGCGATCTTGCCATTGTGGGCTTGATGTTGCTGGACGGTCTGCGTTCGTGCGAGATTCTATCGCTCCAACTCGAAGATTTGAAATTGGCCGATGCACAACTGCGTGTTCTGGGCAAAGGCAGGAAACTGCGCACCTTGCCACTGCCCGGCGAAATCATGGAGGTGCTGCAGAGCTATCTTCGTCTGGAACGGCCCCTCACCAACTCCCCGTATCTGTTCATTTCGTTGAAGGGCCGTCGGCGCGGGCAGCCGATGACGTCAGTTGGACTCCGCTCGCTATTCCGGCATCATCGATTGCGCAGCACCGTTTCACCCGCCAATCCGCACCGATTTCGACATACCTTCGGTGCGGACATGGTGCGAGCGGGCATCTCCCTACCGGCCCTCCAGCACCTTATGGGACATGCGCAGATCCAGACCACCTTGCTCTATGTCGAACTTGCACCCCAGGACGTCTGGCGCGAATATGCACGCGCCGTCGCTAGGCGCACGTGCGTGCCTGTGATCCTTCCGAAAATACCATGAAACAATCCAGACGGAGCCTCGAACAAATCTTCCAGACGCAGATCGCCAATCTTTCCCTGACTCTGCAGCCTTTCACAATGGTCAAGTATCAATATGTGGCCCGCTACTTTGTCAGTTATCTTCGTTCTGGCTACCCAGAGATCTGCCGACTCTCACAACTTCGACGCGACCCGCATATGCTGGGCTTTTTCCGCTGGCTTTGCGAGTTGCGTCCACCCATTGGCAACCCTACCCGCCGACAACGTCTGCTCTGTCTCCGACGGTTGTTGAACGATCTGGCCGATCAGGGCCACCACCTCCAGCCCGGTCTCATTATTCCCGAAGATCTTCCCACGCTCCCGGAATATCTCCCCAGACCTCTGTCCCCGGATGATGACCGTCGCCTTCAAGACGAACTCCGCCGCAAAGATGACCTATATTCTAACGCTCTCCTTTTGACTCGCCTTTCCGGAATTCGCATCGGGGAATGCATCCATTTATCCCTCGACTGTCTGCGCCAGTTGGGGTCCGAACAGTGGGCCCTGCATGTTCCTCTCGGCAAGCTTCACACCGAGCGTCTGGTACCTCTCGACACGGAAGGACTACGCCTGCTCAAGCGGCTCTTGGAATTGCGCGCTGCGGCTTCACCTGGCCGTCTTGCGAAGTCCAAGGACTTTCTCCTGCTTCGAGTGGGCGGTCGCTTTGCGTTGTTCCAAATGCTACGGATGGCGCTGGCCGATGCGGCCAAACGAGCGGGCTGCACCGATACAAAACCTATCTCGCCTCACCGTCTTCGACACACTTGGGCCACTGAACTCCTCAACTGTGGAATCGGGCTTCCCGCCCTCATGAAGTTGATGGGTCACAAAAGCATCCAGATGACCCTTCGCTATTTGAAGGTGGCACAGCCCGACTTACAACGAGAATTCTACCGGGCACGCCAAAACCCAACCCAGACCCACAGCCTCCCCTTGCTGTCCGCCTCCACGGCTACTCCAGATCTGCCTGGCATCCGCCAGGCGGTCGCAGCGACGCGTCACCTGTTGGAGATGTATCGACGTCAATTCTCCGACGACAAGACCCGCCGCCGTCTACAGCGACTCGATCGACGCCTCTTGGATCTCGCTCAACAACTCCAGAACATCGCAACACCGGAAAAGTGAGGAAAAATTGGCCGGTCAATCGGCAAGGCTGCGTAGCTCAGCCTGATTGATAAGATTCTTGCGCTGTGGTGGTGTGTTCAATGCGCGGATTCGTCGGGCCAATCCGTATGGGATTCCAGGGCGTCCGCGATCCGACTGTACAACTGGCGAAGCTCCTTCTCGAGTTTCTTGTCTTTTGCGTGGTTTGCTTCTGCCGCTACGTAGCCCGCCAGTTCATCAAGATCGTCCAGGGTGAAACGATAAAACGGCCGCTGGCCGGGGCTGGGCACGACGCGCAAACGGTCCGTAAGGTTGTTGGCGGCGAAGGTGTGTTTCAGGATCAGGTCACGCTCGCGCTCGCTCAACTCCAGAGGAATCTTTTCGCCGACGGCGATTCGCTTCCGATGTTTCACTGG
>DATDGW010000332.1:0-2805 GCA_036521895.1 Candidatus Sulfotelmatobacter sp. | reverse complement strand
CCTTTGAATGCCGGCTTGGCCCCGAGTTCCTTGATCTTATTCTCGGCGGCCTTCTCAAGCTCCATCGTAGTAACGCCCGGCGCAACCAGCGATTTCACCTGATCGAGAACCTGGCGCACGATGTGGCCGCTGTGCCGCATCTTCTCAATCTCGCTCGCCGACTTGCATACAATCGCCATACTTACGTGTGATGATCCTCGAGGATCCGGAAAATCTGCGCTGTCACGTCGTCCATGGGCAGATCTCCGTTGACCGAAATCAGCCGGCCCGTGCGTTGGTAGTAATCCGCGACTGGCCGAGTCTGCTCCTGGTAGGCCGTCAATCTTGGCTGAATAACTTCCAACCGGTCGTCATTGCGGGTCACCAGCTTCGTCCCGTGAGCTTGGTCACACATTTCATCCGTACGGGGCGGCTGGAAGTGGACGTTATAGATCCGTCCACAGGTAGGACAAGAACGGCGTCCAGTGATCCGGAGCAATAGCTGATTATAGTCCACGTCCAGGCTGATCACAATCGGCCAGGCCCGCGCGGGACGCGAATTGTCAAAGAGCTCATGCTCGAGCAGCGCATCCAGCCACCCGGCCTGGGCGGCAGTCCGCGGAAACCCATCCAGTACATAGCCGCGCTTGCAGTCGGGAAGCATCAGCCTTTCCCGGACCATGTTGCAAACCAAATCGTCGGAAACCAACTCTCCCCGAGCCATGACACACTTGGCAGCCAAGCCGAGTTCGGTCCCCTGGGCGACGTTTTGTCGTAGCAAGTCGCCCGTCGACACCTGCGGGATTCCGTAGTGTTCCATGATGCGCTTCGCCTGAGTGCCTTTTCCGGCACCCGGTGGGCCGAGCAGCACCACGGGCCCAACATTCCGCGAGGTTTCCTGCGCCATCGGCTGGCCACTCCCGAGCTCAGTCTCCCCGGCGCCCCAAAGCCATTGCCGAGGTGCAGCAACCCCCACAAACTCAAAACTAACGTCCTAGAGACGTTGCTGGCTATGTCTCTACTAGCAGAGCTACCAGCGGCGACCGCGAATGCGTCCGCTACGCGGCGTAAATCCATCGTAGTGACGCATGATCAGCTGCGCCTCGATCTGCGTCACCGTATCCATCGCGACCCCCACGACGATCAGCAGCGAGGTTCCACCGAAATAGAAGTTCACTCCCAGACCATTGGTCACCCAGGTTGGCAGGTTCTCGAAGAATCTTCCCACCGGGCCCCACAGATGGTTGAGGTGAATGCCAGTGATCATCCACTCCGGAATGAATGAAATGATGATCAGATACAGCGCGCCTACCAGCGTAATCCGCGTCAGCACTTCATTGATGAAGTCGGCGGTGCGCTTCCCAGGGCGAATACCCGGGATAAATCCGCCGTACTTCCGCATGTTGTCCGCAACTTCGCTGGGATTGAACACGATCGAAACGTAAAAATACGCGAAGAAAATGATGCCGAGGGCATAGAGGCAGGTGTACAGCGGCTCCCCCCATCCCAGCCAGCGAATCAGATCTCCGAAGTAGCGGTTGTTGCGTAAGCCGTAGCCGATGGTCTGCGGCAACGTCAGAATCGACGACGCGAAGATGACCGGCATGACGCCGCCGGCATTGACGCGCAGCGGCAGGTGCGTCGACTGCCCGCCCATCACCTTGCGGCCAACCACACGCTTGGCGTACTGCACCGGGATTCGCCGCTCACTCCGCTCCACGAAGACGATGAAAGCGACGACCGCGATCATGAAGATGATCATCCCGATCATGAGCGGGAACGTCATCGCTCCCCAGGCTGCGTTCTTGGCCTTCTCGACCAGATCGCCTACGCCGCGCGGCAAACCCACAACGATGCCGGCAAAGATCAACAACGACATGCCGTTTCCGACACCGCGCTCTGTGATCTGCTCGCCCAGCCACATGATGAACGCACTGCCCGTGGTCAAGGTCAACATCGTCATCAGGCGGAATCCCCAGCCAGGGTTGATGACGAAGTCGCCCGTCTTTTCCAGTCCAACCGCAATGCCGAACGACTGCACCGCGCTCAAGATGACGGTGATATAGCGCGTCCACTGCGTGATCTTCTTGCGGCCTAGTTCGCCTTCCTTCTGCAGCTTGGCCAGCGGCTCATAAACCACGGTCAGCAACTGCAGAATGATCGATGCCGTAATGTACGGCATGATGCCCAGCGCGAAGATGGTCATGCGACGCAACTGGCCGCCGGAAAACAAGTCCACAAACCCGAGGAACGATCCGCGATTCTGGTCGAAGAAGTGTTCGAGTTGTTCCCATTTCACACCGGGAGTAGGCAAGTGCCCGCCCAATCGGTACACGAACAGCAATCCCAGAGTGAATAGGATGCGCTTGCGCAGATCCGGAATGCGGAAAATGTTCGCCAGTTTGTCAAACATTACTGCAAGACCTCTACCTTGCCGCCTGCTTTCGTGATTTTTTCCTGCGCCGACTTCGAAAACTTGTGTGCATGGACCGTGATCGCAATCTTGAGTTCGCCATCGCCCAGAATCTTCACCGGTTGCATGGTCTTGATGACCCCGGCCTTGCGCAGCACGTCCGGCGTGATCGGAGCACCGTGAAGCGCTTCCAGCGCCGCCAGTCGCTCTAAGCTCACGATGTTGAATTGCTTGCGGAAAATATTAGTAAAGCCGCGCTTGGGCATGCGCCGGTGCAGCGGCATCTGGCCGCCTTCAAAGCCGCGGATCATGCGGGAACCGCTGCGCGAGCGCTGGCCCTTGTGTCCCCGCGTGGACGTCTTACCCATGCCGGAACCCATGCCCCGGCCTACGCGCTTGCGCTTTTCCGTCGC
>DATDGW010000331.1:0-4966 GCA_036521895.1 Candidatus Sulfotelmatobacter sp. | reverse complement strand
GAATAAACCAGCGCCGGCGCCTCTCTCCTTGAAAGTCGGCGACGTCGCGCCCGATTTCAAGCTGCAATACTTCGACGGCACTGGATTGAAAGACGTCACCCTAAGCCAGTATCGTGGCAAGAAAAATGTCGCGCTGGCCTTCTACATCTTCGCCTTCACCGGCGGTTGAACCGAGCAAATGAAAAACTTCCAGCAGCACTTGAAAGAGCTGGAAGCGACCGACACCCAGGTCCTGGGTGTGAGCATGGATAGCCCCTTCTCAAACAAAGCATTCGCCGATCAAATTGGAGTCACCTTCCCCCTGTTGAGTGATTGGGGCGGAGAGACCACGCGCAAGTACGGCGTCTACCTGGACAAATACAAGGCCGCGCGCCGTATAAACTTCCTTATCGGAAAGGACGGAACAATCCTCGAAGAACAAATCGACAGCTCCGCCATCGATCCAACCAAGATCGTGGAGGCATGCGAGCGTCCCCAGCTGAAAAATTGACGCTGCGCAATGAGGTTGTTATGATGAATGCGCGGGGTGGAGCAGTCTGGTAGCTCGTTGGGCTCATAACCCAAAGGTCGGTGGTTCAAATCCACCCCCCGCAACCAACGCAATCATAAGGTTACGGGCAATTGGGCACTTGTACCGATTGTCCAAAACTGTCCAATAAGGGGAACTGCCACACAGTTCCCCTTGTTTATTGAATGGAGACCTCTTGATTCGCAGGCCTTTGCAAGAGGCGTTGCACGATGGGTCGATTGGCCTTGCGCTTGGCCAGGGCCGAGGCATTGCCATACTGATCCATGGTGGTCGAAACGTGCGCGTGTCGCATGAGTTTTTGTTGCACTCCCACCGGTGCTCCGGTCTCGTCCAGCCACGCACGATATGTGTGACGGAACGTGTGAAACCCGATCCTGCCAAGTCCCAATTTCAGACCTGTAGGAACCAGGTAGTCGTTGCGCATCGAGTCGGCATGATACGGTCGACCCGTCACCGGGCTCGGGAAAAGCCAGTGCTCTTCGGTATCGAGACAGAGCGCTTGCCATTTCTTGAGTTCGAGGATAAAGCCCCGTTCGATTGGAACCTCGTCCTGCGAATACTCCGTCTTCAACTTGTTGAGCCGCTTTCCGACCGCTGATCGTTGAACCAGAACCACCGATCGTTTGAAATCGAAATCCGTCCAGCGCAAACCCAGGATTTCGCTGATTCGCAAACCGAAACACAAGCCAATTAGCACGATGGTTCGAAAGGGCTGAACCAGCGCGTCGAGCATTTGCCAAGCATCCTTTACCTGAAGGACGCAAGGACGTTTCTTGCGCTTGCTGATGCCCTTCACTTCGACCAAGTCCATGGGGTTTCGTTCCACATTCAGCAATTCCCAAAGCATCGCCTTGTCGAAAAGACGATACATCAGGGATCGAATATGTCCCTTGTACTTGGGCGAGAGGACGAGCTTGCGAAGCCAATCCTGTACCAAAGCGGGCCGAACGTCTTCGAGACAGACATCGCCCCACTTGGGTCGGATGTGTTGGCAAATCATACTTCGGTAGGAGGCTAGAGTATTGTGAGTGATTTGTTCGGCATCCTCTTCCTGTTGTTAGCGATCATCTGAAAACGTAGTTTTCTGAACATCTGCCGGAGTGGGTCCATTAACGATGTTCTTGCCGGAGGCGATGCGATGCAGTTTGAACCGCAAGTAGTCGAGATAGTTTTCGGGTGCAGGATTGGAGAGCAGTTCCGCGATGACTGGTTGGAAGTAGGCGAGGGATCGAATGGGAGACAGCGGCGGTAGGTCAGCTGGCCGGAGTAATCGACGCAGAGAAGCTAACAGGAAAGCCGACTCGATGACAGGCAAAGGCACAGCGCGATCGTAGAGTTCGCGAGCACACTTTCGATCTTGGGCGCTCGGACGCAAGGGAGTCTCGGGCAGCCCTAAGTACAGAGTCAAGACGGTCGAGACGTAGCGGGCGACATCGGAGTCAGTGGATGGGGCGCTCATTTCTTCCTCCGGCGGGCAGCGGCTTCTTGTTCGCTTTCCCGGATGCGATAGCTTTCACCCTCAATCAGGGTCACGTCGGCGTGATGCAGGAGACGATCGAGAAGGGTGGCAATACAGGTAGCGTTGGGAAAGACCTCATTCCATTCTTTGAAGGGGCGATTGGTAGTCACGATCAGGGGCTTGCGTTCGTAGCGGCGGTTGATGACTTCATACAGCAGGTCCGCGGCTTTGTCATCGAAGGACAAGTAGCCGACCTCATCGATGCATAACAAGCCGACATTGGCGTAGATACGAAGTTTGTGGCGGCGTCCTTCCGGGGTCTGGCGGTGGAGTTCCTCCAGGAGCGCTGGAGCGGAACGAAACAGTACCGAACTGCCGGCGAACACGGCAGCGTGACAGATATTCTTGGCGATCATGGTTTTGCCTAACCCGTTACGACCGACGAGGACCAGATTGCGAGCCTCGGGCAGGAAGTCCAAGGTAAGGGCGCGCTCAATGACGTCGCGTTCGATCTTGGTTGGCCAAGTCCATTCGTAGTCCACCATAGGCTTGAAGTTCTTGATGCCGGAGATGCGCAAGCGCCGTTCCAGACTGCGTCGAGAACGGTCCTCGGCCTCGGCCTGCGCCAGTTGCTCCAGCAGCATGCGGGGGGACCAGCGGCCTTTGGTGGCGCGGGCGACAAAGTCGTCCAGGTTGGCAGGTAGCGCGCGCAATCCAACTTGTCCGAGTTGAGCGGCAAGGTTATTCATCGGGTTCATCATTGTGGTGGTGGGCGAGTTCATCGTAGGTCTCCAAGTCGTGGGGTTGAACATCGATGGCTTGGGCTTCGGGGTGGCGGCTGAGATCGACTTTGGGCGCCGCGGGGGGTGTCGGTTGCTGCCGCCTGCGCAGCAAGAAGGCCACAGAAGAAGCGCGGGGCGTGTCCCGCTCCAGTGCTTCTCGGATGGCATGGCGTAAGGGCGGAGCGCCGTAGAGGTCCAGCAGTTTGAGCAGTTGGGCAGTTTGACTGCCCGCCGATTCCCCACGAGCGAAGGCGAGATCCAGCAAGGTTTCGCTTTCCGGCACGGCTTGTGCAAGCCGGCCGGTGGGCGTGGAGTGAAACGCCTTGCGTTTTTCCTGCAGCAGCGCCTGTTGATGAGCCGGATCCAGCAGCGGTTGGTGCCGATCATAACTGCGGCGATGGCGAGCGATCTCCTGGGTTCCGTCCAAGATACGAATCCAGGAGTCAGAGGCGACTAAGGTGAGGGGACGGCGAACGGCCTCAGGCGGGATGGAATAATCGTTGAGATCAAAGCGGACGTAGATGGTCTTGGCGGAACGAATGGGAAGAATCAAATCGGTGTTGAAGGGATGGAGGGGCAGCGGTAGTAAGCGCGGTTGTTCTTCGGCGAAGGCCTGCGCCACGGTGCGGGTATCGTCGCCGGGCCAGGGGCGCTGATGCGCGACCTGGTCGAGCCAGAAGAGGGCCTGACGATTGCATTGTTCCAAGGTAGTGAAGTCGCGGCCGGCCCAGAAGGATTCGCGCACGTAACGAATCGCGCGTTCGACGCGGCCTTTCTGATTGCCGGCCCGCACCTGGCAGGGACGGGCGATGCAGTGATAGTGGGCACACAACTCCAGCAAACGGGGATGGAAGTGGATTTGATTGCCGCGCCGCTCCAGCACCGCACTGCGAAGATTGTCATGAAGAATCACGCGCGGTGAGCCCGCCCAGGCTTGAAAGGCGTGGACATGGCCGCGCAAAAAGTTCTCCATGGTTTGGTCGAAGAAAAACTCCAGATACAACGCTCGGGAGTAGGCCAGGGTGATGACAAAGCAGGACAGACGCCGGCGGGCGCGCCCGACCAGGACTTCGCCGAAGTGCGCCCAGTCGACTTGCGCTTGCTCCGCCGGAAACATATGCAGACGCAAAAATGGTTCCGGCCGCTGGGGGCGCAGATTGGCCACGGCGCGCCGCAACTGGACGACGCTACCCTGGTAGCCGCGCTCGCGGAGCATCTGGCAGATGCGGGTGGCGCGCAAGCGGGGATACAGGTCCAAGGTCTGGCGGATGAAAGGCAAGTAGGGATCGGTGAGGCAGGGGCGCAGGGTTTGCGCGCGGTGGAAGCGGTTGGACTCAATGGCGGAGCGGACGGTATCGGGATGGACGCCAAGTTCTTGGGCAATGGTGCCAATCTTCCAATGTTCGGCGTAGAACCAATGACGGATCTGTACGCGGGTTTCTGAGCTAATCATCGAAGTTCCGCATCCTCACTGCGGGGATTTTGGGGAACGGATCGACGAACCGACCGCGCCGACCGCACCCAATACAGCGCAGGAAGGGCGGATGAGGCTTACTCGACGGCTTCCGCGCTTGCACAGAAGCGAAGGCTAAGTCTACTCGGGCCGCGACCCGCGCTGATCTCGCATCCCACGTTGCCATATTGCCCGGCGAGGAGATCGAAGCGGAACCCTGATCCGTCACACTTTTTTGTGCCCGGCGTTGGCGATAGTCGCGCTGCCGATCGCGATGGTCTTTTCGTCCTTCGGGGCTTTGCTGGTGGCGACGGTTGGCACAACGGCGCTGTTGACGGCGGGCTTCGGCCTGGCAGGCCATGCTGCAATAACGCTGTCCCCGATCGCAGCGGCGACAGATCCAGAACACGGCGTGACATTCGCTGCCGCGGCAAACCCGCTGTCGGAGAACAACCTCGCCATGACACGCCATCCGCGTTGCCAGGTGGGACTGGACAACGGCGACCGATCATGGCAGGGTAGGAACATCTTCCAATAGATGGCTACCTGATGAAGGTTGCCCAACGGGGTCTCGCCGTCGCAAGCGGCTAGACCCCGCAACATTACCCACCGTCGAAGACGAAGGTACACCTCAGCAGACTCCAAGGATGATGACGGATGATGGGCGCCTGCGGCGCCGATGATGATGTTGGTGTATTACTTCGGCAGATTTTCAAACAACTACGTTTTCAGATGATCGACGA
>DATDGW010000330.1:0-3748 GCA_036521895.1 Candidatus Sulfotelmatobacter sp. | reverse complement strand
CACATCCGGACAGTTCGGCTTCGACGTGCTGCAGGTCGCGCAGGGGCGCTACGCAACCGACCAGTACCGGAAGTTTATCGGTTTCAAGATGCATGAAATGGCAAGTTGCCTAAGGCCCGGAGTCGGGGCTTTGCAGCGGTCGGACGCGCCGCTTTTAGAAAGGCGCAAGCTACCAGTCTCGAGGGCGTGAGGCCATGAAGAAAAGCATTTTCTCATCGAAGGATGAGCCTGAACGAGGGCAGTAGGGAGGGCTAGGAGCAGGGGGTCCTTTCGTAGGTTTGGATGAAGAAAAAAGAAGAGCCGGCGGCGCGGTGGGAATGTGGAAAACGCGAGAGCGTTTTCCAAGGGCGGTGGGCAGCGGTGGGAAACCGGCGCGCAGCGCCCATCGCGCCAGCGAGGGCGGTTTTCCACGGCTGTCCACGGCCCGGCATTTCCACGGCGCTCCGGGCTGGTGCGTCGGATTAGGCGCTGCGTGTGCCGATGCGGCTCAGCAGTTGACGCTTGGCGCGCTGCATTTCCAAGGCGGCTTCGGTGTCCGATTGGAGTTGTGCGAACTGTTGGAGCTCGGCCAGCGTCACGCCGGGTCGCAGCAGACTCTCGCAACGCGGCATTTCCTGGAACAACTCGAACGGCGTGGCCCAGCGCGGATAGGTACGGCGGCGCTTGCCGTTGGCCGCGATGATCACCACCGGCACGGCGCAAGGCCGGTGGAAGTTGACGTACGGATTGAGATGCTGGCGGTGAAACGCATCGACCGCCGCGGCGTGTTCGGCGCCGATGTGGCCCAAGCCGAGGTGTTTGCCAATCACGGCGCCGTTTTTGGCTTCCACTAATCCGTTGTCGCCGGAATGGCGCGCCCGGGACTTGGTTTGTTCGATCAACAACTTGCTCAGCAGCCTGGCCACGGTGTAGTTGATGAACTCGCTGCCGTTGTCGGAATGAAAGCCGCGAATCACAAATGGAAACTGCTGAAGCATCGTTTCCAGCAATGGGATCAGCCATAATTCCGAGATCTGCGGTGTGGCCGCGACAATCTCCCATTGCGTCACTTCGTCCACCGCGTTGATGTGATAAATGCCCTTGTGGCCATTCTGATCGCCCTGATGTACCGTGTCGATTCGTAGATACCCGGGCCAGCCTCGGGGCTGCGGCTTGCGCCGCTCGCCGATGGGAATCACCGTGGGCCGCGTCGGCTGATAGCTGGTGTTGCGTTTGCGATAGGCGGCTGAGTTGCGGAACCGGTAGATGTGCGCCACCGAGATCCGCGCCAGGCGCTGGTAGGCCGCTTGGCCATAGTCGGCGTACTCGCGCTCCAGGATCCGCTTGGTCGCCGGACCGCTCAGGTTCCCGTGCGCCCGGTCCACGTAGGCCAGCAAATCCACGTCGGCCGCCGTGTAGCGCGTCGCAAACTTCCTGCGCTGATACGCGGCCGCCTTCACCCGCCCCGTCTTGCGATGCGCCGTGATCAGCCGCGTCCCTTGCGCCCGGCTCAGCCCCGTCATCCGCGCCAGATACCGCCGCACCAAACCCTTGCCCGCCCGACTCAGACCGCCGTACTCGTGCCGCACTACAGTCCGCTCCACCCAGGCGTAAACATCCGCACGCCGCACCCCCGCGAATCGAACCTCCCCGCTCCCCGCCAAAAACGCCCGGATCTGCTCCAGGCTCACCGCTTCCGAATCGTCCATGCTGATGATCAATCCCCAGCATCCCGGTCCCTCCCCCCTTCAGGCTCATCTTGTATGAGAATCCAGCCCCCGCTTCAGGCTCATCTGGCATGAGACAAGGGGTGCGCGACATAGAAGTGGAGATCAAGCTGCCTGGCGGGCCTCCCAGTAGTCCTCAAACCGGCCGTTGAGATGGCAACATCGCAGGGCGATGATGGCATTGGCTCCTCGGACCGTCCAGAACATGCCGGACTGTTTGAGACGAGAGCCGATGACGGTCTTGCAGCCAGCTTCGATGACTCCCGTGCCGACAAAGAGATGCTGGCGGCGGAACTTTGGATAGCGCATGCGCGCTGCATTTCTCTCAAAGTAATCGGCCTCGGTGCGAATCTTCTCGACCACTTCGGGATGGGCGGAATCGATGGAGCGAAGCGCGCACACCAGCTTTTCGATTTTCCCCTTGTCGAGCAGGCGCCGCTGGTGGACGTTCATCCAGGTTTTCTGGGTCCCTTCGTCATGGGGGTGTAGCTTGCGAGCTAACTGCCACAGGTGTTGGCGCGCGTGATAGAGATCGACAACCTGCACCGCGCCTGGAAAATGTTGCTCGGCAAGATTCCAGATCCATTCGGCTCCATCGCCCATGACGACTTTCTTTTCGGCGCGGCTCCAGCCGCGCTTCCAGGCTTCCAGGTAGATGCGTTTGCCAAACTCTTCAGCGGTCTCGATGGCGCCGGTGTAGGTGGTGGAATCCGGGTCGCGGATGGGGTAGCCCTCGTGGTCCCACTGGGTCTGGGTGAACACACATCCCAACTTGACTTCCCGCGTATGGGCCGGTTGGCCGTCCGTCTTACCTTGCCGACCCACCGTCTCCTTTTTCACCACCGGTACTCCCGTCCCATCCATTTGCACATACAGAATCGGAACCGGTTTGCCCCCCACCATCGGCAGATCCAACTGCACGGCCCGCTGGATCTGCTCCTGCTCCCGCGCGGCGATATTCTCTCCTATGGCTTCCGCCGTCCGCTCCACGGCTTTCGTGGTCACCTCCAGATCGGCGAGGAGTTTCATCTGCTGGCGGCCGTGGTCGAAGGGCGACCCTTGGCCCGCGACCGCCTGCATGCGGCGCACTCCAGGAGAGAACTCCGTGTTTTCGATGTCCAGTTCTACGTCGGCGGGAAACTGGCCGGAATGGCAGTGCGCGCACAAGTAGTACGGACGTGACACTTCCACTTTGCCCACCGCGGTCAGGACTGGCTTGGAGCGCAACTCACGGTATTGAGCCTGTTGGCCACACGAACAAGGAAAGCTCCGTTGGCCTTCCTGCGGAGCTGCCAACTGCAGGAGTTCCGTTAAGGCCGTTGCCCCCGCCTGATGCATGGCCGAGCGCACCGCCATCTCGATGGCCTCCAGATCCAGACGTCCCGATTTGCGGCGGCCGTTGAAGATGACCCGCAACAGCTGGTTTACTTCGCGCGTGACTTCCTGGCGGATGGCTTCCGCCGTTTTTTTTCCTCCGGCAACAGCGTGTCCGGCTCCCGGGGGCGCACCTGGCAGATCTGCGCGTTGACCTCGACAAATTCCTTGTGCAGGACTTGTAATTTGCGGAATTCGGAGATCTCTCCTTCGGCCTTTCGCGTCGCAGCTAGGTCGGGGAGGGATTCCGTGACAGTCTTGCCATTGACTTTGTAGGTCAGGCGGAAGTTCGGGCCATGCCCCGGATCTTTGGGTTGATGGCAGTGGCAGTTGGGCTTGCCACACCGGCCCGTGGTGGACGTGATCGAGCCAGCACGCAGGTCGCCCAACGCCGCAATTTGATGGGCGATGCTAGCCCGTTGCTGATCGAGGGACTCCAGGGACTTGGAAATCGGCATTTTTCGGCGCCTCTTATCCTAGCGTATACTATACGCACGGATTACTGCAACAAAAAAGACAATCAGCAAGTTCTTCCCTTCCAGGTCGCCCGCCCGCGTGCAAGCTAGCGAACGCCGGCCGCCGTCAAGTGTGGTAGGATCAATGGGCTGAATTTCGCATCCGCCTCTGATCGTTTGAGGAGAGAATCCATGAAACGCAAACATGCTAGC
>DATDGW010000329.1:0-1531 GCA_036521895.1 Candidatus Sulfotelmatobacter sp. | reverse complement strand
CCCCAGGGTCAGGCGCGATGGAGTGTGCGGCTGATTGCGCAGGAAGCGGTGAAGCGAAAGTTGGCGCCACGCGTGGGCCGGGAAACGATCCGCATCCTTTTGCAAAGCCATGATCTCAAGCCACTGCTGTCCGGGGAAACTTCCGCAGTGAGCGGGCAAGCCATGTAGATTCAATGTGATGCATGCGGTTTGGCGTAAAAACGATTTGAAATGAAAATGACGTTTTGGAGCGTCCTTGCGTCCTTGGCGGCCTGGTACGAAACATTGACAATACGGGATGAACACCGGGCGCACCGTCTTCTCTCAGTTGATCGAGTTCCTTCCCCACCAACAGTTCCAGAAGTGCGTAGATCGATATGGCGGTGGTCGCTATCTGAAAAATTTGTCCTGTTGGGATCAATATCTGGCGATGGCATTCGCGCAGTTGACTTACCGTGAGAGTCTTCGCGACATTGAAGCTTGCCTCGGTTCCATCGGGAGCAAGCTCTACCACATGGGATTCCGCGGCAAGGTAGCGCGCTCGACGTTGGCCGATGCCAACGAAGCTCGCGACTGGCGAATCTACGCCGACTTTGCGCAGGTTTTGATCGCCATCGCTCGGCCACTCTATGCGCTCGATCCGATCGGCGTCGATCTGGATCAGAGTCTCTATGCGTTGGACTCCACGACCATCGACTTGTGCCTCGCTTTATTTCCGTGGGCGAAGTTTCGCAAACACAAAGCCGCCGTCAAGATGCACACCTTGTTGGACCTGCGTGGCAATATCCCCACGTTTATCCGCATTACTGAGGGTAGAGTGCACGACGTAAATATCCTGGACGAGATCATGCCTGAGCCCGGTGCTTTCTACGTCATGGACCGCGCGTACGTGGATTTCGAACGCCTCTTCTTCCTCACCCTCAGCTCCGCCTTCTTCGTAGTGCGCACCAAAGCCAACGTCCTGTTGCAACGCCGCTACTCCCACAAGATCGATAAGAGCACGGGCGTCCGTTCCGATCACACCGTCATCCTGACCTCTTTTGAGTCTGCTTCCGTTTACCCGGATGCGCTCCGCCGCGTCACCTTTCTGGACGTGGAAAAGAAAAAGCGATTTAGATTCCTTACCAATAACTTCACTCTCCCTGCCCCGGTCATTGCTCAGATCTACAAGTCGAGGTGGGCCGTGGAATTGTTTTTCAAATGGATAAAACAGCATCTCAGAATTAAGGCGTTCTACGGGACCAGTGAGAACGCGGTGAAGACCCAGATCTGGATCGCTGTATCGATGTATGTGCTGGTCGCCATTGCGCGAAAGCGGTTGGACCTGGAGGCAAGCCTCTACCAAACTCTACAGATTCTTAGCGTCAACCTTTTCGAGAGAACGCCCATTTCACAGGCACTTGAGCCACTCGACATCGACGCAAATCTACTCGGGGACCCTAACCAACTGATTTTGTTCGATCTTTAACCGGACAGCAGTGTGTTGTGAGCAACTCCCTGGTTGGGATCATCCGGATGTATCTCGCGGCCAGTGCCATAGTTTTGCCACCAC
>DATDGW010000328.1:0-3369 GCA_036521895.1 Candidatus Sulfotelmatobacter sp. | reverse complement strand
ATGTCCAGATATGTCATCTTGTTGCTCAGAAGAGAGTACGGCCATTCCTTACTATCCGGATACATATTCCTCCAGAGCTCTCCGGTACGCCCGCCGTGCTCCCTCGGGGGTCACCCAAAACCGGCCATCTAGGGTCACTTCAAAACCGGCCATAGGGAACTGAGCTAAGACGTTGAGCAGAGCGGAGCATTAGCCTCCGCAGATGAGCAATGTCTTGAGTGGGGATAAACAAGAACAAGTCATAGCCCTGGGACGGTTGGGGTGGTCGCTGCGCCGGATCGAACGCGAGACGGGAGTGCGGCGAGAAACTGCGGGGGCCTATCTGCGGGCGGCCGGGATCGCCGTGCGTGCACCCGGGGTCTGGGGACGGGGCGCACCGGCAAAACCGGCCAACGAAGTGACCACCGGGTCGGAAGCAAAACCGGCCATAGAGGTGACCACCGGGTGGGAGCCGGTCTCGCCGAGCTTATCCACTTTTGGCAGAAGCAGTTGCGAGCCCTTTGGCGATTTTATTGAGTTGAGTCTCGGGCAAGGGCGCAATGCCATGGCCATCTGGCAAGATCTGGTGGCCAGTCACGGCTTCACCGGCAACTACCAAGCGGTCAAGCGCTATGTGCGCAAGCTGCGGGGGAAGCAAACTCCGCAAGCTCGTGCAGTGATCCAGACGGCGCCGGGAGAAGAAGCCCAGGTCGATTACGGCACGGGGCCGATGGTGCGCGATCCGCTGAGCGGCAAGTACCGGCGCACGCGGCTGTTCGTGATGACCCTGGGCTACAGCCGAAAGTGTGTGCGGCTGCTCACGTTCCGCTCCAGCACGCGCCTCTGGGCCGAGCTGCACGAACGCGCTTTTCGCCGGCTGGGCGGAGCCACGCGCGTGGTGGTGTTGGACAATTTACGCGAAGGCGTGCTGGCTCCTGATTTCTACGATCCTACCCTCAACCCTCTCTACCGCGATGTGCTGCAGCATTATGGCGCGGTGGCCTTGCCGTGCCGCGTGCGCGATCCTGATCGCAAAGGCAAAGTTGAGTCCGGAGTCGGCCACGCGCAGAAAACGCCCTTGAAGGGTCTGCGCTTTGAGAGTCTGGAAGAAGCGCAGGCCTACCTGGATCGTTGGGAAGAACGCTGTGCCGATACGCGCATTCACGGCACCACCAAACGCCAGGTGGCGGCCATGTTTGCCGAAGAACGCCCGGCCCTGCTGCCTCTGCCGCTGGAGCCTTTCCGCTACTACCAGTTCGGCGTCCGCACCGTGCACCTGGATGGCTGCGTCGAAGTCGATGCCGCCTACTACGGCGCACCTCCCGGTTGGATCGGACGGCAAGTGAACGTACAGTGGAACGAAGTCTATGTGCGGCTGCTCGATCCCAAGACTGGCCAACTGCTGCGCGAACACTTCCATCACAGGCGAGGCCAGCATGCCATCCAACAGCGTGACCGTTCTCCCAAGACGCCGCTGAGCACGCAGCAATTGCTGGCGCGTGCCGATCGAGTTGGAAATTACATCGGCCAGCTCTGTCGCTTACTCCATCAACGGCAAGGCCCAGTATCGGTTCGCCGCATCCAAGGGGTTCTGTCCTTGACCAAGAAACATGGCTTGGCCGCGGTCGAACAAGCTTGCGCCACAGCTCTGGAAGTCGGCGTCGCCGATTACCGCTTTGTCCGCCGCTACCTCGAGCGTGGACCGCAACTGCCGCTCACTCTCCGCCAGATCGACCCCATCATCCGCGAACTGGTCCAGTACCGCGACCTCATCCAACAACGCACCAAGGAGACCAACCAACCATGAACCTGACCGAATTAGATCGTGCTTTACGACAACTACGCCTGGGCGGCATGGCCGCCGTGCTGGAAACCCGCTTGCGCCAGGCGCAAACCGAAACCATGGCGCCCCTTGACCTGATCTCCTGTCTGGTCGCCGATGAACTCACCCGCCGCAGCGACCGGCTGCTGGAACGCCGGCGCAAACAGGCGGAGTTCCGCGATTCGCAAAAGACGCTCGACAACTTCGACTTCATCTTCAACCCCAAGATGAATCGCAGTCTGGTGTATGAGCTGGCGACCGGCCTCTTCATCTCCCGTCATGAAGATGCCTTGTTCCTCGGTCCGCCCGGCAGCGGCAAATCTCATCTCGCGCAAGCCATCGGGCAGTCGGCGATTCAGCAGGGCTATCGCGTCTTGTATCGCGAAGCCCATCGCCTGCTGGAGGAACTTGCCGACGCTACCCTCGATCACTCGCGGCAGCAGCGCATGGAGTTCCTCACCACTGTCCCTCTGCTCATCCTCGATGATCTGGGCATGCGCAAGCTGCCCCTCACCGCCGCCGAGGACCTGCTCGAGATCATCATGCGCCGCTATGAACGCGTCAGCACTCTGGTGACTTCCAATCGCCCCGTCGAAGACTGGGGCAAACTGCTGGGCGACACCGCGGCCGTCAGCGCCATGCTCGACCGCCTCCTGCATCACGGCCACCTGCTCAAGTGCGGTCCGCGCAGCTGGCGCACCAAAACTAATTCCACTTCTGGAGAACAATCATGAGACTTTCTTCGATCACCACAGACCGTGGCCAGGGCAGCCTTGCGTTTTTCCAGGCATGGGAAATCTATCCTCCCTCTGAATGTTGTCTTCTGTGGGAGAGAAACCTCACGGCTCCTCTCCCCATTCATCGGTCGGATGAGTTTCGAATGGCTATTCCTTGGCAGGTTGCTCGCCAGCATGGCCCGCCTCCGCTTCGCCGTCCGTCTCCCATGCTGAAGATCACCTTCGTTGATGTCAAGCGCGCTGTTCCGCTTCGCTTGCCTGAAACCGCTCTCGGAGCGTAAAACATCCTATGTCTTGGCAGGTTCCTATGGCCGGTTTTGAAGTGACCTCGTATGGCCGGTTTTGCGGTGACCACTGAGGGCGTTACTTGTGGGGGCCAAGATTTGATAGTCGAGGTGAAAGTCAAGAAGGACAAAACATTTGATGACGGCACATGTCCCCGATGTGGCATTGTGTTTTCTGGCTTTGTCCTTGAAGACTCACAGCCACTCCGAAAGATTGATCCAATGCCCAATTCGTGCCTTTTGTAAATCAGGTCCGAGGTTTTATGGGCAGGTCAGGCTTATGCGAGAGGCGATCAAGGGGCTTAGGAACGATGTTCCTGCCTGATCCTTTGAATGGTGCTTATTTTGAGTTGTCCAGCCTTGAACCGGCCGATTCTGGCGAACTCGCTATGCTGTCCCAACAAGAGCCTTGCTTCGGTTCGTAGGCTACGAACGATTTTGTGCCCGCGGTGAAAATCCACGCTCTTCTCAACTCAGGGGTGTCGGAACCGACATCAAACTCATAGCAATACTCTATGACGGATGCGGAATGATTGTTCTCTTGCTC
>DATDGW010000327.1:0-2135 GCA_036521895.1 Candidatus Sulfotelmatobacter sp. | reverse complement strand
CCGAACTCCGTGGAGCCCGGCTACAGACCAAGATTGCCGAACTGGATGTGCGTCGCGAGCACGCGAAATACATTCCTGATCTGAGTTTTCAGGTCAGCTACCTTGGATTCCAAAACGTCAATTTCCTCCCGCAGAGCGCCGGCACTGTCGGATTCCAATTGCAATGGCAGCCCTTCGATTGGGGATACAAGAAGCACCGGATCGCAGAACTCAAGGCCACGACAGAGCAGAAGGCAACAACGGAACGCGACGTTGAACAGGGCGTCCTGCTGGATGTAGAAGAAAAGTTTCGCAAACTGGCGGAAGCACGCGTCCTGCTGGACGCCCTGACGGATCAGCGTGAGGCAGAACAGGCGAAGCTCGGTGAAGTGACAAACCGCTACGACCAAAAAGCAGCACTTCTGTTCGATCTGTCGCAGCAACAAGCTGCGGTATCGCAGGCAGAGGCGCAGTACCAGCAAGCACTCGCGGGATTTTGGACGGCACGGGCCAACTTTGAAAAAGCGATGGGAGTGGAGTAAACGCATGAAAAACAAATCAAGCATGGGGCTACGGAAAGCAGCCGCTGCACTATTGGTGCTAATCGCAGGGTCAAGTGGATGCCAGCAACCGACACAGGTAGCAGCGAAATCTTCAACGCCTGTCCGCGTACTGGATGTTGCGCTCAACTCTTCTTCAGAAAGCCTACGCTACTCGGCTTCGGTGTTACCGCTGGCGCAGGCGGCGCTGTCCTTCAAGTCCTCGGGATACGTCACCGAGATCAAACAGGTCATGGGGGCAGATGGAAGACGCCGTGAGATTGGAGCAGGCGACTATGTTACGCGTGGCGCAATGCTGGCACAGATTCGCCACCAGGATTTAAAAAACCAGCTTGACCAGGCCGCAGCAGCCGTAACGCAGGCCGAGGCGCAACATCTCCAAGCTTCTCAGGATTACGAACGCGCTAAGGCGCTTTACTCCACGCACAGCCTGACGAAGCCGGAGTTTGACCAAAGCCAAGCGCGATTCGATTCAAGCCGGGGTGCTGTAGACCAGGCGAAGGCCACCTTGCGACAGTCGCAATTGTCTTTGGCCGACGCGGATTTGGGCGCGCCCTTTTCCGGCTTCATCCTGGCTCGCAATATCGAACTCGGAAATCTGGCGTCGCCCGGAACTGCCGCGTTCACTATCGCTGACACCAGTGCGGTCAAAGTGAGTTTCGGTGTTCCAGAGTATGCAGTTAAGCAACTCCGCCTGGGCCAGGAATTCAGCATTCACTTACAAGACGACTCGAAACAGTACAAAGGCAAGGTGACAAGTATTGCCGCGGGCGCTGACGAGAAAAATCGTGTTTTCGCAGTCGAAGTGACCGTGCCCAATCCCAAGAGTTATCTGAAGCCGGGAATGATTGCTTCGCTCACTCTCTCTGGCGTTGAAAAGGCTCCGGCACCTTCCGTGCCTTTGGCAGCTGTTGTCGCTGACCCGTCCGCATCTGGGCGCTATGGCGTTTTCGTCGCCAGCGAAGTGAACGGCAAATGGACCGCACATTTGCGAGCCGTGACGTTAGGTGAGACCCACGAGAGTGACGTGGCAGTGGAAGGTGTGAAACCAGGGGAAAAGATCGTCGTAGTTGGAGTCGCCGATTTGAAGGATGGCGATTTAGTTCAAGTTCTCCGATAAAGGAATAGAAAAATGGCACACGAAAACAATCAAGACATCAGCAATCGGCGCAATATCACTCGGTTCTTTGTTGAGCATCCACACATTTCCTGGATGATGCTCGTTGGGGTGCTCGTTTGGGGCTGGTTCGGTTACACATCCATGCCGCAGCGAAAAGACCCGGAAATCCCCGTGCGCGTCGCCGTGGCGGCTTGTCCTTGGCCCGGAGCGACAGCAGAGCAGGTCGAGCAGTTCGTTACCCGGCGCATTGAAGACGTTGCCGCAGAGAACAAAACGATTCATCCCGGAACGGACGCAGACTATGGCGTCAAATCCATCTCTCTCCCCGGCTATTCGTTTGTGTACCTACAGCTGGATGAGAGTGTGAAGGATACGAAGCGCCAATTCAGCGACATCAATCTCAAGCTGAATGCGCTTAATGCTCAATTACCGCAAGGCGCCGGCCCTATCGTTTTCCAAAGCGATTTCGGAGACAC
>DATDGW010000326.1:0-5019 GCA_036521895.1 Candidatus Sulfotelmatobacter sp. | reverse complement strand
ACCGATCATTCTAACCCTTTGCAGCATCCAGCAGTCAGCCCGGAAAGAATCCGTGATAACCGAGCACTGCGTACTGAGTACTTCACTCCCCATACGGATCCCGCAAATACCCCTCCACCGCAAAGTCCTCTCCAAACCGATGCAGATGCCAATGCCTCACCTGCGCCGCCTGGCTCATGTGACGAAATCCCGCTCCAGCCGCGAAGGGAATCGACCCAGTCCCCGCCAGAATCTTAGGAGCGTAATAAAGGAACACTTTATCCACGACATTGGCCGCCAGCGCCGTCCAATTCACCGTCGCTCCGCCCTCAATCATCACCGAGGTGATTTCCAACTCTCCGAGCCGCCGGAGAATCGCGACCAAGTCAGGCCGTCCGTCGGGCAGCACCGCGGAAAGTGTTTCAATGCGGATCCCCAGTTCCTCCAGTTGCGCTTTCTTCTGCGAGTCCGCCGAAGAACAAAAGATCAACACATCATTCTGTCGTTCCGCCGCCACGCTCTTCACCAGCTGCGACTCCAGCGGCACCCGCAACCGCGAATCCAGAATCACCCGCAGCAACGGACGCCGTCGCGCCCGCCCGCTCCGATCCGTCAGCAGCGGATTATCCGACAAGATCGTCCCTGCTCCCACCAGCAGCGCGTCGTTCGCATGCCGCAACTCCTGCACATGCGCCCGCGCCACTTCGCTCGTTACCCATCCTCCCGCCGGAGTCCCGTCCCGTCGCTCCCTCGGATCCGCCGGCGGCGGCGCGATCTTCCCATCCAACGTCATCGCAGCCTTTAACATCACCAGTGGCGTCCCATGCCGGACGTAGCGCGCGAACCCTTCATTCAGCCGCCGCGCCTGCTCCTCTAGTCGCCCCACTTCCACATACACACCCGCTGCGCGCAGCTTTCCAAATCCAATCCCACTAACCTTCGGATTCGGATCCGTCATGGACGCGACCACGCGATGAATCCCTGCAGCAATCAACGCGTCCGTACAAGGCGGAGTCCGCCCCTGATGCGCATGTGGCTCCAGATTGATGTAAAGCGTCCCGCCGAGAGCTTTCTCTCCCGCCGCCTCCAGCGCCAGCACCTCAGCATGCTTCACGCCCGCATAGGTGTAAGTCCCGGTGCCCACCACGTTGTCGGCAGGGTCAGCAATCACCGCACCAACGTAAGGATTGGGCGAAGCCAGCCCCACACTCTCGCGCGCCAGTACGAGCGCGCGATGCAGAAGCTGTTCGTCAAACGAGTGCTGAGAGTTTGAGGAGCCAGCAGACCTTGAGGAGTGAGCAGACATTGGGACGTCAGCAGACATTGTGGAAAGATAGAACAACCGTGGAAGAGCGGTCCTTCAGGGCCGCGTAGAGTGGCTCCAAAAAAAAGGGCTTTAGCCCCAGCGTGCCTCATCTGCGCGGCGGAAAGCTCTCAAACGAATCATCCTCAAAGTCCGCCACAGCCGCCCCGTTGCGCCCCCTCGGTCCGCGTCGCAGGGGAGCCATAGCATAAGCATAAGGATCACCGGGAGGAGTAGTTTTTCCACCCAGTAAGCGCTTCAGAAAGTCGAGCACCACCCGGAACCGCGATCGTTTCTCACCGGAATCCCGCATAGTCACTCCTTAATTACTTCGCAGCGCCAGCGTCGCGCCGGCTGTCGCGCGGGCGTCTCGCACCCCGCGACCACGCCTGCTCCCAACCTCATTCAAACAGCGAATCCACAAACTCCTTCGGATCAAACGGCAGCAAATCTCCCGCTTTCTCACCCACCCCAACATACCGTACCGGCAGCCCCAACTCGCGCGAAATCGCTACCACCACTCCGCCCTTCGCCGTCCCATCCAGCTTGGTCAGCACAATCCCCGTCACGCCCGCCGACTCGGTAAACATGCGCGCCTGCTGCAATCCATTCTGCCCCGTAGTTGCGTCCATCACCAGCAGAGTTTCATGCGGAGCCCCCGGAATAATCCTCTGCGCCGTCCGCCGCATCTTGTCGAGTTCCTGCATCAGGCTGGTCTTGGTGTGCAGCCGCCCTGCGGTATCCACGACGACGTAATCCACCTTCCGCGCCACCGCAGCCTGCAACGCATCAAACAGCACCGCCGAAGGATCCCCACCAGGCTTGGTCTTGATCACCTCAGTACCAGTGCGCGATCCCCAAATCTCCAGCTGATCAATCGCCGCCGCGCGAAACGTGTCCGCCGCACAGAGCAGGACATTCTTTCCCTGCGAGCGGAACACCTGCGACAGCTTGCCGATCGTCGTGGTCTTGCCCGTGCCGTTGACGCCGACCACCAGGATCACTTCCGGGCCGCCCTCAACCTTCTGCACCGGACGCGTATTCGCCGCGGTCAGAATCGCCAGCAACTCTTCCTTCAGCAGCCGCTTGAGTTCCTGCACATCTTTAATCTGCTTCCGGTCCGCCTTCTCGCGCAGCTTGCCGAGCACCTCCTGCGTAGTCGTGCTGCCCAGATCGGCGCCAATCAGCGTGGCCTCGAGATCATCCAGCGTACCCCGGTCGATCTCCTTGCCGAACGAAACCACTTCCTCAATCCGCTCCGCAAGATTCTCCCGCGTGCGCGTGACCGCGTGCTTCATCCGGTCGATGAAGCTCGGCTTCTGTTCTTCCGTAAGACTGCCAAACAAAGTCTGAATCATAAAAATGCCGACAGTCGATTATAAGGGTAGGAACGTAGCGCCGGCGTCCCGCCGGCTGTCGCGGGGGCGTCTCGCCCGCGCACCACGCAGGTCGTCCCCAAGCGTTGTCCTTTTCAAAGCCTGGAGAACTCAACTCAAATTGGACTGGATTCCCCGCAGACCCCCGCCGCAACCTACCGGCTCGCCCTACCCCGCGCTAGGGCACACCCCGCGCACCCATCATTCTTTATGTACCGATAAAACCGCGGCTCTCCCCGCCCCCTCCAGTATCGGCTCCGGTAGTCATCCGTCCCCGGCCCCGCATGCAGAAAGCTGAAGAACACATGCCGCGACGGACGGATCACAATCCCCGCGTGCCCCCGCCACACCACCAGGTCGCCCGTCTGGGGCTGCGCAACGCGCTCGAATCCCTGCACGCCGTCGTATAGATCGTCAGAACTCGCATAGGCGTACGAAAATCCCGCTCGCTCATAAATCGTATGCACCAGATGCGAGCAGTCGCGCTCCGCAAATCGCGGCGTTTTCGAATCCAGCGCGGACGCAATCACCGCCAGCCGGTCATCCGCACTCAACGCCCTCGCGCTCTTCTGCCCACGCCCCTTTCGCGAAGCCGGATCTGTCGCTGTCTTTGCAGGAGCCGCTGCCGAGCTAACCCCCGCACTAGCGGACGACCGCGCATCCCGACCGTACTCAACCGTCCGAGCCCCCTCCTGCGCCCACGCCACACAAAGCGCCAGCCCGCACAACCCAACCACCAGCGCGCTTTTTCCCCAATTCCGCATCGCCCTATTGTGATGCCGATTCCGTCGTCCGTGATGGTTACGATTGTTCAGGGCTCGTGTCGGTCGGACGTGGTTCGTGTGGGTCCTGTTCCTGTGGGTCGGACACTCCTGTCCGACGCTCCCGCGACATCGCCACCCGCCGTTCTTAGGAACTCCCTATCGCGCAAGCGATCTCCGTCCCCTTCCCGTGTGGACACAACAATTCCTTCGTCGAGATGGAAGGTGATCACCCGATTAGCGTAGTGATCTATGCCTTTGTCACGTTCGCGCCTGACCAACTCTTAACAAATTCTCCCAGCCGGTCCAGTGCGTCGGGAAATTTGTCGGTCATCGCCGCGAACCCAAGGCGAAAATGCGAGGGCGCATCCCAGCAATCCCCGGGGGCGAGTAGGATGCCCTGTTCCGCAGCCGCCTGGCAAAAGGCGCGGCTGTTCTCTCCGCTGACGAGCCACGGGAAAGCGGTCATCCCGCCACGAGGAGGAATCCAACTAAGCGTCTCACTATGCTCGGACATGAAGGAGGCAAGCTGCCGAAGATTCTGAGTTGCGGTTTCCTGCGTTTTCCCAAGAACAATATCCCGGTGGCGCATTGCGATCTCCGCCAGCATCTCTCCGGCCGTATTGTTTGAAATGGAAAAATAGGTGCGCGCATTCGAGTAGCGCTCGCGACGCTTGGAATCGTGCTCGATCATCCAACCGGTCCGCACTCCGGACAATGGGAAAGCTTTCGAGAAATCATGGATGACGGTCGCATGCGGCATACGGGAAGCCGATCTTGTCGCTTGTCCATGATAGATAGGGTGGAAGACTTCATCGCTAACGAGTTGAATTTCGTGAGACGCCGTGAACTCGTGCAAGTTGTCCAATTCCGCATCGCTAATTGTTCCGCCAGTAGGATTGTGGGGGCTGTTAATCAGAATCAACTTGGTATTTCGATCCACCAATTGCTGGATCTCCTCGAGATCGATACGGAAGTCGCTCTCCTTCCGAAGCGCGTAGTAGCGAGTCTCGATCCCAAGGGATTCGGGCAGCGCGGAAAAAGGGGGATAGCCTGGTTGAGGCAGGATAACGTTGGCTCCAGCTTCCGCAGCCAGCCACATCAGAACAACAAGTGCCTCAGAGGCGCCGGTAACGACCCGAACGGTGTCGACATGAACCTCCTGCATGTCAGCGATCGCCGTGCGTAACCCGTCGGCTCCGGCTGAGCGGCTGTAGACCAAATCGTGATTCAGGAAGCGCTGCCGCTCCTCCTCACTGGCGAGACTGAGGATCTCATTCAGGGTCCAGCGTGGTCCTTCGCTTGCAGCCAAGTTGAATTCGATGTCGTGCTCGTAGGTGTCCAGCCACATGTCCAGGAGGAAGGGTTTCAACAGCATGTCGCACCTCTGAGGATTAGATGCAGCCGATTCGCCGGCGATCTAGCACCGGATTCGCTCGGCCCGAAGGACACACGGAATTTACCGAGTGCGTTCCAACCAAAATGGCATTCTGCCGTTAAAGTACCACACACAAAACGCTGCTCATCGGGTGAATAGTCAGCACCTGGGAAGGTATCTCAGTACGTTTTTGGGCGATGAATCGTGGCGCCACTCACTGAC
>DATDGW010000325.1:0-3499 GCA_036521895.1 Candidatus Sulfotelmatobacter sp. | reverse complement strand
GGAGTCCGATGGAACCGTGAAAATCTATTGGGGGGGCGCAGACACGGTCATGTGCGTGGGCGAAGCGAACGTCTCGGATCTGGTCGCACTATGCCTGCATCACGGCAGACCGGCAAAGTAAGCATGGCGTTTCAAGAGTTCTCTAATGCCCCTGAATGGTATTTAATCCCCAGGGCAGCGTTCGCCTTGATGCCCCTCCCGCTTGTGATCCAATATCGCGTCAAGGCATGAAAACTCACGATCTGTCCATCCCAACGAATCTATGTCTTGGCTTCCCGCCCTTGCCTGAATAAAGTCCCATTCCAGTTGGTCCAACTGTTGGCAAACCATAGCACAACCCCCGTTCTAAGCTGCTTTGCGAAGCGGCAGCGTGAGTTTCACGTAATGCCTTCCCAAAGCTCCTACGTGCAATTATCTCGCCAACCCGACCTCGCGTTCATGGCACGCCTGTGTCTAGTTCTTAGTACATGTCTCCCATGCCGCCGGCAGGAGCGCCCTTCTTTTCTTCCGTAATGTCGGCGACGAGGGCTTCGGTGGTCAGCATCAGCGCCGCGATCGAGCCGGCGTTCTGCAAAGCGGTGCGCACCACCTTGGTCGGGTCGAGCACGCCCGCCTTGACCAGGTCTTCGTAGTCGCCGGTCAGGGCGTTGTAGCCGAAGTTGTTGTCCTTCGAATCGTTGACCTTTCCCAGCACGATGGCGCCTTCTTCGCCGGAGTTCTCGGCGATCTGGCGCAGCGGCTCTACAAGAGCACGCTTCACAATGTTGACGCCGATCTGCTCATCGCCCTCGACCTTCAGCTTGTCGAGTGCGGAGACGCACCGGGCCAGGGCTACACCGCCGCCCGGGACGATCCCTTCTTCGACGGCCGCACGGGTGGCGTGCATGGCGTCTTCGACGCGAGCCTTCTTCTCTTTCATCTCGGTCTCGGTCGCGGCACCTACCTTGATGACAGCCACGCCACCGACCAGCTTTGCCAGCCGCTCTTGCAGCTTCTCGCGGTCGTAGTCGCTAGTGGTCTTCTCGACCTGGCTGCGAATTTCCTTTATTCGGCCTTCGATCTCGGTGTGCTTGCCTTTGCCTTCGACCACAGTCGTGTTGTCCTTGTCGACGGTGATCTTCTTGGCCTCGCCGAGATCGCTGATCTGTACATTCTCGAGCTTGGTGCCCAGGTCTTCGGTGATGGCCTTGCCACCGGTGAGGGTGGCGATGTCCTGTAGCATGGCCTTGCGGCGATCGCCGAAGCCCGGCGCCTTGACGGCGCAGACTTGCAGCGTGCCACGCAGCTTGTTGACGACCAGGGTGGCCAGCGCCTCGCCCTCGACGTCCTCAGCGACGATCAGCAACGGCTTGCTGCTCTTGGCGATCTGCTCGAGTAGCGGGAGCACGTCCTTCATGGAGCTGATTTTCTTTTCGTGGATGAGGATGTAGGCGTTCTCGAGTGTGGCTTCCATGCGCTCGGGATCGGTGACGAAGTAGGGAGAGAGATAGCCGCGGTCGAACTGCATGCCTTCTACGACTTCGAGCTGAGTCTCGAGGGTCTTGGACTCTTCCACGGTGATGACCCCATCCTTGCCAACTTTCTTCATGGCCTCGGCGATGATGTGGCCGATGGTCTCATCATTGTTGGCGCTGATGGTGCCGACCTGCGCGATCATTTCGCCGGTGACGGGCTTGGAGAACTTGTCGAGTTCGCCCTTGCCGCGCTCGCCGGTCTTGCGGTCGATGTCGCCGCAAACTGCGTTGACGGCCTTCTCGATGCCGCGCTTCATGGCCATCGGGTTGGCGCCGGCTGCGACGGTCTTGACGCCTTCGCGGTAGATCGCCTGAGCCAGAACGGTGGCAGTGGTGGTGCCGTCGCCGGCGACGTCGGAAGTCTTGGAAGCGACTTCACGCACCATCTGGGCGCCCATGTTTTCGAGGCCGTCCGGCAATTCAATCTCTTTTGCAACGGTGACGCCGTCCTTGGTGATGGTGGGGGACCCAAACTTCTTCTCGATAACAACGTTGCGGCCCTTGGGGCCGAGGGTCACCTTTACCGCGTCCGCCAATAGGTTGACGCCGCGAAGGATCGCCTGCCGCGACTCTTCGCCCTGCACGATTTGCTTTGCCATAACTTTGCTCTCCTAGAATATTAGAGTCTTCAACTCCGATGTTCTTCCTGGCGCGTTATTGCAATCCGCGAGCAAGATTGCTCGCCTGGACTCGCACAGAGGCCAACACAGGGACGCTCAGAGAACAAGTTATCTCTGGGCTCCTATCACGCTCGACTTGTTAAAGTGAAGAATGTGTCAGCCGACGTCAGCGAACGACAAGCACTTTCGAACCTAATACGTTGCTCTAGGTCACGCGACCCGATCATCAAATATGATTCGCTCCTAACACTCATGTCGGGAGTCGATGTCGGCGCCAGCCTTGCAGACTTATAGCACTGCCGCGATGTCCTGCTCTTTCCCATCATCAGTGGTTGGGAGCGGTCGGAAAACCGTCTTAACCGTCTGCTTAGTTGTGTAGGAATGTTTAAACTAAAGGAATGGTTTCTATTGTTCTTAGCCACGATGGCCTCCAGTCACGCAGAAGACCGTCGCCTAAGGATGGCGGAGAGGTGCGTATATAAGTATTATACGCCTTATTAGGTACGATGCGTGGCGGCCCCACGCCGAGAGCCGGAATCCCGTTGGGGACAGCGGCGCTGTGCGCAACAGTGCGGCGGCATGGACGAGAGCGCGCACGATGAGCCAAGCCGCACACAATAAAATTGCCGCGACACAGCGCGCTCGCTGGGCTAAAACGAGAGCACAGCAAAAGAAGGCGGCATAGGAATCCTGATGTGTATTCCGCATTGGCAGCCGCGATCTTGGCGCTACACCTGCTGTTCATCCTATGGGTCGTATTCGGCGCCACGGCAACGCGCCGTCGTCCGGTCTTGCGCTGGTTACATCTTGGCTCCCTGATATGGGGCATGCTGATTGAAATCCTGCCCTGGAACTGCCCGCTGACGTGGGCGGAGAACTGGCTGGAGGCTGGGGCGGGCGTTACCCCATACCAGGGTGGATTCCTGCTGCACTATCTCGATGCCCTGGTGTATCCGAATGTCCCGCCTGGTTTGCTCATCGGCTTTGGTGTCGCCGTCTGTGTCGTCAATCTGGGAATCTATGCCGTGCGTTTCCACCGGCGGCGGCTCGCTGGCTGGTAGAACGCCTGGAAGAAAGAAGCAGACGTTGCCATCGCTTACGCAGTAGCCTCCGCCAGCGTGATACTCATTGGCCGTTTTTGGGTGATCGCTGAGGCCCCCTGGACGTGAGTGCGGAGGTTCTTGGTCACGACAATCTCAACATAACTGCGCACTATGCCCAAGTTTCGACCCGGCTCATGATGAAAGCGTACAACGCGGCGCATCCGCACGCCAAGCAAGATGAATATACGCGCGGGGAAATGACGGCAGAAGTCTAACACCCGCAGTCCAGCAGACTTGGTCGGGTAACGGAATCAACACGGAT
>DATDGW010000324.1:0-5098 GCA_036521895.1 Candidatus Sulfotelmatobacter sp. | reverse complement strand
TGCTCCGCCGCGCCTTCGTTCGCGAACGGGCACGGCCGGCCTTCCAGGTGATCTTCAAATTCTTTGCGGAACTTTTTCACGAAACCAATCGTCGGCATCGCCGCCGCGTCACCCAGCGGACAGAACGTCCGCCCCAGCATGTTCTCCGCCAGGTACTGGATGTTGTCGATGTCCTTCTTCATGCCGCCGCCGGCGTGAAAACGCATCAGCGTCTTCTTAATCCAGTCGGTACCCTCGCGGCACGGGATGCACCATCCGCAACTCTCGTGCTGGTAGAACTTCATGGTGCGCAGCGCGAACTTCACAATGCACTGTTGATCGTCGATGGCCACCACGCCGCCCGAACCCAGCATGGATCCAGCCTTCGCGACCGAATCGAAGTCCATGGCGACGTCAACTTCATCTGCGGTAAGGCACGGGCAGGAAGCTCCGCCCGGCACGACCGCTTTCAACGTGCGTCCGTTGGGAACCCCGCCGCCCACCTCGTAAACCATCTTCTTCAGGTTGTAGCCCATGGGCAGTTCGTAGACGCCCGGTTTGGCGATATTGCCGCTCAGGCAGAACAGCCGCGTACCGCCGTTTTTCGGCGTGCCCAGCTTGGCGTACCAGTCCGCCCCGCCCAGAATAATGTGCGGCACATTGGCCAGGGTCTCCGCATTATTAATGACCGTCGGCCCGCCCCAGAGTCCAACCACAGCAGGGAAGGGAGGCCGGATGCGCGGAATGCCGCGCTTGCCTTCAAGCGATTCCATCAGTGCCGACTCTTCGCCAACCTCGTAAGCTCCGGCGCCCCCGTGCCAGTAAATGTCCAGGTCGCGCCCGCTGCCGAAAATGTTCTTGCCGATGAATCCTTTGGCGTAGGCGTCGCGGATCGCTTTCTGCATGATGTCGAGGAGATACCGGTACTCGCCGCGAATATAGATGTAGCCGCTCCTCGCGCCCACGGCCAAGGCGCCGATCATGACGCCCTCGATCACCGAATGCGGATCGTGCTCGAAAATCAGGCGGTCTTTGCAGGTGCCCGGCTCGCTCTCGTCGCCGTTGCACAGCACGTACTTAGGCTTGACGGACTGCTTGGGCACGAACGACCACTTCATTCCCGTGGAGAATCCGGCGCCCCCGCGTCCGCGCAGGCCGGAGTTCTTGACTTCATTAATAATGGTGTCCGGTTCCATGGCGAGCGCCTTCTGCACGGCCTTATAGCCGTCCAGTTCGAGATAGCGGTCGATATTGGCCGCGCCCTGGCCAAAGCGCCGGGAGACGACCTTTACCTCGTCGGGATGGGAGACCAAGTCAGCCATGTCGGAAATTGTTGATTGATGGTGCTTGATCCCTGATTGAAAAAGCGCTTGCGTAGAAGGCTTTCAATAACAATCAACCATCATCAATCAGGAATTGTTTTATTGCGTTCCCTTCTTCTTATACTCGTCGAGAATCCGGTCCATCTTTTCAATGGTCAGGTTCTCGTGAAAGTCGTAGTTCACCTGCGCCGCCGGAGCCCAGCTGCACGCCCCGATGCACTCCACTTCTTCCAGCGTGAACAGGCCGTCGGCCGTGGTCTGCTTGTGGCCAATTCCCAGCTTCTTCGCACAGTGATGCAGAATGTCCTCGCCGCCGCGCACCATGCAGCTGATGTTCGTGCAGACCTGCACGTTGAACTTGCCGCGCGGTTTGATGGTCAGCATTGAGTAGTAGCTGATCACGTTGCGCACTTCGAGTTCGGTCAAGTCTAGCCGGGAAGCGATCTCAGCAATGACTTCGTCCGACAGGTAGCCAACTTCGTCCTGCGCGTACAGGAGCGTCGGGACGAGCGCAGACCTCTTGGTCGGATAATGCGGAACCATCTCCGCAAGCCGCTGCTCGAATTCTTCCGAGAATTTCAACGATCGATTTCCCCCAGCACAATGTCGATGGATCCGATCGCCGCCACCACGTCGGCCAGCAACCGTCCTTCGCACATCTTCGCCAGCGTCTGCAGGTTCGCGAAGCAAGCCGACCGCATGTGCACGCGATAGGGCTTGGCCGTACCGTCGCTGACGATGTAGTAGCCCATCTCGCCGCGCGGAGACTCGACCGCCTGATAAACCTCGCCCGGCGGCACGGCGAACCCCTCGGTGATGATCTTGAAGTGGTAGATGAGCGATTCCATCTGCGTTTTCATCTTCTCGCGGTCGGGCAGCACAATCCCCGGCGCATCAGCCTTGATCGGACCTTCCGGCATGCCGTCGAGCGCCTGTCTCACAATCGCGGTCGATTCCCGCAGTTCCTGCACGCGGCACATGTAACGCGCGAAGACATCGCCTTCCTGCGACACCGGTACTTTGAACTGGAACTTCTCGTAACTCGAATACGGCATATCGCGCCGCAGGTCGATATCGACGCCACTTCCGCGCAAAGTCGGCCCGGTCGCTCCCAGCGCAATTGCGTCGTCCGCCGTCATCCGCGCTACGCCCTTCGTGCGCATCGTCCAGATGGGATTCCCGGTCAGCAGATTCTCGTATTGATCGATCCTCTCGGGGAAGTAAGCAGCGAAATCGCGCACTCGGTCGAAGAATCCGATTGGCGGTTCCAGCGCGATTCCGCCCACGCGGAAATACGACGTCATCATGCGCTGTCCGCTGACCATCTCGAACATGCGCAGGACTTCTTCGCGCTCGCGGAAGCAATATAAGAAGACCGTCAGCGCGCCAATGTCCATGGCGTGCGTACCCAGCCACACCAGATGGGAGTTAATGCGGGTTAGCTCGTTCAGCAGAACCCGAAGCCACTGCGCCTTCGGCGGAATCTCCAGCCCCAGCAACTTCTCTACGGCCAGCACATAGCACAGGTTGTTAGTCAAGGGGCAGAGATAGTCGATGCGGTCGGTCAGCGGCACCACCTGCTGGTAGAACTTGGCCTCGCAGGTCTTCTCGATTCCGGTGTGCAGGTAGCCGATGTCGGGCATCATCCGCACCACGGTCTCGCCGTCAATCTCCAGCAGCAGGCGCAGCACCCCGTGCGTCGACGGATGTTGCGGTCCCATGTTCAGGATCATGGTTCGATCCTGTCCGGGCTCCAGCACTGGCGTGGGGTTCAGGTGGGCCATTTAGCGGTAGCCTTCCACCGGGTAATCCTTGCGTAGAGGGTGTCCTTCCCAGTCCTCGGGCATCAGAATGCGCCGTAAATAAGGATGTCCAGTAAACCGCACCCCGAACAGATCGAAAACTTCCCGCTCAAAATAATTGGCCCCGGGCCACACCGAGGTCAGGGACTCAACCGCCGGGCTGTCGCTGTTCAGCCGAACCTTCAACCGGACGCGCTCTTTATTCGGGATCGACAGCAAGTGGTAAACCACCTCAAACCGAGGCTCGGCCGGATACCAGTCCACGCAAGTGACATCAGAAAGAAAATCAAACGGGCAGGCCGGATCGACTCTGAGGACAACGCAAGCCTCCCGAATGTAAGCCCGATCGACATAGACCGTCATTTCCTCGCGATCGAACTTCACCCCGGTGATAGCCTCGGCGTTCCAGCCCAGAAGGCGGGCGACCGCGGGATGGTTCGTCAGTTGTTCCAGATCAGTAATGGGGCGAGCCAGCGGCATTAGAAATTCCCCCTTTTAGGAGAGGTCTCGCCCCAGTCCAGCACACCCTTCTTCCAGACGTAGAAGAAGCCAACGAGGAAAATCCCAATGTAGATCAGCATCTCCCACAGGCCGAAGTGACCTTGGTGGTTCGCCTTGAACTGGCGCAAACTGATCGCCCATGGGTAGATGAAAACCGCCTCAACATCGAACAGAATGAACAGCATGGCGACCTGGTAGAACTTCACCGAAAAGCGCTGCCGGGAGTCCCCGACCGGAGTCATGCCGCATTCGTAAGGGGAAAGCTTGGCCCGGGTGGGCTTACGCTGCCCAATCAGCCAGGAAAGCGTCACAATCGCAGCCGCAATCCCTCCTGCCATAAGAATATGGATCAAAAACGGGAGGTATTGAGCGAAGTAATTGTCGGGCATAGGACGAGCTATATATAATTCGCGCCAAGTGATACTTAAACATTCTAGGTTATGGGCTTACACTCAACAGTGTCAAGCGACTGGCCTCCGCATTCTGTGGAAATGAAAGGAATCATTTGGTAATTGAGTAATCGTGTAATTTTGCAATTGAAAATCAGATTCGGCCCGGTTCCAAACCATGGCCCAATTATGCAATTACCGAATTTCACAATAACCAAATTGCCCCCATCACTATGATTTTCGGCTTCAATACCGACGTGAAGCACGGCGACACGATCTATCACGTACAGAGCGAAGCGCGTGAAGGTGAACTCCTTCTGCAGACTCAGGTCTTCGTACGCGGCCGCTGCGTGGGCAAAAAGGCCACCTCCTACGCCAGCAAGAACAGCGAGGCGCAGGTAGGGGACTCGCAGAAAGAACAGTTGCTCCGGGAGCAGCACCGCTTGGTCCTCGACGCGATCCGGGAAGGGAAGCTCGACAACGTGCTGGACCATCCGGAGCCGGAAGTCCTGGCAACGGTCAAAGAGCTCGACGTCCAGTGGCTGAACTCCGAATCAGTTCACGCCGAGCGCAACCTGACGATGCAGTTGCGCGTCACCGAGGGAGGCGCAGCGGCCTCCGGTGCCCGCCTGACCTTCCGCTTCGCACGTCCCGGCGGCACGCCGTTTTACACTCAGGCGGTAGCCGACTCCGGCGGCACAGCCGAAATCAGGATTGAAGTCGAAGAAGCCGAACTGCCTGACTCAACGCTGCTGGTGCAGATCAACCAGGAAGGCCGCACCGCGACGAGGAAGTTCGTGCTGCGCAAGGCAGAGTAATACAGCATGCATGAAAGATCGCGTCTTCCGTTGCAGTAATCGCAGTGTCGCGCTCATTCTCAGCTTGTGGAGGCGGAGGCGGTGGCGGGAGCGCCATTATCGCGCCGCCTTCTGCCACACACAATGTACGGACGTGGATGGGCGGCTCGAACTCGGTAAATCCGACGGGAACATACGGGACGCTCGGTACAGCCTCTGCTAGCAATAGTCCCGGCGGGCGAGCAAGCACTGCCAATTGTGTTGACGCGTCTGGAACTGGCTGGCTTTTCGGCGGAGTCGATTATCAA
>DATDGW010000323.1:0-2834 GCA_036521895.1 Candidatus Sulfotelmatobacter sp. | reverse complement strand
ACGAACTCGCCCTTTTGCACGCTGAAGGAGATGCCGCGCAGCGCCTCGACCTCAATTTTGCCCACGTGATACGTCTTGCGCAGGTTCCTTGCTTCGATGAATGCGTCGGCCATGCCTGATAAGAATCTTACACGAAGGCTTGCGCCGAATGCGGGCACCCGGTGTGTCACTGCACAAACTGTACGGAGACAGGCCTTAAGCTGCGCCGATTTGGCGTGCAATTTGCGGAGACCGCGGCTGCTGCAGGCGCTTGGGCCCACGCTTCCGCACCAGCAGAAGACGGACGCGTTCCAGAAGATCGACAGGTGCGTACATTCCCTTGGTGAGGAAAACGTCCGCCTGCGAGTCGTGATCGTAGATGCGGACCTTGCTTGAGATCAGGATGGCCGGCGTGTGCGGAGATAAATCCTTGATCCTGGCGATCAGTTGCGGCCCGTCCAGGCCAGGCATGGCCATGTCGGCGATCACAAGGTCAACCCCGCCCTGTAGGAAGCGCGCTAGCGCTTCTTCTCCTCGGGAGAAGCTGGCGACACGATAGCCGCGGGTTTCCAGCATGATTTTGCGGTGAGAGAGAGACTGTTCGTTATCGTCTACACACAGAATCGTGCGCTTGGGTTTCATCAGCCTTCCGCAATCTGTCGGGCGGCGGCGCACCAGCGGACCGCTAAACCAACAGAGGCTTTTCTCAATATGAAGAATGTCAGAGCGAGATGAATGCTAACGGGAAGAACGCACGCTGTAAAGTAGCGTGGATGCTAATGGGACTTTCTGGCTATTGATTTTCTTTCGAGTGAGTGCGCCGCTGTGTTTTCGGGAGCTTGCGCAATGTAAGCTAGAGAAAAACTTCGGCGCGCATGACTTCGATCGCGTTGCCTCCAACGCGAACGTTAACTATCCGGTTATCGCGGTTTTTGTTTTGCTGCGAAGCGCGCACGAAAATCCGGCTTGGCCGTTGCATCTCGATGCCCTGCTCAATCAGGATACGCTCGTCAGGCTTGGCCACTGCGTGCGCCACCGCCCATGCCGCCGTGCAACCCGCTGCCGAACCCGTGGCCGGATCCTCGCCGTTGTAGAACAGCATGCGAGCGTGTAAACGGGCCGCGGGATCGACGGTCTCACGGGAAACAAAGTAGAAGAACTTCCCGCCGGTCTTGGCCAGGTAGGCGTCGGCGCGGCTGAGGTCGACCCGCAAGTTCTTGATCCCGGGAAGGGATTTCAGCGGAACCACGGTGTAGGCGATTCCCGTCGACACGGTCTCGATCGGCAGCGACGAATCGAAGTCGGCGACGCGCAATCCAAGCGCAAACGCGACTGCTTCGGGGTCATGCTGTGTCCCAAAGGTGGGCTCGACCTGGGTCATCTCTCCAAACACCGGTTGGCCCGTGGTCTCTTCAAATCGAACCGGAACCATTCCCACGTTCAGTTCGAGCAGGATTTCCTTGGCACCAGCGCCCGCGCGCAAGGCAAAAGCTGTCCCGAGGGTGGGATGACCCGCAAAGGGCAACTCTTCCTGCACGGTGAAGATTCGCACGCGCACGCCACGCTCCCGCTCGATCTCGGCATCGCGCGGAAGGATGAAAGTCGTCTCGGAGAGATTCATTTCCTTCGCGATCGACTGCATCTCCGCGTCGCTCAGTCCGCTTCCGTCAAAAAATACGGCGAGGGAATTTCCCTCGAGAGCCTTGGAAGAAAATACGTCCCACTGCGCCATTGCGAACCGCCGCGGCTTGCTCATACACATCCCCAGAAGTCCTTAGGCCTTGCGCAACAATAACTCCGCATTCCGTGGTCAAACTATCCCAACGTTAACAAGTGGCCCTAGATAGATGTTGGCTCAAAAATAGGCATTGGACGCCAGATTTGCAGAAAAGGAAACAGTTCGGCCGTGGTATAGTTCATCCTAGAGGTTGCGGTTACGGGAGGAACTATACCACATGGTCTTCGCCTCAGAAGTCCTTCGCTCCGTCTTGCGACGCCAACAAATCGCCACCTTGGAAGAATTGAAACAAGCGTTGGGCACTCCCTCCACCATGACTGTTTTTCGCAAACTGAAGGCCTTGAGCTATCGCACCAGTTATTCCCACCGCGGCAAGTACTACACCCTGGCGGAGATCCCTCCGTTCGATGAGCAAGGACTTTGGTCTTCCCGCGGGGCCTGGTTCTCTCGAGACGGCACTTTGTTGGCCACCGCGCAACGCTTCGTGGAACAGTCCCCCGCGGGATTTACGGCCAGCGAGTTGCAAGCCCTATTGGGAGTGGAAGTCAAACAGACCTTGCTCCAGCTTTATCAGCAGCAACGGGTGGAGCGACGCGGGGTAGGAGGTGGGTACGTCTACTTCGCTCGGGAGGCGGAGCGGAAACGGGAACAGCGGTTGCAGCGGGAAGTTCGACCCGCAGCTCAGGAGATCGAGGAGCCGGAGGTCGGGGCCAAGCTGTCGCCGGAACTGAAAGCAGCGATCATTCTGTTTTACAGTTTGCTGGATGAGCGGCAGCGGCGTCTCTACGCAGGGTTGGAGGCTCACAAAGTAGGCGATGGCGGCGACCACAAGATCGCCGAGTTTCTGGGACTGGAAGTGCACACGGTGGCCCGCGGACGGCGGGAGCTGCTGGGGGGAGAGGTGCCCCGGCAACGCGTGCGCCCAGCCGGAGGCGGGCGCAAGGCAGCCGAAAAAAAAAGCCCGCGGTGATCCAAGCCATGGCCCATTGGCTGCGCCACGAAACCGAAGGCGATCCTATGCGGGATCTGAAATGGTCCCGCCGCGCCATCCGAAAAATCGCCGGCCAACTACGTCGAGTGCAGATTCGGGCCAGCGCCAGTACCGTACGTCGCTTGT
>DATDGW010000322.1:0-2131 GCA_036521895.1 Candidatus Sulfotelmatobacter sp. | reverse complement strand
GGCGTCAACATCTGGGTAACAAACTATACGGCCGGTGGGACCGTGACCAAGCTAAGAGCCAGCGACGGAACTCTGCTCGGTACCTTCGATGTAGGGACCTCGCCGCTCAACGTAGCGTTTGATGGCGCCAACATCTGGGTGGCGAACGAGGGCAGCAACACAGTTTCGAAAACTCTAAGTAAGTCGGAGTAGGGATCACGATTGCTCATGACCCCCTCCACGGATCCGGACGAGCGGGTTTCCCGCATCCGGCTCTTGCCTTAGGTAACAACGCCCATGCGCCGCAAAGGATAGGGATGACAGACAGAAGGCATAGGCAGCCAGCGAGTGATGAGGCGCCGCATGCGATCCCAGAGGACGCGGCCGTTTTGGCTGCGCCGCGACAGCGATCGATGCCAAAGCCAGCCGACTCGGAACCGAAAAACTGCCAGCGCCGGTTGGTTCATGGGCACTCCGTAGTAGCGAGAGTGTCCACCCACAACCGCCCGCAGCCACTTGCCTTGTTTGGGGATGGGTTCGTGCATTCGTCGCCGAAGCTCGGCTTTCACCTCATTCAGCTTCGTCTGCAACCTTTTCCGTATCGTCTGCCGCAGCACCGTGAACCGTCCATTGCTCCTCTTCTTTACGCAGATATGCGTAAAACCGAGAAAGTTGAACGTCTCCGGCTTCCCTTCTCCACGCCACTGCCGTTGGTCGATCGCATGCGGACCGAACTCCAGCAGCCGTGTTTTCTCGGGATGCAGCTCCAGGTGGAACTTCTTCATGCGTTCCGTAAGTTCCGCCCGAAACTGGTCGGCATCCGCTTGGCTGTTAAATCCAACCACGATGTCGTCCGCGAATCGCACCACGATGACCGCGCCGTGCGCCCGCTTCTGTCGCCATGCTTGGACCCACAGATCGAATACGTAATGAAGATAGACGTTAGCCAACAGCGGCGATGCACTACCGCCCTGAGGCGTCCCTTCCTCCACCCGTATCCGTTTCCCATCCTCCAGCACGCCGGCGTTGAGCCATTTCTGGATCAGTCGCACGACGCGCCGATCTGCTATCCGGTGCTCGATGAATTTCACCAACCATTCGTGGGAAAGCCCATCGAAAAAGTGGCGAATATCCAGATCGAGCACCCAGTTCACCTTTCTCGTCAGCAGTCCCGTATAGAGCGCGTCCAGCGCTTGATGCTGGCTTCGCCCTGGCCGGAACCCATAGGAGAATCCGAGAAAATCCGTTTCGTAGATAGCGTTCAACACTTCGACCGCCGCACGCTGGACGATTTTGTCTTCCAGCACGGGAACTCCGAGCGGCCTTTGCCGCCCATCGGCCTTGGGGATGTACACCCTACGTACTGGCTTCGCTCGGTACGCTCCTCGCTTCAGCCTATAGGAGAGGTCCTGGAGATTGTCCTCGAGGGTCTCGCCGTAGTTCCGCCACGTCTCTCCATCGACACCGGGCGCGGCTTCCTTCTTCAAACTGAAGTAGGCCATGCGCAGCGTTTCCAGGTTGTAGATGTGGTGCAGGAGCGCCGTGAACCGCAACTTCTTATCCTTACTTGCTGCTTGACGTACCCGCTCCAACGCACTGGACGCGTCTTCCCGGCTCGGTGTCCGGGACGCGTTTTGCTGGGGCAGGTTCCCTTTGGCCAGACCCCTTCCCTCCATCCCCTCCGCTGCCGGTTGCCCGGCGTTGTTCGGGGACTTCTCCGGTACAGTAGGTCTGTCCGACTTCCCAGGTCCGTTCGTCATCGGCGTACGTCCTTAGACTTCCCGATGCGTCCCGAGGCAACTGCTGCTCCGGGCGGACACGGGATCTCCCGGTTCCCGCGCGAGGTGCTTCCGTACGTGCTCGGGGTCTGTGACCGCGCGGGACTCTGGCACACCTCGCGATATCGGTGCACCCGATGGAGCCTTCCGCATCTCCTTACAGCGTCGGCGTCCCGGAGTAGTTGTCTTACGCGGCTGAATACCCGGCCCGCACGTTCCCCTGTCAACGCTTCGACGCCGCCCTCGCGAGCGGCTCCGCATGACTCGGGGCCGATGTGGGTCGCTACTTCACATTCGTATGACTCTTTCATTCACTACACCTCGTCGGTTTTAACCGGCGCACAAGGAGAAACACCATGAACCGACTTTTGTTT
>DATDGW010000321.1:0-1740 GCA_036521895.1 Candidatus Sulfotelmatobacter sp. | reverse complement strand
AGGGTTGCGACTTATGCAGAACAGTTAGGCGCGGCGTCGAAGCAGTTAGATACAACCAGGAGCGAGTTACAGTATGCGCGGCTGAAGATCCAGGTGCTGGAAGAACATTTGCGTCTGCGGCGGATCGCCAAGTACGGACCGGGCAGTGAGAAGTTGAGCGATCTCCAGCTACAGTTGCTGGAAGAGGAGCCTGGGGTTTCAAGGCAAGAGGTTGCTGCGGAGAGCGAACGCGAGCCGTTGCCCGCGGCTGGAGACGACGAGAAAAAGAGGAAGCGGCGTCCGCATCCCGGCCGGCAGACGCTGCCTGCCGATCTTCCCCGGGTGGAAAAGGTCATTGCCTGCACGCCGGAGCAGTGCGTGTGCGGCAACTGCGGAAAACAAACCGTGGTGATCGGCTACGAAGAGAGCGAAGTTCTCAAGGTGAAGCGGGCCGAGTACTACGTGGAAGTGACCAAGCGCGAGAAGCGAGCTTGCAAGCAGAAGCAGTGTGAAGAGCAAGGCGTGGAGGCCGCTCCGCTGCCGGTGCGCATTATCGACAAGAGTCTGGTTTCCGATCAGATCATCATCGACACCATCGTGAGCAAATATGCCGATCACAGTCCGCTCTACCGCCAGAGCGCGATTCTGCTGCGCGACGCCGGTGTGGACATCAGCCGGGGGACGATGTGCGGCTGGGTAATGACCGTCGGCGAGATGCTCGTGCCAGTGGTAGGCGCCATGCGCAAGGAGCTGCTGGCTGGTAGTTACATCCAGGCTGACGAGACGCCGGTGGATGTGCAGATGCATGATAAGCGCGGTAAAAATCATCAGGCGTACTTATGGCAGTACGGGACACCGGGCGGGGCGACGGTCTTCGATTTTCGCATGAGCCGCGGCCGCGAAGGCCCGGCGCGGTTTCTGGGTCAGTTCGAGGGAATTCTGCAAACCGATGATTACATCGCCTACGAGCGCGGCATCGGTGGGCCGAAGATGGTGCACGCGGCCTGCTGGGCTCATCCGCGAAGGCGCTTTGTGGATGCCGTAAAACTCAACCGGCAGGATGCTGCGTCGATACGCACCGTCAAGCTGATGGATGAGTTATTCGCCATCGACCGCGAGGCGCCGATGGATCACGCCGCGCGCCATCGGCTGCGCCAGGAGAAAGCTCCGCCTCTGCTCGATCAGATCCGGGAACACATCCTGGCAACCAGCAAGACGGTGTTGCCCGAGAGTGCGGTAGGCAAAGCGTGCAGTTACACGCTGGCGCTGTGGAAGAAGCTGACCCGCTTCCTCGAATACCCGCAACTGGAGCTCAGTAATAACCTGGCCGAAAACTCGATGCGTCCGGTGGCGCTGGGCCGCAAGAACTGGATCCACATCGGCAGCGAGCAGGCTGGGCCGCGTGTGGCCGCCATTCTGTCGGTGGTTGAAAGCTGCCGCCGGCTCAAGATTCCGGTGCGCGACTACCTCGGCACCATCCTCCCCGGGCTCGCCAACACGCCCATCCAGCGCGTCCCCGAACTCACACCCACAGCTTGGATCCACTCGCGGACACAGGCCTGACAATCTCTAAACTCGCTTCCCGCCCGCTGTCAACCGTGTGTTTGGCCGTACGGATACGTTGTAGTTGCAAATGCCAGAGACCGGGAACTGCAGTTCGAGGGTCGTCGGTTTGGTACCACGATCTCCGAACTGCAGAAACTGTCGACATGGTTGCAAGAACGCGCCGTCCAGGAAGTCGTGATGGAATCCACTGCGCAA
>DATDGW010000320.1:0-2849 GCA_036521895.1 Candidatus Sulfotelmatobacter sp. | reverse complement strand
GGAGAAGATCGCCGTAGAGAGTGCTTAATTGGTCCGGCATGCTGTGGAGCGTAGTCGTACCCTATCTACCCCCTCAACAGCAAACTGCAACTGCCCCGCAGGGGCCACTTTTTCGGGGCGCAGTCCCCGAAAAAGCATAGTACCTCTATACACAGATCTTTGCTGTTTCTGGCAAGACATTTTTCGTGGGTGGTGATTCAACCAATGTTTATGCTGGTTCAGAGGTGTTTTTGAAAACGTCCAACTTCCTGTTTTTGGTTCCGGCTCGGCCGGGTTAGGATACCTAATATTCCGGTTGGGTAGTAGTTTGACGGTCGAAGGATGAAGTATGATCACAACCCGCTATTAAGCCTCCGACTGGCCCTGCGGCCAGAAGCGTTGAGGGGCGCGGGGTTTGGGCTTTCGGGGCATGGATTTGCCAGACGGATTTCAGCTTGCACGTTTGGCCTGCTAGAGGCACAATCTATACGTCAAGCAAGACTCCATCTGGCTGGAGTGGAGCCCCCTGTGCCACTCGGAAGAAGAAAGTCGAAAATGAAAAACCGAATCATTCTACCCATGTTCCTGTGCGCCACACTTGCGCTACCAGGGTTCGCGCAGCAGACCTCCAACTCGAACGGACAGCCGGCGACGGCTTCCAGTTCCCAAAGCGCCAGCGACCTGCCACCGATTCCAGCGGACAATCCTGCGAATTTCTGGGACGGCGACGATCCGAATCTCGTGAATCTGATTACGCATCCGTTTGCCAACAAGAAGTACGTGCAGCGGCAGGTGGGACCCATCCGGGATCGGATTAACGAACTGGATCAGTTGACCTCGGAGAACGCCAAGGCCACCAAGGACGTAGATGCGCGCGCGACCCAGGGCATTCAGCTGGCGTCGGAGAAAAGCAGCTTGGCGGATCAGCACGCCAGCGATGCGGCCAACCAGGCACAACTGGCGCAGACGGCTGCTACCCAGGCCTCCACACACGTCTCGACCGTAGAACAGATGGTGGGTGGCCTCGATCAATACAAGGGAACGGGACAGACCGAGATTCTATTTCGTGCGGGTCAGACCGTTCTCAGCAAGGACGCGAAGGATGCGCTCGACCAGATGGCGGCTCCGTTGAAGGATCAGCGCAGCTACATTATTGAGGTGCGCGGGTTCGCTGCGGGCCGCGGTCAGGCTGCAATTGCGAGTTCGCAGAAGATGGCGGACTCGGTGGTGCGGTATCTGGTGCTCAACCATCAGATCCCGGTCTACCGCATTTACACGATGAGCATGGGGAACGCGCCGGTCGCGGGTGCCGAGGGCACCGCGGCGAAGCGCACGAGCGGGGGACGGGTGGAAGTCAACCTGATGAAGAATGATCTGCAGCACTAGAGCGTTTGGTTTCGAGAGGGCGAGCCGGTGACGGCTCGCCCTTTTTGTTTTGCCGTACGTGCGCGCCGCGCTCCGGGCACGATTTTGTGTCATCCTTCCCGGACATTCCCCCCATTTTTTCCTGGACGACCCAGCGCTGAAGCGCTGGGCTAAGTTGTTCCGCTGCTCTGCGGCTGGGGTGTTTGCTGTGGCCCATGTTTATTGCTTCTTGGCGTCACCGCAAGCCGGAGCCCGCATTTTCTTGCCGCGACGAGGGGACGGCACGCGCGTGCTCTCTCCACTATTTCGTCATTGGGAAGGTAACTGCATCGGAGGTGCACATTCGTAATTTGAAAGAACGCGGCGGCGCACGCAGAATCAAGGTGCCCACCACTTCGCAGTCCAACGCAGCTTCCTGTCTGGGAGTGACGCGCTGAACGACATTTCTACTGGCCGGATCGGAACGTGAGGAGTTATGTCTCGCGCAAAGGCAAGAATTCTCTGCATTGACGACCACTGGAACGGGCTCATGGGCCGGAAGATGCTGCTGGAACAGAGCGGCTATGAAGTGCTCGAAGCGATCGGCGGCGACGAAGGATTGAAGCTGTTTCGCTCCCATGCCGTGGATGCGGTGGTCGTCGACTACCAGATGCCCGGAATGAACGGCGACGTGGTTGCGGCCAAGATGAAGCGGATCAACGCGCGCGTCCCGATCATGCTCCTATCTGCCTATGGACCGCTGCCGAAGAACAAGTTGAGTTCGGTGGATTCGTTTGTATCAAAATCGCAACCGCCCAATATCCTGTTGTCATCACTGCGCGATCTGTTGAACGATGGTCACAAACCGTTTTTCTCCCGATGGCTCGATCATTGGAAGAACCGCAACCAGGGGGTGTCCCATTGAAATTCTTGAAGCAGTTGTTTGGACGAGGGTGCACGCACCGGTTCTCGTGGCCGCGCATTGACGAAAACGGCCGTCATTATCAGAGATGCCTGGGTTGTGGAGCGGCGTATGAATACGACTGGGACATGATGCGGCGGACTAATCGTCCGCTGGCGGCGTTGTCCTCTGTGAAATAGCTGAGCCGGCATGGCCTACTCCCTTCGAATGCGACCTGGAACACGCGCCACGCGTGTCAGTCTGCAAGGCAGAATCTCGGCTATTCTGCAATTGGAAAATGGACGTCAACTTTCCGGCACGCTGTATCAACTCTCTGTGACAGGAGGGTTGCTGGAAATCGCGATGTACCTTGATGAACGAACCAAGGTGGGGCTGGCGATTCCGATTGGCGGGAATGTCTTGCGTCCCGACGCCGAAATGCTGTTTCCCATGTGGGGCGCGGATGGTTTTCTGCAGCCGTTCCGGTTCACCCGACTCTGGGCGCAGGAGCGGCAGGTGCTCGAGGCAGAAATCGCAGAACTACTGCAGCAGTCGGTGACGCGATCTACCCTGGGACGGGGCATAGGAGCCCGTCCGCGGTCTTTCTACTTGGGGTCGTTCGAGC
>DATDGW010000319.1:0-4208 GCA_036521895.1 Candidatus Sulfotelmatobacter sp. | reverse complement strand
AAACCGGCGCGGACGCATCGGCAACGAAGGCGGATTTGAGGAAGATCAGATTGCCGACTATGTTTTCGCGGGGAAGGTGGAACAAAACTTTTTCTACGCTAGCGGGCGGTGGGCGTCGACCGCCGAATACTTCGAGGCGGTCGAGACCGGGCCTCACACTTTGCGAGTGAAATACGACGCCTCCGCCGTAAACTTGGTCATGGCTTCTCCCCACTCCCCGGCTGCTGAAGTAATCGTCCTGCAGGATGGCAAGCCGCTGACCCGCAAGCAGGCGATGCGGGACACTCGCTTCCGGCCGAGCGCCAGCGTAGGCGCGGAAGCAAGCTACGTCGTGGTCGACTCGGCTCGCATGTATTCTCTGGTCGACAACCACGAGTTCGGCGAGCATGAACTGGAACTGCGATGTTCCGAAGGCATTGCTGCCTTCGCCTTTAGCTTCACCAGTTGCGTCGATCCCGTGGCAAGCGCGCGGCAAGCGTGCAGCGTGCCCGAGTCATGAAGCGCGTCGTCGCAGGCCTCATCGTCAAAGGGGGCAAACTGCTGGTGTGCCAGCGCACGCGGCACCAGACCATGCCGCTGAAGTGGGAGTTCCCCGGAGGAAAGATCGAAGAGGGCGAACAGCCTCGGGACGCCTTGCACCGGGAACTGGAAGAAGAACTCGGCATCGTGGCGACCATTGGAGACGAAGTCCGGCGGATTCGGCACGAGTACCCGAACGGAGGGATGGTCGAACTCCGCTTCTTTATCGTGCGCGAGTTCGAGAGAGAACTCGAGAACCGCATCTTCCGCGACATGCAGTGGGCTGAGCCCAAGGACTTGCCGAAGTACGACTTTCTGGAGGCCGACCTGACCTTGGTGCGCGAGTTGGCTGAAGGGAAGCTGCTTTAACCCGACCGGAGCGTCCAGAACCACGCCACCGTAAGACCGATCATCAGCACCGTTGTGCTCCAAGCGACAACGTTAAACAGGCGCGTGTTAATGTACTCGCCCATCAATTCCTTCTTATTGATCAGCAGCAGCATGAAGATCAGGACAAAAGGCAGCACAACACCGTTTACCACCTGCGACAACACTGCAATCTTGACGAGTGGTAAGCCCGGAATCAGCACGACGGCGCCGCCCGCGATGATCAGCAAAGTATAGAGCCAGTAGAATGCTGGCGCCTCCCCGAATTTCATGCCCACGCCGGATTCAAACCCCAGGCCTTCACAAACTGTGTACGCGGTCGAGAGCGGCAGAATCGACGCCGCGAACAAGGACGCATTAAAGAGGCCGACTGCAAAGAGAATATAGGCGTAGTCTCCCGCCAGCGGCTTCAGCGCTTGAGCTGCATCGGCGGCGTACTTGATGTCGCGAAATCCGTGAACGTAGAGCGTCGCGGCACAGGCCACGATGATGAACCATGCCACTACATCGGTAAAGATGCAACCGGTCACGACATCGAGGCGCGAAGCTTTGAAGCCGCGCCGGGTCACTCCCTTTTCGACGATCGACGACTGCAGGTAGAACTGCATCCAGGGCGCGATCGTGGTCCCGACAACGCCGATGACCATATAGAGATAAGCCTGCTCGCGAAAAGCCTTCAGGGCGGGGGGTTTGAACGTCGCAATCGTCGCATCCTTCCACGCGGGATGGGCCAGCACACCCGCGACGATGTACGTCACGTAGAAGAACGATGCGGCAAGGAAGACCTTCTCCACGCTCTTGTATTGGCCTTTCACCACAATCAGCCACACGATGACGCAGCACACCGGCACGGTCGCCAGACGAGGAAGGCCAAATAGTTCGAGACTGGTTGCGATGCCGATGAACTCCGTCACAATGTTCCCGAAGTTGGTGATGAGAATGCCGATCATCATCAAGAACGTGATCCGCAGCCCAAATTCCTCGCGGATCAGGTCGCTCAGGCCCTTGCCGGTGACCGCACCCATGCGGGCGCACATCTCCTGCACCACGATCAGCGCCAAAGTGATCGGGATCATGGTCCAGAGAAGAAGGTGTCCGAATTGAGCCCCGGCCTGCGAGTAGGTCAGGATGCCGCCGGCATCATTGTCGACGTTTGCGGTAATAAAACCCGGTCCGACGACGGCGAGGAACAACAGGATCCGGGTTTTCGAGCGTTTCAGGAACTTCATGCGCACTTTTCGCTGACATATGAAATGAAGCGAATGCAGGTCGCGAACGACGCCACAGGATAAACGCACGCAGCGCATCTAACCAAACGAAAAGTGCACCCAAGATGGAATTAGGGATGGCAGAGTTGGTGCGGCTTAGAGCAGTCTATTTCCCTGCGGGGACTCCGTTATGAGAGGCGAGGTAGGAGCGCGCATGGGCGAACTGCGGAAGATCGGAATCGGCAGACTTCCAAGCCGACAAGAATTCTCTGTATTCCGCCGTGGCGGATGGGAGGTCGCCAGCTTGTTCACTGGCGATCGCAATGCCATAGAGCGGGAAGCCTGAGCGCGGCCGCTCGACGAGCGCCTCTTTGTAAGCTGCTTTAGCGTCGGCCCAATTCGACGCAGCCAGGAACGCCGCCGCTTCCGTTTCGCCAACGGGGCGAATGCAGGCGGGCGGCTCGCGGTATCCCAGCGCCTTTTCTTCTCGCAACGCTTGAGCGTAAAGCTTCTTTGCTTCGTCGGTGAGCTTCGTTTCCATGAGCAGCCCGGCGCGCAGTTCCAGGGACATGACGGATAGGTTATGCACTAGCGGCTCCGGCAAAGCGTCGGGCATCACTTGCAGCTTGGGCGGAGCGGCGTCCACGGTCTTCTTATCCTTATCTTCTTTGGCTTTCGAGGCCTCTTCGTCTTTCAGGCGATTCGAAATTCGCCACAGCTCGGCATCGAACCGGGCCGACGCCTGTTCCGCACTAGACAAGTCGTGCTGCTCGAGTGCCTGCATGCCGAGAGCGGCCTGGGTGAGCTCGCGCGCCAGAAACTGGAGGTTGGGCAGAGTCGCCGATGGATTGCTGGACTTTAAGAGCGTCAGAACCGTCGTCCAATCCGCCGCACGCAGCGCGACCGGAAGGCGAGGATCAAGGCGCGACATGGCATCGCGCGGCGACCACGGATACAGGGTGTTTTCCAGCTCTCCGCGCGCGTCCTTCAGCTTGGCCGACAGGGCAGTGGCTTCATGGAATTCGCCGGCCTCCAGGAGATTTGCGATGGAGTACATCAGGTTGTGAACGTAGTTCCAGTCGTCGTCCACTTGCACGTGTTGCGCCTGCATGTACTGCTCATCGGCTTTCATGGACGCCGCGAAGGACTTCTTCGCGCTGGCATAGTCACCGGTGCGATAGAAGATATGGCCGGGCATGTGGACCATGTGGCCCGAAGTGGGTGCCAGACTGCCGAGAATTTCGGCGCTGTGTAGGGCCTGCTCCGGGTGAGGACTGGCCTCGACGGCGTGAATCCAATAGTGATTCGCCGCAGAGTTGTCGGGGTCTTCCTTCAGGACGGTTTGCAAAATCGCCGACGCTTCCTTCTGGCCGGCGCGCGGCTCTCCGTTGTCCTCGTAGCCGTCGGTGAGGGATTCCGCCAGAAAGACTTTCGCCTGCATGTCCTTGGGACTGTTTTTGACGAGCTTGCGGTAGATTTGAACGGCCCGCGATTCCTGCTTGCTCTGTCCTTTCTTTTCGGATTTCTCGGCGGCCTCGGCCACGCTCGCCTCAATGTATAAGCGCTCGGCCTTACGGGCGCGGCTCTTGAGGCTAACGGCCCTGGTCAACTCCTGGTTCGCATAATACTTCGAGTTGCTGTGAGCGAAAGTTTCCGCACGGTAGATGCCCCAATAGCACATCGCACACTGCGGATCGACGCGCGCAGCCTGCTCGAAAGCGCGAAGGGATTCGTAGTCCCAAAAGTCGTGAAGTAAATTCAGGCCTTGGTCGAACCACGTCTGCGCCTCGGACATGGCGGTGATGCGGATGTGGGCATTTCCGACACCGGTCAGTCTCTGGGGCGGAGGCAACTTTTCGGGGGCGACTGCCTCTCGCGTCTCCATGGGGTGGCAGGTCATGCCACTCTGCGCGGACATGACTTGCGCCCAGCCAAAGATGAGACAGACTGCGATTCGCGGAAATGCCGACATTTTTCGCGATGACAAAAGGAGCAAATCTCCAGATCGCTTTGGAAGACCGCCCCGGTCCCCTCTCAGTTCGCGCGAGATCCTTCGCTCCGCCGGAAAAACGGCTACGCTCAGGATGACGCCCG
>DATDGW010000318.1:0-3041 GCA_036521895.1 Candidatus Sulfotelmatobacter sp. | reverse complement strand
CAGCAACCTAGTCATTGAATTACCCCCTTAGTAGTCGCCGCTCCCATCATCAGCGTGTCCCAAGTAGAAAACTTTGTCAGAGGTACGAAACTAAGACCGAGCCTTGCTCGCCAAATAAATCGATGAAGTCTTGGTTAATGGTGCATCTAAGTGCGACGATGTCGCCTACCCAAAGCGGACATGCCGATCGCGGTGACGAATGTCCGCTTTCGGAGGTAAAGCGGACATTGCAATTTCAGCGCGGGATGTCCGCTGCTGACCTGAAGCGGACATTGAGGCTACGGGACGCATCGCCGACAGCCTATCAGCAAAGTTGGCGCTCCTCGTAGATGCCACCCTCGCCGCGCGTCGATAATTGGCGAGACTCACCTAAAAAAGTTGGCCTCTATGCTCCATCGAGAACACGTTTGCATAGAGATTGGCAATCCACTGTTGGCCCTCTTGCGTAACTCGAAGGTAGCCCAAAGCATCTCCAATATAAGGTCGGACTGTCTTCCAGAAGAAATCTGGATAGTTAGCTCGCAGATCTGCGACGCTATTGTATTTCAGTTTATTGGTCATTCCCGTCTCGCGAAACTCGTTAAATAAGGCAGCCTGCTTTCGCAGATAGTTGATGTCCGCGAGCTGCCCGATCAGATCCGCAGCACGTACCAGACCCGGAAAATCGTCAGTGGACTCGTGTTGCTCATCCTCGGGAACCGGGAAGCGCGTGTGTTCTATGTTGGCTTCGATCGCCGCGGTGTCCAGGTGGACGAGCGCCTTCGCAGAACGTTCGCGTACAAACAGTTTTGACCGAGCGACATGATACGGCGTCATTGATGCGTCGGTAGCTCCCTCGGGGAGGGTCACCTTGTCGCCGGCCAGGTTGGTGACATAGGAGCGATCGCCATCACCTCGACAGATTCCACGCACGTACCCGATGTCATGACATAGTAGTGAGATGATGAAATGTAGCCAGTCGCGCGGGGTCACACCGCCCACGCTAATGTGCCGGCCGCGCAGAATCTCCTGCCCGACAAGCGTGACCATGATGGTGTGATTAACATCGTGGTATGCGGCATCGCTGGTCGCGATATTTTCAAGAGCAAGCTGGGCGACAAAGCTGATCACGCCAGGATAGCCCGGCTCCATCGTCCCGTATGTTCGTTCGTACATCATCCGAAGTTCGCGGATGAAGGCTTCTATAACTATCAATGTTGGGTTGAACATAGTGAACCAACCTCGCTGCACGCATATAAGGGGCACCGATGGCCCAAGCTTATCACGCGATGGCCAGTAAAGAGTTCGGTGTAGGGAAAACAGAGGTTTCGTTTAGTCTGACGATCGCGTGGGCGAATGTCCGCTTTCGGGGGTAAAGCGGACATCCCGCCGCGTTATCGCCATGTCCGCTTTTGACCCGAAGCTGCCACTCGGATTCATTGCGCTGTCACGCATTGCTCCACTCTGCCCCAACTGTATATTGCGCTATCGTTATTCCGGATGGCGAGCGAAAATATGATGCCTTCTACTCGCATGACCCTTCTGGTCGGGACAACCAAGGGCGCGTTTTTGATTTCTGACGACAATGACCGTCGCGGCTGGGTCATTCAGGGTCCGTACTGTGACGGGTGGCCAATCAATCACGTGATTGGAGATCCTGAGACCGGAGTCATTTGGGCGGGGGGTGGCGGCGAATGGCACGGCGCAGGTATCTGGCGCAGCGAAGACGGCGGGACGAATTGGAAGGTCACCCGACTTACAAAAGGAAAGATGGACGATTGGGCCGCCAACGATCTCAATTTCGCAAAGATGATCGGTTGGACCGACGAACCGCTACCGTTTACCGACGCATTCGCTCAAATTTGGTCGCTCGGCTACGCGCACGGTACGCTGTATGCCGGCACCAAGCCAGCGAACCTTCTGGCAAGTGAGAACGGCGGTAAAGATTGGAATCGGATACAAGCTCTGACGGATCACCCGTCTGCCAATAGCTGGAACCCCGGTGGCGCTGGGCTGGTGCTGCACACCATCGTGTCTGATCCAGGCAACCCGAAAAAGCTCTGGGTTGGAATCTCTGCGGCCGGCGTCTTCGCTACCGAGGACGGCGGAGCGACCTGGGAGCGCCGCAACCGCCTCTCGAACGTCGAAGCATGTGGTCACCGCGACCACCCTGCCGCGCCACGCGACGGTGAGGTCGGACACTGCGTTCACAACATGGTACGTGCGCCGGGTACAAGCGACGTGCTTTACCAGCAGAACCACCATGGTGTATGGCGCTCGGCCGACGGCGGCCGAAGCTGGAACGACCTGACCAAAGGGTTGCCGTCGACTTTCGGCTTTCCGATCCGCGTCCATCCGCGCGATCCGAATACCATCTGGACGTTGCCACTCAACGGCGACATGGCCGGACGTTTTCCACCCGACGCGGCCGCGGCGGTCTGGCGGTCACGCGACGGCGGGCAAAGCTGGCAGGCGATGCGCCAAGGTCTGCCGCAGGAGGGTTGTTTCTTCACTGTGCTCCGTCAAGCGATGGCTGGTGACGAACGCGATCCAGCGGGAATCTATTTCGGCACAAACAGTGGCTCGGTCTTCGCGGGCTTCGACGAAGGTGAGAGTTGGCAGGAGATCGCCCGTCACTTGCCAACGATTCTTGCTGTCGAGGTGCTCGAACGGAGATGACATCTGTCGGTCAACTGCGTTGGTCTCATCTTCCATTCCCCCGACAAGATGCTTGAAGAATGACCGCTTGTGGCCCAAAGCAGACATCCTGATCGCGTGGGCGAATGTCAGCTTTCGGGGGGATTGTGTTGCAAAACTCCTCGTTGAGACGATTGCCGAACCGTGATTCCGTCGGATTGAGATGGCGATTCGGGGAGCGGTCCATGATGGGGCGGCAGGAGCGTGGACACTGTCTGCTTTTCCGGGTGAAGCAGACGCGACGCAGACATCGCAGAATATTCTTTGGTGATCTTATGCGGGGGTCGTGCGTACTGAATTAGGTGCCAGTCTCGCCACTTTCCGCCGCCATCTGATTTTCACTGTGCCATCCGTAACAGCACTTT
>DATDGW010000317.1:0-2895 GCA_036521895.1 Candidatus Sulfotelmatobacter sp. | reverse complement strand
AATGGCATCCCTGGTAAGCCTGGCGGCATCCTCTTCACATGCCGCTTCCGGGTCCCAGACGAGTGCAGAGGAGGTACCACCCAATGAACAAAACTGTGGCTGTAGTGTTGCTAAGCATCACCCTGATCTTATCCGGCTGTGGATCGAATTCAACTTCGTCTGCCAATATCAATGGCATGTGGTCCGCCACGCTGGCAAACGCGACGACCAACACATTCGCCTTTACGACGCATTTGACGGTGAAGGCTGACGGATCGTTGGGGACCACCAGCTTTAGCTTGACCTTGGACAATTCACCCTGCACATTCCCGAGTTCGACCGAGAGCGGATCATTTACGCTTACCGGGAATTTCAACGGCCAGGTATCGGGAAAATTTCATTACGTCATCATGTCCACAGGCGTGGAAGTGAATACCCTTACCCTGGACGGCACGGTGACTGGCGGGCAGATCACCGGCACCTGGACAGTCTCTGGAGCGACTGCGAACTGCGCAGGCAACGGGACTTTTACCATGACCCCCCCATTAGCGCCAATGACGCGATAGCAGCCGGGCCGGGTCGCTCGCCAAGTAGCGCTGTCGGAGTGCTGCCCCTGGAATATGCCTCTACGGGCGGCGTCCCTTACATCCATTGACGCATCGGCCCGCATCTCTCTATTCTCATAAGGGACCCCAATCCTCAAGGACGGTACATGAAGAAGCTTGCATTTCTGACGCTGCTGGCGCTGGCATTTGCTGTGAGCAGCTGCGGCACGAGCCCCAACACAAACCCCACCACCAGCACCTCTGCCACCGGATTTTGGGAAGCCCAACTGATTGGAGGCACGGGCGAGGCCAGCAAACTGGGCTTTGTGACCGCCTTTAACGTTATCAACATTGGGCCGCTGAATATTACAAGCTTCAGCTTCTTCAACGCCGGGGCCTGCTTCGCCAACGGCGTGAACGGGAGCACCGAAGCTGGGACAGCGTCATTCACGACGAACACGGGCACGGGTCAAGTCACAGGGTCGCTGACCTATTCAGTCACGTCTTCGATACCGGCGGGCAACATCCTCACGCTCACCAGCCCGAATGGCGGCCTCACCGGCACGTCCAATGGCACTACGACCACCACCGGCACACTGAGTAATGGCGTGGCCGTTGGGACTTGGACCTTGACAGGCGGTCAAGGCGACCCCAGTTGTGTGGGCTCCGGCACTTTCATTATGTGCCAGGGTGAAGCTACCTGCACGATTCCGTAGAATCCTGCTCGGTGCGGTCTGGACGAAAGCTGCCCGCCGTTGCTTTCCTGCGCTGCGCTCTTCCTTCCCTTGACCTCGCTGCTATACAGTGAAAGAAGTCATGAAGCGCACTCTGCAACAGATCGCTGAGGCGGTTGGAGCCCGCCTGATTGGCGACGGCCATGCCGAAATGGGCGCTGTCGCCAGCATGGAATCGGCCACTCCGCAGGATCTTGTTTTCGTCGAGGATGAGAAACATCTGCCTGCGGCTCTCGAGTGCCGGGCGGGCGCGATCATCGCCGGAGAGTTCGCCGCCTCGGCGGCTTCTTCCAAGCCGATTCTCGTCAGCGATCATCCCAAACTGGCGTTCGCTCGGGCCGCCCGGTTGTTACGCGATGGATGGGCGCGCGACCGTACTCCGCCTCACGTCAGCGTGCACACGACTGCGGTGGTGCATTCTTCCGCAGTGCTCGCCGGCGATGTTTCAGTAGAAGAACGGGCTGTGGTGTCCGAGGATGTCATGATCGAGTCGAACACCAGAATTGGCGCAGGTTCCACCATCGGCGCCGGCGTAAGAATTGGACCTGATTGCGAAATCTCTCCCCACGTTACGATTTATCCGGGCACTGTGCTCGGCCACCGGGTGCTCGTGCATGCGGGCGCGGTCCTCGGCAGCGACGGCTTCGGGTACGTGCGTGATCGCAAGACCGGGCACTACGAGAAATTCCCGCAGGTCGGACGCCTGGTCATTGAAGATGACGTCGAGATCGGAGCGAATACGACCATCGATCGCGGTGCCCTCGACGAAACCCGAATCCGCCGGGGAACGAAGATCGACAACCTGGTCCACATCGGACACAACTGCCAGATCGGTGAAGACGTCGTGATTGCCGCGCAAACCGGCCTGTCGGGAAGCATTGTGATCGAGAACGGCGTGGTGCTTGGCGGCCAGGTCGGCATTGGTGAGCACGCGCGCATTGGAGAGGGCGTCATGCTCGGCGGCCAGGGCGGCGTCCTGCCGAACAAAGTTTTGCGCGGCCAGGGCATGGCGTTCTGGGGAACTCCAGCGCAGCCGTTGCGGCAATATCTGAAGCAACTGGCGACTCTGGCGCGGCTGGCGAAGAAGTAAGACGCCGGCTACCGGCTCTCGGCTTCGGCATGAGAGTTCTAGCCGGAAGTCGGATAGTGGAAGCCGGACGCCTTCTCTTATGGCCATCGTCGTCATCGGCGGACATTCGCGCAGCGTGGGCAAGACCAGCGTGGTCGCAGGCCTCATCTCGGCGCTGCCTGAGTTCGACTGGACCGCCGTGAAGATCACGCAATACGGACACGGCATCTGCTCCGCGAACGGCGCGGCCTGCGATTGCGCTACCGCCGACCACTCCTGGGCGATCTCTGAACAGCGCGACCGATCGGGCGAATCGGATACCTCAAGGTTTCTGTTGGCGGGAGCGGTTCAGGCGTTGTGGGCGCGGACGCAGCAAGGCCGTCTTGCAGAAGCGATGCCCACATTGCGCCAACGTCTGGAAGGCGCGCGCAACGTGATCATCGAATCGAACAGCGTCTTGAAGTTCTTGCGCCCAGATCTCTACCTGACAGTGCTCGATCCCTCGACGGAAGATTTCAAGAATTCAGCCCGCGAGTTTCTGGACCGCGCCAGCGCCGTAATCTGGCAC
>DATDGW010000316.1:0-13449 GCA_036521895.1 Candidatus Sulfotelmatobacter sp. | reverse complement strand
CTCGAGGCGGTGCGACGGTAGGGCGCCTGGGGTCGAGCGTAGCTTTGAAGACGCCTTCGTCGAGTTCCTGGTTGCGCTCGCGAATTTCTTCCTGCTTGTCGGATAGCAACTTCTCCAGATCCTTGGTGTACTTCTGGACCGTGTCCGCAAAATCCACGAAATCAAGCGGCAGGATTTCGGCGTCGGCCAGACGCATCACCGAGCTTCCTACCGTCTGCGACAAGGCGCGGCCATACACGAAATCGTAGTCGGAGAAATGCATGTACCAGTAAAAGTCGTCGTAGATGGAATGATAGATTCCTTGCTCGTCCTCGCCTCCGTAGCCCAAGTCAAGCGTAGCGACGCCGATGTGGTCGAGAAAGCCGGTAAAGTCTGTGCCCGAGCCGAGCGCGTTGATACGTAGATCGGCGCGCTGGCGGAGTTCTTTGCGGTCGTCGGCGGACTTGGCTTGCGCGATCTTCGACAGTTGCAGCCGCTGCCAGACGGTCAGCTTGGTCTCAGGATCCTCGATGTCGCGGGCGACTCCGTTGATGAATTGTTCCAGCGTATGCGACCCGCCCATCTCGAGAAGGCCGCGGTCGTTGCCGTCGCTGTTGATGTAGACGGCGGCGTGCTGGCGGAGTTCGTCGGCGTGCGCCTCGACCCACTCCGTCGAGCCGAGAAGCATTGGTTCTTCGCCGTCCCATGCCGCGTAAATGATGGTGCGCCGCGGCTTCCAGCCTTGCTTCAGCAAGAGTCCGAGCGCGCGGGCTTCTTCCAGCAGAGGAGACTGGCCGGAGACGGGATCCTCTGCGCCGTTCACCCATGCATCGTGGTGATTGCCGCGGATGATCCACTCATCGGGCGCGACGCTGCCGGGAATTTTTGCGATGACGTCGTTCACTGGTTTGGTTTCCCAGTTGAACTCTACTTTCAGATGGACCTTCGCCGGCCCCGGGCCTACGTGGTATGAGATCGGCAGGCTTCCACGCCATTCGTCGGGTGCCATGGGACCTTTGAGCGCGGCGAGCAGAGGCTGCGCGTCTCCGTAGGAGATGGGCAAGACGGGGATCTTCGTGATGCTTTTCGCGTCTTTCAGCGCTAATCGCTTGGCGCCGGGCGTGGCGCCGATGCCGGGAGTGAGTGGGTCTCCGGGACTGGCCGAGGCAAAGTCCATCACACTGCCCCGCTGCACGCCGTCGGGACTGCGCATGGGGCCGAGCGGGAAGACGTTATCGCGGGCGTAGCCGTCATCCTTGGGCTCGGAATAGATCAGGCAGCCGATGGCACCGTGCTCGGCCGCGACTTTGGGCTTCACGCCGCGCCACGACTGGTAATACTTCGCGATCACAATCGCGCCCTTGACCGAGATGCCGAGGCGGTCGAGCTGCTCGTAGTCTTCGGGCAGTCCGTAGTTTACGAACACCAGCGGAGCGATCACATCGCCGTCGATCGAATAAGCGTTATAAGTGGGAAGCTGCTCCGCTTTCTGATTCGATGTGGGATCGATGGCCAGGGCCGGTTCTTCGAGTTTGGCGGTGAACTTCGTCGGCTCCACCATTTCAAGAACGCGAATCTTGGGCGTCGGGAACAGGACGTCGAAGGTTTCGATGTGCGCGTCCAGTCCCCATTCCTTGAACCGGGCGAGAATCCAGTCGGCGTTGTCTTTATCGTATGGCGAGCCGACGTGGTGAGGCCGCGCGCTGAGGCGCCGCATGTATTCCTTGAGGTTGGCCGGATCAGGGATGGCGCGAAACTTTGCTTCCCACTCGCGCTCGGTCTGGCTGGAGCGAGGGGTATAGCCCGGCAGGGCGGCCTCGTCGGCTCCCAGCGCCAGGGATGGAACAATCAGGTTGAAGATCAGCAGCACGGCGGCGAAGCGTCGCATGCGATTCCTTTCGGTCTCGGGAGGCGTAATTATAGCCTGGGGTCGGAGTCATTCTGAACGGAGCCGTTTTTCAGGCGGAGAGAAGGATCTCGCGAGCGCAAGTATCGCATGCGTTCCGACGCGAGATCCCTCGTCCGGCTGAGGAACGCCGGGCTTCGGGATGACGCCTTCCATGAATGGGACTGAAGGTCCAAAAAGCACCTTGACCCCTCGGTAATTGACGATCCTGCACACCTCCCCGTACCCTGTAAGGTGACTTCGAAAACCTCTGAAATGTCCCGCCTGCGCGTTGCCGACGACATCACCCAACTGGTCGGCGAAACTCCCATGTTGCAGTTCAAGCGGCTGGTTCCGGCCGGATCGGCCGATGTCTTTGCCAAGCTGGAGTACCTGAACCCGGGGGGCAGCGTGAAAGACCGGGCGGCCATTGGGATCATCCGGCGCGCGGAGCAGGAAAGGAAGCTGAAGCCCGGCGGAACGATTGTCGAGGCGACTGCGGGAAACACCGGGATCGGCCTCGCACTGATCGGCGTCAACCGCGGCTACAAGGTTCGGTTGTTCGTGCCGGAGCGCTTCTCCGAGGAGAAGGTCACCATCATGCGGGCCCTCGGCGCCGAAGTCGTACGGACTCCCGATGCCGATGGAATGCAGGGGGCCATCCAGGAGGCGAAGGCGCTGGTGGCCGGCGATCCTACTGCCTTTATGGCAGGACAGTTTGAAAACCTTGCCAATCCCGACTATCACTACGAGACCACAGCGCAGGAAATCTTCGAACAGATGAATGGAAACGTGGATGCCGTCGTGCTCGGCTGCGGCACCTGTGGAACGTTCTCTGGAATCGCTCGCTATTTGAAGGAGAAGTCACCCAACGTGCTGACCTATGCGGTCGAAACACAAGGGTCGACGCTGGGTGGGGGCCAGGCGGGGCCACACAAGGTGGAGGGGATCGGCACGAGTTTCATTCCTAAGACATTTGACCGCGCGGTGTGCGATGACGTGGTGATGGTGACCGATGACGACGCGTTCGGCATGGTGAAGACGCTGGCGGCGAAGGAAGGTGTGCTGGCGGGGTCAAGCGGAGGAGCTGCGGTGTTCGCTTCTCTGACAGTCGCGAAGAAGCTGGGGCCGGGGAAGCGCGTCGTGACCATCATTCCTGATTCTGCGGAGCGGTATCTGTCGAAGAAAATCTTTGAAGGCGGAATCTGAAGATAACCGTCGAATGGCGAACGACTCTCAGTCCGCGGACTTAGCGATTGCCCGCCCGCACAGTCTACGGCCAAGATTTCGCTACGATGTGGCGGCTCTTGCAATGCTGGTCGGCCTGACCGTCGCGTGGGCGAGTTTTGACCAGGGCCTATACGGTTCTGCCTTCGCGGCGGTGGTATTTGGCGCAATGTCATTCGTCGCAGCCCTAGTCCTTGGTCAAACTCTTCGCCGAGAGACATCCCTGATAAGAGATCATGTTTCCGCGATCGGCGTGGTCACAGAAACCGGCCCAACAAGGCGAGGGCGCGCTCACATCAGATACCGATTCGAAGCGCTGAACGGGAAACCATACGAAGCGGAATCTGAGTGGTTGGTCCGGGGTGTGAAGGATGGCCAACGGATCGCCGTACTGTACAGCAGCTTTCAGCCCGAGATCAGTCGACCCTTACCGGGTTTTATCTTCTACAAGTTCGGAGATACATCGAAGAAATAAGAATCAAGTCAAGAAGACTTATGAAGAAAACGAAAGATCCAGGTTTTGCCACGCGCGCTATTCACTGTGGGCAGGAGCCCGATCCTTTGACCGGGGCCGTCACGGTGCCCATCTATCCCACATCGACTTATGTCCAGCAGGGAATCGGCGAGCATAAAGGATATGAATACTCCCGCGTGTCGAATCCCACGCGCGCGCGGTTAGAAGAAAATCTCGCCGCGCTCGAGGGCGGTGTGGCGGCACGAGTGTTTGCCAGCGGGATGGCAGCGATCAATGCCATCGTCAGTATGCTGAAGACGGGCGATCAGGTGGTGTGCGGCAACGACCTGTACGGCGGGACGCCGCGCTTGTTCAACAACGTCATGACCGGCTTCGGGCTGGAGTTTTCTTACGTCGATACTTCCGACACCGCCAATGTGGAGCACGCCATCCGTAAGAACACACGGATGGTGTACGTGGAGACCCCGACCAATCCCTTGATGCGGCTGAGCGACCTCACGGCCATTAGCCAGATCTGCCGCCGCAAGAAGGTGTTGTTGGTGGTCGACAACACATTCATGTCTCCGTATTTTCAGCAACCGCTCGCGCTCGGTGCGGACATGGTCGTGCACTCCACTACCAAGTTCCTTAACGGGCACAGCGACGGTCTGGGCGGCGTTGTGATGTGCGCCAGGCAGCAACACGCCGACCAGTTGGCGTTTCTGCAGAAAGCCGCGGGTGCGATTCTTTCTCCGTTTGAATGCTGGCTGGTACTGCGCGGAGTCAAGACGCTGGCGGCGCGCATGGAGATTCACGACCGCAGTGGCCGCATCGTGGCCGATTTTCTTTCGAAACATAAAAAGGTGAAGGCCGTCTTCTATCCCGGTCTGTCGGATCATCCGCAGCATAATCTCGCGCGGCGGCAGATGAGCGGCTTTGGGGCGATGATTAGCTTTGAGACTGGCTCGCTGAAGAACGCGAACAAGATGTTGAAGAAAGTGCGCATCTGCTCGCTGGGTGAATCGCTCGGCGGCGTGGAGACGCTCATCTCGCACCCCGCGACCATGACGCACGCGGCTCTGGGAGTGAAAGGCCGCAAGGCCATCGGCATCACCGACGGCCTGGTGCGAATCTCGGTAGGAATCGAAGACGTGGACGACATTCTCGACGATCTGGATGGCGCCCTGAACGCGATCTGAACCTTCTTGGTCACAGGGTTTCACAGGATGAACACGAAATGAGACCGGGAGAAATTCCTGTAAACGATGGGATGGCAAGGGTAGGCCTTCAGCGCGGCGTCCTTTCCACTAAGAATGCAGGGCTCGAGCCCCTGCTGCTGCCGATCTGAAATGACCTCCCGGCCAAACTCATCTTCTTCCCGGGAGTGGAATTCTGCGGTGTATCACCGGCTTTCCGGGCCTCAAGTGAGTTGGGGCAAGAAAGTTCTTTCGCGGCTGCGTCTGCGCGGCGACGAAGTTGTGCTCGACGCGGGATGCGGCACGGGCCGTCTTACCGCTGAATTGCTGGAAGCGTTGCCACGCGGGCGCGTCGTCGGCGTGGACCTCTCTCAAAACATGCTGCGCTCGGCACGCGAGCATCTCGCGGCGCAATCTGGTGTGCACGTCAGCCTGGTTGCGTGTGATCTGCTGCGCCTGCCGTTCGATCATGCCTTCGATGCCATCGTGAGCACAGCCGCGTTTCATTGGGTGCTCGATCACGACAAGTTGTTTGCGAATTTGCGCGGCGCGCTGGTTCCGGAAGGCTGGCTGGAGGCCCAGTGTGGAGGTGGCCCGAACCTGGACAACCTACGCGAGCGGGCGAACGGCCTGGCCGCTTCCGCCAAGTTTGCATCGTTCTTCGTGAACTTCCGCGAGCCGTGGCTTTTTCAGGACGCGGAAGGTGCGGCAGAGAGCTTGCGGGGCGCCGGCTTTGTCGACATCGAGACCTCGATTGAAGCGGCGCCGACGGTCCTCGACAGCGCCGCGCAGTATAGCGAATTCGTCCGCAATATCATTCTGCGGCGTCATCTGGATAATATTCCCTCGGAAGAACTGCGGGCCGAGTTCATGGCGGAGCTGAGCCGGCAGGCCGCAGGCGATCATCCAGCGTTCTCGTTAGACTACTGGCGGCTGAACCTTCGGGGGAGAGCTTCAGCATAGCGCCGCGGCTTCCACGCGCGACTCAGGGAGCGGGCTCTTCCTCATTTATCAGCGAGGATCCCAGCCACTGTAGATATTCCAGGCTGCCACCTTCGATGCTGATCGCAATGCACTCCGGCAGTTCGTAGGAATGCAGCTGGCGAATTGCGTCGCGAACTTCCGGAAAACGCTCCGCACTGGTCTTGACGAACAATAGCCACTCCCGGGCCGTTTCCACCTGTCCCTGCCAGCGGTAGATCGATTCCACCTGCGGGACAATGTTCACGCAGGCGGCCAACCGGCGCTCAACGAGGTGGCGCGCGATCTTTCGGGCTTCGTCTTCGGAGCCCGCAGTGGACAGGACGATTCGTTTGTCAGTCATATAAAATCAGCCGTCAGCTCTCCGCCATCGGCCCTTCGGCTTGTCGAGGGAGAGATTAGCACTCCTTGCCACAGAATGAGGTGGAATATGCTAACGCAAATCAAGTTTGGCACATCGGGTTGGCGGGCGGTGATGGCCGAGGAGTTTACGTTTGCCAACGTCCGGCGCGCCGTGAGTGGGATTGCCCGTTACGTGGTTTCGCAGAAGCCGGAAGGAGCGCGCGTGATCGTGGGGCGCGATCCGCGATTCCTGGGCGAGACCTTCTGCTCGATGGCAGCGGAAATCCTGTCCGCGCACGGAATCGTGCCGCTGATGGTGGCCGAGGCCGCGCCCACTCCTGCGTTTGCCCATGCCGTCGTTCACAACAAGGCAGATGGCGTGATCAATTTCACCGCCTCGCACAATCCACCCGAATACAACGGAATCAAGTTCTCGACGCCTGATGGCTGCCCGGCACTGCCCGAAGTCACGAAAAAGATCGAAGCGGAAATTGTTGCCGGCAACAGTGCTCCCGCGCAGCTATCCCGCAGCGTCTCCGCTGAGCAGGCGAGCATGGATCCCAAGCCCGGCTACCTGAAGCGACTGGGGGAGATCATCGATCTGGAAGTGATTCGCAAGGCGAAGCTGCGCGTAGCGTTTGATCCCATGTGGGGCTCGGCGCGCGGATATTCTGACGAATTGCTGCACGGCGCGGGCCTGCAAGTGGCCACCGTGCACGACTGCCGCGACGTCCTATTCGGGGGACACGCGCCGGAACCCGATGATCATCTGCTCGAAGACCTTCGCAAGAAAATGCGCGAGACCGGGGCCCAGATCGGCATTGCGACGGACGGCGATGCCGACCGCTTCGGCATCGTCGACGCAGACGGAAGGTTTCTGCAGCCGAACTACGTGATCGCTCTGCTGTTCGACTACCTCGTGGAGAGCCGTGGTTGGAAGAACGGGGTGGCCAAGTCGGTTGCGACCACGAATCTGATCAACGCGCTGGCCAAGCATCATGAGGTCGAGTTGCATGAGACTCCCGTGGGCTTCAAGTACATCGGCGAACTGATCATGCAGGACAAGATCGCCATCGGCGGGGAAGAAAGCGCGGGCTTGTCCATTCGTCATCACGTTCCCGAGAAAGACGGCGTGCTGGCGGGCCTGTTGTGCTGTGAAGCCGTTGCACGCCGAGGAAAGTCTCTGGGCGAACAATTGAAGGCGATAAGTAACCAAGTTGGTTCCTACTTTCCGGAACGGCAGAACTTCCGCTTGACGCCCGAGGTCAAGGCCAAGTTCACTGAGAAGTTGAAGTCCGATCCGCGGGATTTCTGCGGGCACCCGGTCGGCCAGGTCGTCCGCACCGACGGATTGAAGCTGGTCTTCAGCGACGGGTCATGGGTCGGCTACCGGTTGTCGGGAACGGAACCTGTGGTGCGCGTCTACACCGAAGCGCGCAGTGAGAAAGGCCTGGAGAAACTGAGCACGGCCGCGAAGCATTGGATTTTCGAGTGAAGGTATTTGCCTTGAAGTCTTTTTCCAGAATCCCGAGGTTTCCGCGTCCGGAAGACGGCCTTCGCGCCGTGGTGGAGCGAGCGCCGCAAGCAGAGGCGTTCGCCGCGTCGTGGATTGAGCGAGTTCGGCCGCTGGCGCTCCGCATCTACACGCTGCGGCGGCGCCTCGCCACGATTGCCGTGACCGTGCTGGCGGCCTCGCTGTTTGTCCACGTTATGTTCGGCGCGAACGGCATGGTCGTCTATAAGCAGAAGCGGGCCGAGTACGAAGCCCTGCGCCAGCAGATTGTGCAGGTGCAGCAGGAGAACGACCGCTATGCCCAGCAGATCCAAGGCTTGAAGAGCGATCAGAAGTCGATCGAAAAAGAGGCGCGCGAGCAATTAGGGTACGCCAAGCCGGGCGAGTACGTGTATGTTCCGCCGGCTCCTGCCAAGCTCACTCCGCCCGCCACTCATTCCGCGAAAAAATAGTCTCGCCGCTTTTCCTCAGGTGCAACTTCCGAGTATTCGTTTTCGATCTCTGCTGACAATGTCGGCGCGCCTCTGTGGTATATTTCCGTTGCCTCATTTCACAACAAAGCGGGGATGGCTGTTCCCGCAAGGGACGGCACGCTCTGCAATGCAGATCGGGTTATTGCGGTTTGGGGCCGCAATCTGAATTCCAAAAGGAGAAAAACCGGCCATGAGAAAAGTTCTGTTGATTTGTCTCGTGTTAAGTTTCGTGTTCGCCCTGTCGGCAATGGCGTTCGATGATATGGGCAGCACAACCGTCAACGGTTGGATCACAGATGCCAAATGCGGCGCCAAGGGCGCCAATGCCGCAGGCGAGGCGTGCACCAAGAAGTGCGTGGCTGGCGGTGAGAAGATGGTCATCGTCACCGATGGTGATTCGAAGGTGCTGGCCGTCGACAACCAGGACGCGCTGAAGGGTCACGAAGGACATCACGTCACCGTGACTGGCACCATGTCGAAAGACTCCTTGCATGTGGCCAGCGTCAAGATGATGATGTAAGCTGATCCACGGATTGAATCGGATTGAGGGCGGCGGAAGCCGCCCTCTTCGTTTGTAGAGAAGATGAATCCTGCAAAACGCGGGCGGGGGCGCCCACGCCACCTCAGAGAGCTACCCGACGACCCCTTGCAACGGCGAACTCGCGGTGGCGTACAGTTTCCTCGCCATGCGGCCGGAAAGATAAGCCTTGCGTCCTGCCAGCACCGCATGGTGCATGGCCTCGGCCATGAGCACGGGATCCTGCGCGTTGGCAATGCCGGTATTCATCAGCACCGCGTCTGCGCCCAGTTCCATAGCGATTGCTGCGTCTGAAGCGGTGCCGACTCCCGCGTCCACAATCAACGGGACTCCGCTGATCATTTCCCGCAGAATACGGATGTGGGCCTGGTTCTGAATTCCCATGCCACTGCCAATGGGCGCGCCCAGGGGCATGATGGTCGCCGCGCCCGCGTCAATCAGGCGCTTTGCAAAGACGATGTCGTCTGACGTGTACGGGAGCACCGTGAAGCCTTCCTTCACGAGTACCCGCGTGGCTTCGAGCGTCGCCTGCACGTCGGGATAAAGGGTGGCTTGATCGCCGATCACTTCGAGCTTGACCCAGTCGGAGAGGCCGACTTCGCGGCCCAGGCGCGCTGCGCGGATAGCCTCGTCCGCGGTGTAGCAGCCGGCGGTGTTGGGCAGCAGGAAATACTTCTTGGCGTCGATGTGGTCGAGCAGGGATTCCTTGCTGCGATCGAGGTTGACGCGCCGCACCGCGACGGTCACCATCTCCGCGCCACTGGCTTCGAGCGCCCGCGCCGTTTCCTGGAAGGACTTATATTTTCCCGTGCCTACGATCAGGCGCGAGCGGAAGGAGCGACCGGCAATGATCAAGGAGTCCGACATGGAATCTATTGTAGCGCCGCCGTCCCTGCGGCTGAGACCCGCCATTCCGAGGGCGAGACGTCCACGGGACAGCCGGCAAAGCCTGCCCTCAGTGAAGTCGAAGGGACGGTGCTACGTTTGGCTAAGGGACGGCGGTCGCTTCCGCCTGCGTGTAGAGTTCATCGATCTGCTTCTTGTAGCGCGCTTCGATCACTTTTCGGCGCAGCTTCATGGTTGGCGTCAGGGCGCCGTTGTCGGGGCTGAATTCGTCGGCTACCAAGAGCACCCGCTTCAGCTTTTCGAAGCGTGCCAGATTGCCGTTGATGCCCTCGACGATTCCTACATAGAGCGCCTGCACTTTGGGATTGGCGATCAGTTCTGCCCGTGAGGCAAACGAAATGTTGTTCTCCCCTGCCCAGTCTTCCAGCAGAGCGAAGTTCGGCGAAACCATGACTGCGGGGAATTTGCGGCGGTCGCCAAGGATGGCAGCGGTTCCCACCAATGGGCTAAGCTTGAGCGAGTTCTCGATGGGTTGCGGAGCGATAAATTTTCCGCCGGAAGTCTTGATGAGATCCTTCTTTCGATCGGTGACGGACAGATATCCATCGGCATCAAGGTGGCCGATGTCTCCGGTCTTGAACCAGCCGTCGACCAGCACCGCCTTCGTCTCATCCGGACGGTTCCAGTAGCCTTTGAACACCGACGGGCCCTTCACCAGAATCTCGCCGTCTTCGGCGATGCGCACTTCCAGATTGGGCAGCGTTTTCCCCACGGTCCCGATGCGGTGATTGATGGGCGTATTCACCGCGATTACGGGCGAAGTTTCGGTGAGTCCGTAGCCCTCGTGAATGCGAATGCCCGCGGCGGCATACCACTCGGCCAGTTCGCGACCCAGCGGCGCGCCGCCAGAGATGAAGGTCTCGACCTTTCCGCCCATGCCCTGGCGAATCTTCGAAAACACAAGCTTGTTGGCCAGCTTCCAACTGCGCGACGTGGGAGTTTTTCCGGCGAGAATCTCCGGTTTGTTGTGTTCCCCCACTGCCAGCGCCCAATCGAAGATGGCGCTTTTGGGCAGGCCCTTGGCCTTCTGCCTGGCCTGGGCGTAGATCTTTTCGTAAACCCGGGGCACGGCCACAAAAACGGATGGCTGCACCTCCAGCAGGCTCGCCGGCAGCCGGTCGAGAAACGGACAATAGGCGAGCGTTACGCCGTGGTAAAGCATGGCAAAGTCCACGTGGCGCGCGGTGATGTGGCACAGCGGCAGGAAAGAAATGCTGATCAGCCCGGGCCGCAGGTTGAACCCGAGCAACGAGCACTGAATATTCGATGCGATGTTGCCGTGACTCAGCATCGCCCCTTTGGAAGTCCCGGTCGTTCCTGAGGTGTAGACAATCGTGGCCAGGTCATCGGGACCGATAGAGCGCGCCTTCGTTTCGATTTCAGCGCCCAGGTTCTCCGGGCCCTGCAGCGTGATGTTGTTCATGGTTACGCATTTGCCCGCCAACGGCGCCAGATCGCCGTTGAACTCCACCGGATCCATGACGACGATTTTTTCAATCTGCGTCTGCTGCCGGATGGACAGGATCTTGTGCAGTTGCTGGTCCGACGACAGAAAGATAATCCGGCCGCCGGAGTCGTTCAGGACAAATGCCGTCTGTTCTGCTGTGAGAGTGGTATAGAGCGGAACCGTTACAGCGCCGAGCAGCAGGCTGGCGAAATCCGCGGTAGGCCACTCCGGACGATTTTCGCTGAGGATGGCGACACGGTCTCCCGCCCGAATGCCCCAGGAATGCAGCCTGCGCGCGGTTCTGGCGACGTTGATGCCGAACTCGCGCGAGGAAATCGGCAGCCACTTGCCGGCATCACGGTACAGCATGATGCGGTCGAGCTTGCCTTCCACCGCGGCGAAGAAAATGTCGTTCAGTGTGGCGATGCTCATTGCGTCTTTCGCATACCGGGAACGGAGTCACGCCTTGCGCGGTCGCAACCGGCTCCGAACAGAACTTTACTGGCTTGCCGGTGGTTTGGGCAATGCGTACGGTCACACTACTAGGTACTCCCCGGTTTACCGTACGGGGCGCGGCAGCGTATGCTAGGCCATCTACTCCAGTGGGAGGAGTCAATGCACAAAAGACGCTTCGGGGTTCTGACGCTGGGGTTGCTTCTGGCGATGACCGCTGCATCCCCAACGTTCGCACAAACGAGTAAGGAGGGTTCAGGCATGCCGAAAGTCGGCGACATGGCGCCGGATTTCACGCTGAAACACTTTGACGGCAACGACCTCAAAGACGTGAGGTTAAGCGACTACCGCGGCAAAAAGAACGTCGTTCTGGCGTTCTACATCTTCGCCTTCACCGGTGGTTGAACGAAGCAAATGAAAGCCTTCCAGCAGAACTTAAAGACGCTGGAAGCCTCAGACACCCAGGTTCTGGGTGTAAGCATGGATAGTGCCTTCGCCAACAAGGCTTTCGCCGACCAAATTGGAGTGACTTTCCCCCTTCTCAGCGACTGGGGCGGAAAAGTGACCCACGAATACGGCATTTACAAAGACGAATATCAGGCCCCGCGGCGCGTGAACTTCCTGATCGGTAAAGATGGAAAGATCCTGGAAGAGCAGGTCGACAAAGACGCCATCGATCCCACCAAGATCGTGGATGCCTGTCAGCGCCCGAAAATGAAAGGGTAGCCGAATTGCCATGTCATGCTGAGCGGCGTTCTTTACCGCGCAGGATCTGTGCACTTGGCTACGGGTGCACAGGTCCTTCGCTTCGCTCAGGATGACAAAGAATTGTGGCGCATTTTCTCGCCGAAGAATTTGCATCCTCTCAAGTCCGCCCGCTCTAAGCACTTCCACCTCCAGGGAAACTAAACCGTCTCTATTGTGTTTACACGCTTGTCGGTAAAATCAAGCGATACAGACTTCGATTCCGACGAGGCTTAACCTATGAAGACACGCAAGTTGTGGGCTTGGATGCTTGGAGTGGCGAGCTTGGCATTGCTGCTGCACCTCTCGACCATCGCGAAAGCGCAAGATGACTCGCCCGATCAAAATCAAAATCAGGATCAGGATCCTCCGGGCCGCGTTGCACGGCTGAATTTCTCGCAAGGGTCAATCTCATTTCGTCCCGCCGGCGAAGATGACTGGGTCTCCGGCGTTCCCAATCGGCCGATGGTCACCGGCGACGACCTTTGGGCGGATGAGAATTCCCGCGCCGAAGTTCACATTGGTTCGACTGCGATCCGCCTGGGCGCAAAGACCGGAATCACTTTCCTGACTCTCGACGACCGCACGACGCAGATCCGCCTGGCACAGGGATCGCTCATTTTGCGCGTGCGTCACGTCGATGACGAAGATACCTATGAGATCGACACTCCCAACATCGCGCTCAACATCTTGCAGCCGGGTGAGTACCGCGTGAACGTAAGCGAGGACGGCAGTCAGACCATTTCTGAGGTTTGGCATGGCCGCGGCCGCGTGACCGGTGGAGGTTATTCCTACAACGTAGTCGCCGGTCAGTCCGCCACCTTTACGGGAAACGAACAGCACATCGATTATGACCTCGGGCAGATTCCCGACCGCGATGACTTCGACAGTTGGGCCTTCGAGCGCGACGACCGCGAAGATCACGCCGATTCCGCGAATTACGTTTCGCGCGAAATGACCGGCTACGAAGACCTCGACGAAAATGGCGACTGGAGCTACGTGGCCGGCTATGGACCGTGCTGGCGGCCGCGCGCGGTTGTTGTAGGATGGGCTCCCTATCGCTTTGGTCACTGGATCTACGTCGGCCCCTGGGGCTGGACTTGGGTTGAAGATGAGCCCTGGGGATTCGCTCCCTTCCACTACGGCCGCTGGGCGTCGGTGAACGGCGGATGGTTCTGGGTGCCGGGACCGGTTGTCGTCCGGCCTGTCTGGGCTCCGGCGCTGGTCGCGTTCGTGGGCGGCGGCGCGGGCTTTCACTTCTCGGTAGGCGTCGGCGTGGGATGGTTCCCGCTGGCTCCGGGAGAAGTCTAC
>DATDGW010000315.1:0-6493 GCA_036521895.1 Candidatus Sulfotelmatobacter sp. | reverse complement strand
GCCGGCCGTATGTGCTGGGCCACCGCGCGCGCGTACTGTTCCCAGACGTCTTGCGGTGTGACTGGCACGTAGACCAGCGTGGTTTGAATTTGTGCATGCCCCATGAGTTGCATCAGCGCCGGGAGGCTAATGCCCGCGCGCATCATGTCCAAGGCGAAGGTGTGTCTGCTATGCCGATCTCGGCATAGCCGGCACTGTACTAACCCGCTGCGCGGGAATTCGGTTGCCCGCGACTTTCTTCGCACGGTTTCGGTTGATGCAAAGCTCGACCAGCCTGTTGTTCGGTGAAGTTTTTCGATACCGTTGCTCGCCATGAGCAACACAACTTTGTTTGGTTACCCCATTCCGACCGTCCGCAAGGTCTCGGCTTTGCGCCAACGGATGATCGATGACATGACGGTGCGCAACTTCGCACCCAACACCCAAGTCAGCTACCTGCATCAGGTCAATCTTTTCTCCCGACACTTCGACAAATCACCGGAGCGGTTGGGCCCGGAAGAGATTCGCACCTACCAGATCTACCTGGCGAAGGAGAGACATGCGGCCGTCGGCACCAGGTCCGTAGCGGTGAGCGCTCTGCGGTTCCTCTACAAAGTTACGCTGAGACGGGATTGGCCCTTCGAGTTGATTCCGGCTCCCAAGTCGGAAACCCGGCTGCCCGTGATTCTCAGCCCGGAGGAGGTCCTGCGGTTGCTGCAAGCCGCTCCCTCCTTTCCTCACCACGTCATCTTCAGCACGATGTATGGAACTGGGGTGCGTGTTAGCGAGGCCGTGCATCTGCGTGCCACCGATATCGACAGCCAGCGCATGATGATTCGGATCGAGCAGGGCAAAGGACGCAAGGATCGTTACGTCCAACTGTCGCCCAAGCTGCTGGAACTGTTACGCAGTTATTGGCGACAAGTCCGACCGCGGGACTGGCTGTTTCCGGGGCAGCCTTCCAGCGAACCGCTGAGCCGCGATGCCGTCGGCCAGGCCGTGGCGCACGCCAGCCAACGAGCGGGTCTGAAAAAACGACCGAGTCCGCACTCCTTGCGCCACGCCTATGCCGTCCATTTGCTCGAAGCCGGAACCGACATCCGCAAAATCCAGCTTTTGCTGGGCCACCGCAGTCTTTCCACGACGGCACGCTACCTCCGCCTGGCTACCAGCACCATCTGCGCCACCACCAGTCCATTGGATCTACTCCCTTACCCCGTCGTTGATCCCAAACCGTAGGGCATCGTCTTCAGCATGCGGCCTACACTGGAAGTCGCCGACATTGTGCGTGCCCATGGCGACGAGTTTCGCAGGGTGCATGCCGAGACCCTGTCCGTGGGGCAGAAGCGTGTGCTGCGAGCCATCGAACGCTGCCGCACAGCTGCGCTCGGCGGGCATCTCGAGCGGTGCGACCAATGCGGCCACGAACGCAACGCATACAACTCGTGCGCGGACCGCCATTGTCCCAAGTGCCAGTCCTTCGCCAGGGCCCAGTGGTTGGAGAAGCGGCAGGGGGAGCTCTTAGAGTGCGAGTATTTCCATGTCGTGTTTACCCTGCCCGCGGAACTGGCCGCGCTGGCCCTCCAAAACAAACGCCAGATGTACGATCTGCTATTTCGGGCTACCGCCGATACCTTGCAGTCAATTGCGGCGGATCCGCAACACCTTGGGGCGCAGATCGGCTTTTTCTGCGTCCTGCACTCGTGGGGACAAACCCTCAATTTTCATCCCCACCTGCATTGTGTCGTGCCCGGTGGCGGAATCTCCCTGGACGGCAGCCGTTGGGTGGCTTGCCGTCCGGGCTTCTTCTTGCCCGTGAACGTTCTGTCCTGCCGTTTCCGGAAACTCTACCTTCGCTATCTGGAGCAAACCTACGCGGCAGGCAAACTGCGGTTCTACGGCGAACTGCAGGAATTGTCGGATCCCAAAAGCTTCGCCCGGTATCTGGCGCCGCTCCACGACAGTGACTGGGTGGTCTACGCCAAGGCGCCATTCGGCGGCCCGGATCGGGTCCTCGATTATCTGGGCCGCTATACCCATCGTGTCGCCATCTCTAACAACCGGCTGGAAGAACTCAAGGACGGGCAGGTCCGCTTCGCCTACAAGGACTATAAACACGAGCAGCGGCACAAGGTGATGACCGTGTCGGCTGACGAGTTCTTGAGACGCTTCCTACTGCATGTTCTCCCAGACTCTTTTCAACGCATCCGCCACTATGGCCTTCTCAGCAACCGCCACCGCGCCGAGAACCTGGCCCGGTGTCGAGAACTGTTGGCGACGCCGGCGCCAATCCCGGCACCCGAATGCAACTACCGGGAACGGTGGCGACAACTGACCGGGCACGATCCATTGCAGTGTCCGCAATGCCGCTACGGGAAGATGGTGCGCATCGCCATCCTTCCTGTTGGCGGCCCCGTCCCAAGATGTGACAGCTCATAAACTCTGCAACTCACCTACGCCTTGGGTTCAGCCGGCGCCCTCCGTGGCCCACGGCTCCACAACTCGTGTGTCCCCGCGTCAATTCTCATGGTTCTACAACGCTCCACACCCCTGGGACACCGTATCCCCTCCGCTTCCACCCCAGCCATCCCCACCTCGGCGCCGTCAGCTCACTCTTTGCCCCGACCAAAATCTCTCATCCCGCCGACCGACACGGACCCTTGTCGCCATTCAAAACACATAAGCTCCGAGGCTCCCTCGAGGCGGCTTAGCACAACGGAATTTTAAGCAGGGTGCCATCGACGGCGTGCGGATTTGCGGCCTTTTCGACCATGGCACCCTGCTTAAAATCCTCTGCACTATGCCGAGTTCCGGACTATGCCGAGTAAATTCGCCAGCACCTTGATTTCCGCCAGTTCCAGCAGACAATACTCGGCATAGTTTGAGTTGGCCGTTGCCATAGATGCTGGTCGGATGGTTACTCCATTCGACTACTTCTTTAATGACCGCACCAACCCAAGAACGATCGAGGCGTTGAGAAGCGGGCCGCTAGCTTCGCCGCTGGAAGCGTATGCCCAGCGCTTGCACGAGAACGGCTACGCAGCCCATTCGGGCTTCGTGCAGCTACGATTGCTTGGCTGTTTCAACCGCTGGCTTGACCGGAGAGGGCTTGCTAGCAGGGATGTGGGCCCAGCGACCATCGAGCAGTATCTTCGAGGACGGGCACAAAGCGGGAAACTCCGCAAAGGCGATTCGGCTGCGCTGTTCCGGCTGTTGGCCTTGCTCCGACCCGAGGGATGCGGCGTGACCACTCCAGCTCCGACACCAGTTGAGGCCGCCCTGGGGCGCTTCCAGCACTACCTGCGGCAGGAACGCAGTTTGTCCGAGGCGACGGTGATTAACTACACGCCTGTTGCACGATCATTCCTGTCGGAACGCTTTCCCAAGGGAGCCTTACACTTTCAACAGATCACCGCGGCCGACATCACCGCGTTCGTGCAGCGGCAGGCTGCCCTGGTCACGTCCAAACGCGCGCCGTTGGTGGTGACTGCACTGCGGTCCTTTCTGCGCTACTTGTTCCTTCGCGGCCTCGTGGCCATCGACCTGGCGACGTGCGTGCCCACCATCGCGACATGGTCGCTCTCCAACGTGCCAAGGTTTCTTGCCGGAGAACAGATCCAGAAGATTCTGGCCTCGTGTGACAAAGAAACCGGCATTGGCAAACGAGACTACGCCCTTTTGCTTCTGCTGGCGCGTCTTGGCCTGCGAGCCGGCGAGGTGGTTGCCCTCACGTTGGACGACTTCGATTGGGAAGCCGGATTGGTCACGGTGCGCGGCAAAGGAAAGCGGGTTGCACAGATGCCTTTGCCATCCGAAGTGGGAACCGCCATTGCAGACTATCTCTCGAAAGGGCGGCCCCGGTGTTCCAGCCGACGCGTTTTCATTCGCGCGAAAGCGCCGCTAAGCGGGTTCGCCAACTCGGTCGCGGTCTGCTCGTTGGTCGATAGGGCGTTGGAAAGGGCGGGAGTAGAGTCGGAATATCGAGGCTCCCACGTGTTCCGCCACAGCCTGGCCACCGGGATGCTCAACCATGGCGCATCCTTGGATGAAATTGGTGATTTGTTGCGGCATCGACGCCCGGACACCACTCGAATCTACGCCAAAGTGGATTTGGTGTCGCTTCGTTCCATTGCGCTTCCGTGGCCAGGAGGCAGCCGATGAAACCCCTACGACGAGCCATCGACGATTACATCGCGCTCCGACGCAGCTTGGGATTCAAACTGCGCCGCATGTCTGAGGGTCTTCGGGAGTTTGCTGTATTCCTGGAGCAGAAGGGGGCACCGTACGTGACCACGGAACTGGCTATGGAATGGGCGATGCTGCCTACGCATCATCAGCCCAGCGATTGGGCACAACGACTCAGTTTTGTCCGCGTATTCGCACGCCATTGGCACGCTACGGACCCGCGCACGGAGATTCCTCCCATGGGTTTGCTTCCGTTTCGGCCACAACGCGCCCGCCCCTATCTGTATTCGGAACTGGAGATCCAAAAGTTGTTGGCAGCGGCACTGAAGCTATCTCCCAGTCAGGGCCTCCGACCTCGGACATACCACTGCCTGTTCGGGCTGTTGGCGGTGGCGGGGTTGCGGATCAGCGAGGTGCTCAACCTGGAGCAGCGGGATGTGGATCTCGCGGAGGGCATCCTCACCATCCGCCAAACAAAGTTTGGTAAGACCCGCCTGGTTCCGCTCCATACTTCCACTCGGGACGTCATAGCCGACTACGCCCGGCGCCGCGGCCGGTTTCTGCGGAACGCATCGTCTCCCTGTTTCTTTCTCAACGATCACGGCCGCCGCCTGGACGGCTCTGCAGTTCGTCGAACGTTCTACGACCTGTCACGCCAGATTGGCTTGCGCGGTTCGGAGGATCACAAGGGTCCGCGGCTTCACGATTTTCGGCACCGATTCGCGGTCCGCACGCTGGTCGAGTGGTATCGGTCCAACCAGGATATCGAGCGCCGTCTGCCGGTGCTGTCGACGTTCCTGGGGCACGGGCATGTGGCAGATACCTACTGGTACCTTTCCATTGAACCGGAACTGATGGGCCTCGCCACCCGCCGCCTGGAACTCAGATGGGGACTAACGCATGAAGAATGAGAACGGATTCCCTGCCTTACTGGAGCGTTTCTTCACGCAACGGTTGATCGCTCAGCGCCGGGTCAGCTCCCATACGATCGCTTCTTACCGAGACACGTTTCGCTTGTTGTTGCAGTTTGTCGAGAAGCGATTACACAAGCCCCCTTCCGAGCTGGCTCTGACGGATCTGGATCCTTCCTTAATCGGCGCATTTCTGGATGAATTAGAAAAAGACCGAGGCAACGGTGCGCGAAGTCGCAATCTGCGTCTGACTGCCATCCGATCCTTCTACCGGTACGCTGCGTATGAGGAGCCCACCCAATCCGGCCTGATCCAACGCATTCTGGCAATGCCGGCGAAGCGTTACGAGAAGAAGCTGATCGGATTCCTGACCCGACCCGAAATCGAAGCCATTCTGGCGGTACCCGAACTCAAAACCTGGGCCGGTCGCAGGGATCACGCCTTCTTGCTTGTTGCCGTTCAAACTGGTTTGCGGCTTTCTGAAATGACCAGTCTGTGCACTCCGGATGTCGCGTTGGGAACAGGCGCGCACGTACGCTGCATGGGCAAAGGGCGAAAAGAAAGATGCACCCCGCTAACCAAGCAGACCGTCAACACTCTCAAACGGTGGCTGCGGGAGCCGCGGCGCAGTGCTGGTGACATCCTGTTTCCGAACGCCAGGGGTGCTCGGCTGAGCGCGGACGGAGTGCAGTTCCTGTTGGCCAAGCACGTCGCCGCCGCGCGACAGAAGTGCCCTTCGCTTAAGAACAAACGAGTGACACCCCATGTACTTCGCCACACGGCTGCGATGGAACTTCTGCAAGGAGGCGTGGACCGTTCAGTGATCGCGCTCTGGCTCGGGCACGAATCCATCGAGACGACCCAGATATACCTGGATGCCGATCTCGCGCTCAAGGAAAAGGCGCTCGCCAAGATGACTCCTATGGCGAAGGGCAAGGCGTCAGGCCGATATCGGCCTGGCGACAAGTTGCTGGCCTTCCTCAAAAACCTATAGCGATCCTCCTCCGGACTATGCCGAGTCCGCCAACCACCTGCGTTCTGGAAACCCCGTCATTCCAGATTGTTGTTGCATGAGTCAAGATTTACTCGGCATAGTCCGGAACTCGGCATAGTGCCGAAACCGGTGCGGGTTCGCCTGTGTCACGCGTGTAGTTTGCCGGTGATGACGGAACAACGAACGCAGACCGGCGGGTGTCATGCGGGTGCCACGGACCGGCCCTTTGAGACAAACGAATAGAGCCTGGCCGCAGAGGGGAGGCCGTTCCAGACTTAGGTAGTGATCGAGCAGTTCCACGGATTCGCGGGTAAGCGGTAGCACGCGAATTCTTTTGCCTTTGCCCAGAACCCGGATCTGCGAGTCGGAGAACTGGATGTCCTCGAGGTTGAGCGCTAAGACTTCGCATGACCGCAAGCCATGC
>DATDGW010000314.1:0-3368 GCA_036521895.1 Candidatus Sulfotelmatobacter sp. | reverse complement strand
GCGGGGAGAACCGGCGGATTACCGTGACGGCCGAGCATGCGCCAAAGCAGTTGCAGACTGGCAATAGCGTCGCCGTGAGCGGGGTTTGTTTGACGGCGCTCGACATCAAGCCGGGATCGTTCAGTGCCGATCTCGCACCGGAGACCTGGGTGCGGACTTCGTTTTCGCGGATTCATGAAGGCGCGCTGGTGAATCTTGAGTTGCCGATGAAATCCGATGGGCGGTTTGGCGGGCACATTGTGCAGGGGCATGTGGACGGGGTCGGGAAGCTGATTGCGTTCGAGCGCATTGCCGAGTCGGAGAACTGGTGGCTGCATATTGAAGTGCCGGATGACGTCGAGAAGTACACCGTGTACAAGGGATCGATTTCGATTGAGGGGATCAGTTTGACGGTGGCGAAGCTGGAGAACAACCGGTGCACCATTGCGATTATTCCGCATACGGTGGAGGCGACGAATCTGCATTCGTTGAAGGCGGGGGATCCGGTGAATCTGGAAGCGGATCTCATTGCGAAATATGTGGAGAAGATGATGAGGGGTGAGGGGTCGGAGAGTTCGCTGACGGTGGAGGATTTGGTGCAGCAGGGGTTTTAGGGAGTCTCGAGCTTCGAGCTTTGGGTCTCGAGTTTTGAGTTTCCGGTTTCGTCGGGTTTCAGTTTCCGGAAACATAGGGTGCGAATCGGTTCCGTCCCGGCGGGACTCGTGACTTTTTCTCCACTCTGTCCCGGCACGTCCGTGCCGGGCTTTCACGTGCCACCGCTTGGCGGTTGGATTAGGGGAGATTTCGTTTTTTCGTGCTCCAGTGACGATTCCACGTTTACGCAGCCCCTTCGTTCACACGCCCACGCATCGGCCCTCTCGGATGGGCTCAATGGGTAGAAGACAGGGCATCTTTTATGACGGTACCGCTTTTCATTACCAATTGGACATGCTGCAGTTGAGTGATATCGGTGAGCGGATCGCCATCTACGGCGACTATGTCGGCGAAGTGGGCTGGTTCCAGGGCGCCTACTTCGTCTTCCAACCAATTAATTCTGCGGCGTTCGTGGTGGCGGCCCGGATCGCTTCGAGCGGAGGCATGCCGCGCTTGGTGAGCGCGACCAGTTCGTTGGCGTTCTTGGCTTGGCCTTCGGCTTCGGCGGCGTCGAAGCCTGCCGCGATTTTCACGCCGAGGCTCATGGCCATCTGAATTTCCTGCTGGATGCCTTGCAGGAAGGCGTCGAAATGTTTCTGCTGCTCGGGCGTGAGGGGATCGTTTTTGCGGCGCTCGACGATGCCATCGATAACGCCGACGGTGGGGACCAGGAACGTACCTTTGGATTTCATGAGTTCGAGATCGGCGCGATCGATGCGATGGCCGTGCTCGATGGAATCGACTCCGGCGATGACAGCGTTCTTGATGCCTTCGGCCGTAGTGGCGTGGGCGGCGACTTTGAGTCCTTGCTTATGCGCTTCTTCGACGATGATGTGGATTTCGTCGACGGTGAGCGTGGGATGGCTCCAGTCGGCGTAGACCTTAATGAGGTCGGCGCCGTGGCCGATCTGCTCGCGAACGGCGCGGCGGGCTTCTTCGACGCCGCTGACGATTTGCGCACCGGTGGGAAAATTCATGAGGTCGGGAGAGACGCCGAACGGGTTGTACTGGCCGACGGCCGCGATGGCGCGGGTGGAGACCTGCATGCGCGGGCCTTCGGCGAGGCCCTGTGTGATGGCATCACGGAGGGCGACGTCGGCATAGCCGGAACCTTCGTTCTCGACGTCGCGGATGGTGGTGTATCCGGCTTGCAGGGTGATGCGGGCGTTGTAGGCGCCTTCGAGGGCGCGGAAGGCTTGCGACTTGGTGGCGAGGTTAAGGATGTATCCGTCTTCGCCTTCGGGAATCCGGGCCATGATGTGAGTGTGGCAGTCGATGAGTCCGGGGAGAAGCGTAGCGCGGCCCAGGTCGATCAGTTTGGCGTTCTTGGGCGCGTGGGACTGGACGTCGGAGGCCTTGCCGACTTCCTTGATGCGGTCGCCTTCAATCCAAACTGCGGCGTTTTCGATGTAGGCGCCTTTGCGGACGTCAAGAAGTCTCGCGGCTTTCACAACCGTGGGGGCGGTGGCGCGGTCGTTTGAGCGAGGGTAGCGAGGGGAAGGGCGAGGAGGGCAAGAGCGGCTGCGGTGAGTCGAGGATTCATGGGTTCCTTGATTACCACATCGTGCGGGAGCCTTCAAGGAGATTGGCGAGAGGAGTCCTAGTGGTCAGGCTCGTTGTACTGCGCGCGAGATCCTTCGCTGCGCCTGAAAAACGGCTCGGCTCAGGATGACGCCTGGGGAAATTGGCTCTTACACTTCCAGTTTCAGTTCGTCGAGTTCGAGGAATTCATGGATGATGGGCTCGGGGGATTTTTCCATTTCCGAGTAGGGGCCGAAGAAGATGGCGCGGCCCTCGTGGAGGAAGACGACGCGCTCGGCCAACTTCTTGGCGAGGCGCATGTCGTGGGTGACGACGATGCTAGTCAGGTTGAGTTGAATCTTGAGGCGCTTGATGAGGTCGCCGAGCAACTGAGCCATGAGGGGATCGACCATCGTCGTGGGCTCGTCGTAGAGGACGCACTCGGGGCGGGCCGCCAGGGCGCGGGCGATGGCGACGGAGCGCTTCATACCGGTGGAGAGGTCGGAGGGGAGAAGGTCGCGCATCTCCTGCACGCCGACCATTTGCAGAAGGCCGTCGACGATCTGGTAGGTCTGCTCTTCGGTCAGTTCCCTGCTCTCGCGCAGAGGGAAGGCGACGTTTTCGCCGACAGTGAGGGAGTCGAAGAGGGCCCCGTTCTGGAAGACCATGGTGACTTTTTTGCGGATGAGTTCGAGTTGCTCTTCGGTGTAGTCGGTGATGTCTTCGCCGGCGACGATGACGCGTCCGGAGTCGGGCTTGAGGAATCCCATGATGTGGTGGAGGGATACGGACTTGCCGACTCCGCTGCGTCCGAGGATGCAGACGGTTTCGGCGGAAAGGACGTTGAAGTTGACGTGATCAAGGACGATGTTGTCGCCGAAGGCCTTGGAGACGTCGCGGAATTCGATGTAGGGGGCGAGTTGCGCGGTGTCGTCGGGCATGAGGGGCTTCTGGCTGCTGTCTACTAGCTTATAGCTTAAACCGGTTGCGTCGGTGAGCGACGTTTTCGACGATAGATACCTGCAACCGTCAGCTGAGCGTAATTTGCGATTACGCGCCAACGATAGCGAGCGGCAGCAGCACTAAGGGACTGTTAAGAAATAAAGTTTACAATTGCTACTAGAATCACATTGCGGCGCGCGGCTGGAATGTATAGTTCCAGTCGCCGTGAAACCTATGGGGCGTCATTCGGAGCGTGCGCATCTCGTCGTCCG
>DATDGW010000313.1:0-2362 GCA_036521895.1 Candidatus Sulfotelmatobacter sp. | reverse complement strand
CCGCCCGACGTGGCCGCCCGTTTCCCCAAGACGCCCTACGACCCCTACCGCGATTTCTCCCGTTACGATCCACCGCGAAATCTGGCGCTGAGCGTGTATGTGTCGGCCCAGTTCCTGGCCATCATGGCCGCCAACAGCCATTTCCTGGCGCTGCTCGCCACGCAGGGCAACTGGTGGAACGTAGCATATTTCGCCTTCCTTCTCGGCAGTCTCGTCTGCCTCGGCGGAGTCCTCGAGAGCCGCCGCGAGTTCCTCCTCCTCGAAGCGGCACGCATGGCCGCTATCGCAATCGCGGCTCTAGTCCCCGGCGTCTGGTTCGGTGGCGTACGCGATCCGAGAGTGCTTCTCCCCATCGCCACCTTCTCCCTCGCCTCGCTCGCCGGCCTGTGGCTAGCCACACGCAAGTCGCCACTTCCCGCCGCCGAACGCGCCGCCGCTTGAGTCAGGCTCAAGCGTATTACACCTCTTCAGATTCTTCTCCTCCTGCAACGGTTTTCTTCAGGCTGCGATCGAGAGCAGTTTGTTGATGGTGACGCGGTGAGCGAGGAGGATGGCATTGAGAATAGGCTGCGCATTCGTGGTGACCTCGTAGACGTTTGATTTTTGCCGTTTGCGAATCAGCCCGTGGGCGCGCAACATCCTGAGTTTGCGACTGATAGCGCCGGAACGTTTGCGACGCTCCTGTTTGGTTTTTGGTGGGTTGGGATAGAGAAGGGCTTGCAGGTCCCGGTTGCGGAAGCCATTGATGTTGAACTCGCCGCGATTGATCGCTTGCAGGAGGTTGTGGTCATGGGACTCGAAGGGATGCAGCGCTCGTACCGACCGGCCCTTCCAGCGGACACGTTTTTCGATGGTGACCGTGAGTTCTTCCAAGGTCGTGCTGTCGTCGACGGCTGCCAAAGCTGAGCAGTACCGATCCAGGATTTTCTGTGATACTTCGGCGCGTTCGTGAATATCGGCGATTGCCTGTCGCATCGGACGCCAAGCCGGTACCGAATCCGGATCCTCCGTCTTGCGAAACACTTTGAAATACTTGGGGACCGTAATAGTGACCTCGGGCCGGAGTATGGCTCCCCACTGGTCATATGCCTTGTCATAGATCTTGAGGGAATTCGGCCCCAGCCTGTGTTTGACCCGCGCCCCGTTGGGGCGCACCTTCAGGTCGGAAGTGAGAGGCAGCGCTTGCCCCAAAGGACCTCCCTGTCGACTCACCTGCTTGCCCATGAAACGCAGTACATCCGGACTTGAGAAACTCACAATGCCTAGCTGCATCAAGGTCGGTACGATCCGGCGCAATCGTTCGGGGTCGCGAAACATCAAGTCCATTGCCCACTCGCTGTCCGAGCAGGTCCAGTAATATTTCATCGGGTATTTCAAGGACAATTCGGAATACAACAGCGGATGGATCTGTTGAGAGATGGGATTCAACAACTCCGCCCAGTTGGTTTTCAGGTGTTCATCCATCAACTCCTGCGCCCGGGGGACATTCTCGATCCAGGGAAAGCAGTTCGCGTGGCGGCGGTAGCCGATGGCGGCGCGATCCATTTGCTGGGACAGCCACTCGCGCCCGTTCATGTAAATGTGGAGTGGGAAGGGAAACCAGGTCTGCAGACGGGCACTCATGAAGCCCACCACGGGATGCATCCAGGATTGATAGACAAATAGACATTTTCGAGCAGAGACCTGCAATTCCGGTTGCTGGCTCGACCGGTTACGCTTGATTGCGTAGCTGCTGCACAACTCGACGGCATTCAAGGCGCAAATCGGACCTTCCCTCACTTCATCCCTGGCGGCGATCTGTAAAGCGATCTTTTGCTTATCGTCCTTCCCAGAGTTCAGGAACAGGCAAGGTCGGTTGGCAGCCAGCATCGGCGCCAGGGCTGCTTCCTTTACCCGTTTGGACATCTGTTCGGCATGATCGCCGAAGTCCTTGGCGCCTAAATTATGAGCCCACAGGTAGCCCTTCAATCCCGTGATTCGGTTTCGCCACAGCGTCCCCAGGAACACCAGCCGATCAAAACCAGACAGTGTTCCACTCAGTTGATCCTGGAAGCGAGCGATAAAATCGTTCATGGGTGTTTCTCCTTTCCGGTTGATGTGTGTCTGTTCAACAAACATCGTACGGGAATGGAAACACCCATTTTGGTTGTGGCTACGCCACTCTGCGGGGCAGGCAATTCTGCCTGCAGCCGGCTTTTAGCCGGCTGGACCCGCTGGATAGCGGGTCCGCAGCCTTGATAGGCTGCCCCACAGCCACTTACTGCTGCAGAGGGAGTTCGAAGTAGAAGATCTCTTTACCCGAGGCCGCTTCGTACAGGCCGTTCAAATAAATGGTAGCCCCGTGCTGCAGGCCTGCCTGGAA
>DATDGW010000312.1:0-3582 GCA_036521895.1 Candidatus Sulfotelmatobacter sp. | reverse complement strand
AGAAGCATAAGCCCCCACAGGGAGTTCGACATCCAGCGGGGGAAGCGTGAATCGGTGAGGGGAACGCCAGGAAATTGGGTGCGCTGAGCCATCAGTCCCTCCTAGTCAAAGCTCGGTACGGCGAACGCCGAAGAATGTTCCAAACAAAACATTTTTGCGCGGTAGGGCTGGACGCGGGTTGATCATGGCGGAGTGCGAAGCTTAGAATCCCTTGTCGTCACCCGATGGCCGAGGAGAATTCTCTCATGCCCCGTTTCTACTTCGCACTGGCGTTTCTGTTGGCTGTGAATGCTGCCAGTTTCTCGCAATCCGCCTCTCCCGCCAAGCCGGGAGCGGGATTCAGTATCGACAACATCGACAAGAGCGTCGATCCGTGCGTGGATTTTTATCAGTACGCGTGCGGGAACTGGATCAAGGATTCGGAGATTCCAGCGGATCGGCCTTCCTGGCAAAGTTTTTCTGAACTCGACGAGAGCAATCTGCGGATCGAGCGGGGAATTCTGGAGAAGGCTGCGGCGGGCGGGGACGGACGGAATGCCATCGATCAGAAGATTGGCGACCTGTATGGGTCGTGCATGGACGAGAAGGCGGTGGACGCAAAAGGGATCGCACCGCTGAAGCCGCAGTTGGATCGCATTGCCGGCGTGAAGGACAAGGGCGCGCTGATCGACGAGATCGGACGCCTGCACGTGCTGGGGGCGAACGCGCTGTTCAACTTCTATTCGAATTCCGATTTGCACAACGCGGACCAGGTGATCGCGTATATCGGGCAGGGCGGGCTGTCGCTGCCCGACCGTGACTACTACATCAAAGACGACGCGGACAAAGTCGAGATGCGGAAACATCTGGCGGAGTATGTGACCCAGGTGTTTACCCTAGCGGGCCAGACTCCGCCGCAGGCAGCAAGTTCGGCGCAAACGGTGCTGATGGTGGAAACCCTGCTGGCGGCGGACGCGATGGACCGCACCAAGATGCGCGATCCGAAGAACCGCGACCACAAGATGACGCGGGACCAAGTGGTGGCGATGGCGCCGGAGTTTGCTTTCAATCGCTACTTCGCCGCGGTGGGTGCGCCCAACTTCACGGAGCTGAACGTGACGAATCCGGATTTCTTCCGGCAAGTGAATGGAGTCATGGCGGCGTTGCCGCTCGAGTCGCTGAAGACGTATGTCACCTGGCATGCCCTGCGGGCGGCTGCTCCGTGGCTGTCGCAGCCGTTTGTGGACGCCAGTTTCAAGATGCGCCAGGCGCTGACCGGGCAGAAGCAGATTCAGGATCGCTGGAAACGGTGTGTCGATCTGGTCGACGGATCGTTGGGCGAGGCCTTAGGGCAGCGCTATGTCGAGGCGACCTTCGGGGCCGATGGCAAGCAGCGCATGCTGAAGATGGTGGACGCGCTGGAGAAGTCGCTGGATGCGGATATTCAGGGTCTGTCGTGGATGTCAGACGACACCAAGAAGCAGGCGAAGGTGAAGCTGCAGGCGATCCGCAACAAGATTGGTTATCCCGACCAGTATCGCGACTACAGCGCAGTGGTCATCCAGCGCGACGATCTGCTGGGCAACGTGCAGCGGGCGGACGAGTTCGAGTCGAAGCGGCAGATCGCGAAGATCGACAAGCCGCTCGACCGCAAGGAATGGGGCATGACTCCGCCGGAGGTGAACGCGTACTACAGCGGGTCGTATAACGAGATCGTGTTTCCGGCGGGCATTTTGCAGCCGCCGTTTTTTGATAAGAGCATGGACGATGCGGTCAATTTTGGCGGGATCGGGCTGGTGATCGGGCACGAACTAACGCACGGGTTCGATGATCAGGGAAGGAAATTCGATCCGACGGGAAATTTGCGCGACTGGTGGACGGAGCAGGATGGCAAGGAATTTGAGAAGCGCGTGAGTTGCGTCGCTGATGAATACTCGAACTTCGTGGCCGTCGACAACATGAAGTTGAACGGGCGGCTGACGTTGGGCGAAAATACGGCCGACAATGGCGGGGCGCGCATTGCGCTCGCAGCGCTTGAGCGCATGATTGCTGACGACAAGACAGGCAAAGAAGGCCAGAGCATCGACGGCTACACGCCAGAGCAGCGCTTCTTCCTGGGATTCGGGCGGGTGTGGTGCGAGAAACAGCGGCCGGAATTTTTGCGGATGCAGGTCAGCACGAATTCCCATTCGCCGGGGAAGTATCGCGTGGATGGCGTGGTGCAGAACATGCCGGAATTCCAGAAGGCGTGGGGCTGCAAAGCGGGGCAGCCGATGGTGGCGGAGAACGCTTGCCACGTGTGGTAGTCGCGCGCGGTTCGCGATTCGGCTCAACCTCAAAAGCCCCACTTCTCGCAAAGGACGCGAGAAATGGGGCACCCAGCGCAATCCCTCTCTTAGAGTTCTGGCGTCGGCAGAAAAACTTTCGCGCCCGTCGAACGGCACACGTCGATCACCTGCACGACCGGCCCAAACGGCAGTCGTTCGTCGGCTTTCAACAGAATCACTTTTTCATCGCCTTTCTGGAAGTGCCGCCTGAGCGTGCCTTCCAGAGCAGACCAGGAGATCTCATCACCGTTCACTCTCAGCAACGGCCGTGGCTGGCCCGAGTTGAGCAGCTGCACGACGGTGGCTACCGTGCCCGCGGGCAACGCCGGACCGATCAGCACCTCCAACCCATTCGGGGGCACAACGGTTCCCATGGCCCTCGGCTCCCTTTGGGATGTGAGCAGGACTGGGGTTGGGAAGAAAGCTCCACGGCCAGCTTCAAGGACTTGCTCCACACTGGCAAATGCCGCACGGGTGTCGGCTTTGATGTAGAGCTTCGCCGCGCGATTGCGAGGGTGGGTCTTTATCCAGTCGGTCAGACCTTCGGGCGTCATCGCGTCGGCGCCTAGATAAAGGTTGCCGTTCGCGGTGACCGCGACAACCCAGGCATCATTTTGATCCGCGTCGGGCATCGATGTGGCATTGCTGGTGACCGCCATTTGCACGCTGACGCCTCTTTGCATTTCCTGGGTGTGGCTCGGGATGGGCGCGAACAGGATGGCTGCGGCGACGGTCAGGATGAAAAATATTGTGCTTCTTCGAGAATTGGTGCGCTTCATAACATCTTCTCCTCTCGGGCGGTTGCTTTCAGAGACGCCCGTGTTGGTACGGCTCTCGACGGCCCGGCTTGCGCCGGGCCCTTTTCGTTTTTGTGAGTGTCGGCCGCGTGCGCGGGCGAGACGCCCCCGCGACAGCCGGCGAGACGCCGGCGCTACGGTTTGGCTCCTCCTAGCGATGCGGTGGCCAGGATTCCGCCGAGGCCCATGGTTTCTACTGCCGACGAAGGGACGATTACCATCGAGCCTTTTTCTTTGATCGCTTCATACAACATGTTCATGGCGCGCAGGTGCAGGGCCACGGGATTCTCGGCGTAGGATTTTGAGGCCTGCACAAAGCTGTCTGCGATCTCCTTTTCTGCCTGGCCGAGGATGATGCGGGCCTGACGTTCGCGCTCGGCTTGGGCCTGGCGCGACATCGCGTCTTCCAGTCCTTGCGGGATCTTCACGTCGCGGATTTCGACCGATTGCACGGTGATGCCCCAGGGATTTGTTTTCTC
>DATDGW010000311.1:0-4287 GCA_036521895.1 Candidatus Sulfotelmatobacter sp. | reverse complement strand
ACGGCGAAGCGCGTGTCGGTGCCGGCCATGGTTGCGCCAGGCATGTTACGCTGGGCCTCCGAGGCGGGGCCGACGCCGCTCGATCCGTAAATAGACCAGATCGAGTTCGGGATCGTAGGTGATCTGGCCCCAGACACCGGTCATCCAACGGCTCTCGAAAGGCGAGCCGGCCCAGGTCTCGTCACCGGGTTGGCCCGGCCGGGGAATCATTTCGTTCCGCCACAGCTCCCGGCCGGTCTTGGCGTCGTGCCCGGTGACGTAGCAGCCGTTGCCGGAATACTGGCACGTGCTGCCGGCGACCACCACGCCGTTGGCCACGATGGGACCGGTTGAGTTGCTGGTGTAAAGGTTGCCGCCTCGGTCGGTCTTCCAAACCAGCTCGCCCGTGCGGGCGGACAGGGAGACGACAAAGTTATCCCAGGTCACGAAATAGACTTCGTCGCCATAGAGCGCAATGCTGCGCTTTCGCTGTCCCAGGCCGTTGTGAAACGAGCCGACGGGCGGAAGTGGATGCCGGTACTCCCACAGCAGGTCGCCCGTTACGGCATCGATCGCCTGGATCACGTCGGCGGGGTTCCCCAGGTACATCACGCCGTTGTACACGAGAGGCGTCGCCTCGTTGCCACCGGGCTCCATGGCGCGCGACCAGACCAACTGCAAATTCTTGACATTGGTTTTGTTGATCCGGTCGAGGGAGCTATAGCCCCATGCCTGATAGTTGCTGCGATGAATCAGCCAATCCTCGGGGTTGGGCGCCCGCATCACCTGATCGGTCACGGTAACGAAATTCGGGACCACGCGAACTGTCCTTGTCGGCTGGCGAGGCGGCGTCTGGGCCCGCCCAGTTGACCCGGGAGCGTACAGAAGAACTGCTGTCACGAGGACTCCTTGATTGGGAATCTCACGGCACTCTCCTTCGGTCACAATCCTAAGGAATGGCGTCCTTAAGTCAGAACACATTCTAGATTCAATCGCAGAGTGATGCAAGGCGGCCTCCAGGCTGCGGGCCTTCGGGTATTCTGGCTCGCCCCCGGTCCCGCGGGCGCTTTGCGCCGGCTACTTTCCGAACGCCTTGATTTCCACATCTACACCCGCGGGCAGATCCAGCTTCATCAGCGCGTCTACCGTCTGCTGGGTTGGTTCCAGGATGTCCAACAGCCTCTTGTGCGTCCGGATTTCAAACTGCTCCCGCGACTTCTTGTCCACGTGCGGCGAGCGCAATACCGTTGTGATGCTTCGGGATGTCGGCAACGGAATGGGACCGGCCACTGTGGCGCCGGTCCTCTTCGCGGCGTCTACAATCTCCATCGTCGACTGGTCCAGAATGCGATGGTCGTATGCCTTCAGCCGGATCCGAATGCGTTCTCTCAGGGCCATGATTTTACCTAACGAAGCCTACTTAACAATCTCGGTCACCGTGCGGGCGCCCACCGTGCGGCCTCCCTCGAGAATCGCGAAGCGCAACCCTTGATCCATGGCCACCGGGGTGATTCAATTCCACCTTCAGGTCGACGTTGTCGCCTGGCATCACCATCTCCGTGCCCTCCGGCAACTCCGCCACACCTGTCACGTCCGTCTTCCGGAAGTAGAACTGCGGCCGGTACCTCTTGAAGAACGGCGTGTACCGCCCACCTGGTGTGCGGCGTGATCGACCCCGGCTTGGCGATCACCTGCCCGCGCTCCACCCCGCGCAGCAGCAACCCCCGTAGGGTCCCAGTCGCTCTCCGGCGTTGAGTGCCATCTGGCTGATTTGCTTACAAGCTTACTCCGCCAGGCGAGGATCGGCAAATGACAAAGGCGCTTGTGCCAAGGCTATTGGCGGAGTACCGCCTGTTGGCGCTATTGGTGCAGCACGCCGGAGAGGTTGTGACTCGACCGGTTCTCTTGATGCAGATTTGGGGTAATGCGAGTAAGATCGGGCGGCGGGCGGATGTGCACATCAACGGTCTGCGGAGAAGGCTAGGGATATACGCAGACCAATACATTGAAACGATCATCGGGATCGGGTACCGTTTCCGGCACTTCGTGAATCGCACCTTGGAGCCGCGAAAGGAATCTGTGCAAGTGGATCCCCTGCGGGCCTACATCGACGAGTCTCGCCTTCGTTCCGCCGGGTGAAGTTCAGAAGTCAGCGCTTGGCCGATGTTTCCTGTGAACTAACGATAGCGCTTCTGTGGCTGGCGCCTGCCTGGCTGATAGAATGGCTTCAACCGACACCAACTCCTGCTCGGATAGCACGAACTTTAATGTGCCGAAGCCCGCGGGCTGCTTGCCGGTGAAAGGATAAATATCAGCGCCGCTGCGACGCTGTAACCGGCAAGGCACATGAGAATCCTGCTCTACAATCCCGACAACGGCGTCACCCAGAACTTCATGCCCCACCTCTGGATGTTCCTGCTCCAGGCATTGACACCCAGCGGCCACGAGGTGGTGCTGATCGATGGCAACACGCAACCGATGAGCGATGCCGAACTGGTTCAGTTCGTCCTCGACCAGCAGATCGGGCTGGTCGGAATCGGCGCCATGACCCGCATGATCGCCAAAGCGTACCGCGTGGCGGATGCCGTCCGCGCAGCCGGCATTCCCGTGGTGATGGGTGGGCCGCACGTGACGGAGATTCCGGACGAAGCTCTCGGGCGCAGCGGCGGACCGCGTCACGCCGACGCAGTGGCTCTGGGTGAAGCGGACGAAACGTGGCCGCGCATCGTGGAAGATGGCGCACGCGGCGAACTCAAGGAGGTCTACGCTCCGGTGGACGCGTTTGGGCAGGAGCACAAGCCGACCCTGCAGGACTACCCGGCGATTCCCTGGCACTCGGTCGATTTGCGGCAGTTCAATCGGATTCCAGGCTTTTTCCGCCCCATCATGCGCCGCTTCGGCTTCGAGTGGGAGACCTTTCATATCATTCCCATCGAATCCGGCCGCGGCTGTCCTTATGGATGCGAATTCTGCACGGTTACGGGTTTCTTTGGCGACTCGATTCGGTTCCGGTCGAATCAAAGCATCGTCGACGAGATGCTCAGGATCAAAGACCGCGCCCGCGGCACGCGCGGCAAGGCCGCCGTATTCTTCGTCGATGATAACTTCGCGATCAACGTCAAGCGAACCAAAGCGTTGTTGCGCGATATCATTGCGGCCGGAGCCGAACTGGCGTGGGTGGGGCAGATCAGTGCCAACCTGCTGCGGGATGAAGAGCTGCTCGATCTGATCGCCGCTTCGGGCGGGAAATGGATTTTCATCGGGATGGAGTCTCTCGATCCCGCCAATCTGGCCAGCGTCAACAAGAGCTTCAACAAGCCGGCGGATTACGCCCGCGTGCTTCAGGCTCTGGCCAAGCGCCGCGTCTATGCGATCACCTCGTTTATCTTCGGGCTGGACAACGATACTCCAGGGGTTGCCGAGCGTACCCTCTCCGAGATCCGCGCGTGGCCTCCGGGGCTGCCCGTCTTTGGACAGATCACTCCCTTTCCCGCAACTCCGTTGTATGAGCGGCTGAAAAAGGAAGGGCGGCTGACACGGCCGAAACACTGGCTCGAGTTCGCCCCGTTTCAGATGGCGCACACGCCTCTGAAGATCACGATTTCTGCCGTACAGAACGAGGTTCGATACGCATGGGTGAACTCTTACAGCCCTGCTGCGATCGAGAGAGCCATCGAGTCGATCGCCGGCGAGCCGGCAGCCTACAAGATCAGCCACCTGATGTCCCGGCTCTTTTTCCGTGGGATTTATTTCCCGCAAAAGGGAACATGGGACTGGTTCAAGCTGGCGGTTCAGAACCGGCGTGCGATCAGTCGCGTGGTCAGGGACTCATTCACCCGCTGGCACGGCGACCAGGACCCGACGCGTCGTCTCGACTTCAACGGCTCCCCGGAATCTTCTCTCCGCGACGCTGCGGAGCAGAGTGCCGGAGCGGACTGAGTTTTTCCGAGTTGTGCGCCGGCACCCCCTTCCCATACTGTGCCGCCGGCGCGCGCCAAAGCTAGGTGTCTCGGCCACCGCGCTCCCGAAAGTCGCCGCATCCCGGCGGAGCGGCCCGCGGTGCAGAAACGGGGATGTGGGAAGTGTGCGCCGTGCTCGTGGACGCGGAAAGAAGTTGGCCGGTCAGGGAGCGTCAAGACCTGATGTACTAACCCGCCCCGTGGAGTTCGGTAGCCCCGAGCTGCGGGTCGGATGCTGACCCGGTTACTGCTGCTCGTAGCATCGCCAACTTGGCGTTCGATGGGATTTTCCGTTACTGTTGCTCGCTATGAGCAACACAAAACCTTCCGCATACTCGTTATAAGTATG
>DATDGW010000310.1:0-2016 GCA_036521895.1 Candidatus Sulfotelmatobacter sp. | reverse complement strand
GCAGGTAGGTAACAAGCTAGAAACATGACCGCGCCCAACAAAGTGGCCACTTCCGCGAGCGTGGAAGCATCGTGTGCAGTGACGCCGAAAAGAAATCCGCGGAGAAGCCCGGTCAGAGCCAGGGTCCCGGCCAGGCCGAGTGTCACGCCGACGACCGCGAGGCGTGTACCATGAAGAGCAACTAACCAGAGTACGTCGCCGCGTTCGGCTCCCAGCGCCATGCGAATGCCAAATTCTTGCTTGCGTTGACCTACTGCATACGTCACCACGCCATAGATTCCAATGGCCGCGAGCATCAGAGCAATCCCCGAAAAGACTCCTAACAATAGCGCCGCAAAGCGCTGCCGCGCGACTGTTCCTCCGAGGATCTGGTCCATGGTAGTCACGCTGGCCAGGGGCAACTCGGGGTCGAGTTGGTGCACAATTGCGCCGATCACCGGGGCCTTTGCGAGAGGATCCGAATCGGCTCGGACGGCGAGCATCATGCTAGAGAATGGCAATTCCGCGTGCGGCAAATAGCACATGGGGCGCGAATTCGTTTCCAAGCTGTCGCGTTTCACGTCCGCAGCGATCCCAATGATTTGAGATGGCTCTGGTTTATCACCTATATCGATCAGAATCTTCTGTCCTAGGGGATCCTCATCCTGGAAAAACTGGCGCGCCAGTGATTCACTGATCACCACGACGTGCGAAGCAACACTCTCCTCGCGATCGGCGAACGACCTGCCGCGCAGCAATCGAATTCCCATGGTGCGGAAATAATCGGAGCCGGCCTTCTGGACATCAGTGACACGATCTTGTCCGGGTGGCGGGCTAGGTTTGCCGACAATTTCAAAAGATGTACCGGGGGTCATGCCCGACAGCGGAAATGAATTGCTGATGGTTGCCGCGCGAATGCCTGGAACCGCACGAACCCGCTCGAGCAGGGCGTTGAAGAACTCAATGAATTGCGCTTCCTTGGCGTACTTGGAAGAGGGAAGGCTGATGCGCAGGGTGAGTAAATCGCGCGTATCAAAACCGGGATCCACAGCAGAGAGCCTTACAAAACTTTTCATGAGCAAACCGGCGGCGCTCAGCAGAATCAGCGAAAGCGCGATCTCCGCCACTGCGAACGCGTTGCGCAGTCCTCCGCGGTGCACCCCAGTTTCGCTTCGGCCGCCGTTGCGGAGGGCATCGGCCGGATCGGTGTGCGCAGCGGCGAATGCCGGAGCAACTCCAAAGACTATGCCTGTAAGTAGGCACGTCGCGATGCCAAACAATAATACGCGCCAATCCAGGTGTGCAGCCTTCACGTGAAGGTCCTTGGGAGCGAGAGCCAGCAGGGCCGAAGTCGTCCATTGCGCCGCCAGCAGTCCGAGGGTTCCGCCTAGAAGTGAAAGGACAATGCTTTCGGTAAGGTACTGCCAGACGATGCGCGAACGACTCGCACCCAGCGCCGTACGCACGGCGACCTCCCGTTCGCGTGCAACCGCCTGGCCCAGCATCAGATTCGCAATGTTGGCGCAGGAAATCAGAAGGACGAATCCAACCGCGCCGACCAAGACCAGAAGTGTCGAGCGGATGTGGCTGACCATGTCCGCATGTACGGGAACCAGATTCACGCCCCAGCCTGTCTCAAAATCGGGGTACAGTTTGGTGAAATTCTGGACCAGTGAATCCATCTGCGTTTGCGCTTGAACCAGGCTGACGTTCTCTTTCATGCGCGCGACGGCGCTCAGGTAGCGCCCGTGGGGCTTGTGATGATCCTCTCTCCATGCAAAGGGCAACCACAGTTCGGCAACTTTGCCCGTTAGCGATCCCTTCGGTGCGAAGAGTGTGACATCACGTGGCATCACGCCCACAATCAGATAATTTTCACCGTCCAGCCGGAGTGGTTTGCCGAGCACTCCGCGGTCGCCTCCGAATTCCCTTTGCCAGAGGCCGTAGCCGAGCAGTGCGACGTGGTCGCGCCCTCGCTGTCCCTCGTCGCTGGAAAAACTGCGCCCGAGTATGGGTGAGACACCGAGCAGGGAGAAC
>DATDGW010000309.1:0-2033 GCA_036521895.1 Candidatus Sulfotelmatobacter sp. | reverse complement strand
GAATGCCACAACGAATTCGCGCCTTCTACAAGAAGTATCGCAAGGTGATGAGCCTTTGACCAATCGCGAACTGCGCTTTGAAGCCGAGGACCTGCTGGACCGTTACGTCCAATGCCTGGATGAAGATCGTCTAGCAGGCTGCTGAAAAACGCACAGAGCCGAGGATTCCCGGCCCCTTCGAAACTGCCTTTGATCGCCCTGGGGAGGGATTTCGTGTCTATTTCCCCATTTCCGCGTGTCTGACTGCCCGTTTGGGGCAGTCCAGACACAGCTCTCCTCAAGCCACCGCTGCAGGAAGTACCGACAGCAGGTTCCGCACCCGCACCAAGTTATAGGCCGAGGCCGCAAATGCGAACACCCATCCGCCGCGCCGGAGTCCCTTGTGCCGCGTCTTGCGCAGCATCCCCACCGTCTTCAACCAGCCGAAAATCTCTTCCACGCGCTTGCGCTTCTGCTGGCTCACCTTGTATCCGGCATGCCGTGTAGTGCGCGCGTCGATGGCGCTGTGCTTCTTCTGCGCCACGTGCGGCGTCACGTTGCGTTCCCGCAACTGCGCCACGTGATCCTTGGTGTCGTAACCCTTATCCGCTCCCAGCGTCACCACACTACCGCCCGGGATCTCCTCGACCATCTCGATGGAAGCCTCCCGCTCGCTGGTGCCCGTGGCCAGCGTCACGCGCGTATGGACCACCAAGCCGTTGCGATTCTCCATCAACCCGTGCGCACCGTAACACAGCTTGGACTCTTTGCCATCGCCCTGGCGCGCCAGTCGCGCCTCCCCATCCGTGGTCGATGCGTGGCTGTCGTTGCGGCGCGTCTCGCCGTGAAAATCGACGGTCGGATTGCCGCGATCCGTATCGCTCGGCCCGGGTCCGCTTCCATCCTTGCGCTGAAAGCTCTTCAAGCCCGCCCAGGCCTCGATCAGCGTTCCGTCCACGGTGAAGTGTTCTGCCGAGAGCAGGTCCAGATCTTTCGCCTCGGCCAGCACTTCATCCAAAAACGCCTCCGCCACCTCACCCGCCAACAGGCGGTCGCGGTTCTTGCTGAACACCGTCGGCACCCACACCTCTTCATCCATGTTCAAGCCCACGAACCACCGGAAAAGCAGATTGTAAGCCAACTGTTCCATCAGCATCCGCTCGCTCCGCACCGAGTACAGGATCTGCAACAACCGTGCGCGCAACAACTTTTCCGGGGCGATCGAGGGCCGCCCGGTGGTGGCATACATCTCCTCGAATCGTCTGTTCAGCCGCTGCAGAACGCGGTCTACGAGTATACGGATCGGTCGCAACGGATGGCTCGCCGGCACCCGTTCCTCCGGCGACAGGAAGCTGAACATCGTCGATTGCTGGGTATCGTCTCCGCGCATGGCTAAACCAATTCTACGGTGATTTGTTTCAACCGCCAAGAATATTCGGCGAATCGTTTTTCAGCAGCCTGCTAGTGGAACAGAAGGGCCGGAAGATCCACTGTCATCAACGGCTCGGAGGCCTACTGAAGTTCTATGCCCGCGCCGCATGAGTTTTTTGGCCATACGGGATATCGTGGACAACGCCGCCCGGTCCGATGGCCACAGTATTGTTCTTGTCGAACTTCTGACCGGTGCCGATCAAGAACGTTCCTGCCAGGACGGTGATAAAGCGCTCATTCGGATGGGAGTGCGGCTGGCTCCAAACGTTGGGGCCTCGTTTGGTGATTTGCACGTACAAGCCGGGTTTTGAGGGATCGCCGTACAAAAGCGACGTCTGGTTGTCGGCTCCCGGACTGCCGTTCCATTTGAACTGATCGGGCAGCCTGTAATCTCTCGCATTGCGGTCGATGGTAACGATGTCGGCGCCGTAGAGCACCATCACGTTTCCGGCGAGTGGAAGAACCCGGCCGGCATGCTCGTCCATTCTCGCCCCGGACTCCGCAAGAACCGCCAGAGCGAGCAATCCCAAAGCCATCCGCCGAAGAGCGCAAGTACCGAGCTTGCACATGGTGAATCTCCTTTCCTCCAAGAATAGTCCAGGATCGCCAGCGCGTCCAGCGTG
>DATDGW010000308.1:0-1849 GCA_036521895.1 Candidatus Sulfotelmatobacter sp. | reverse complement strand
GTAAAATCCGGCCTCCATGGCCGTCCCCTACTTCGATTTGGTGCGTGAGATGAAAGACGCCTACAACCATCGTCTGCGTTTGGTGGAATCGGCTCGACAGCGCGGCATCAAGCCCACCGCGCGTCTGTTTGCCACCACCGTTCCCACGGTCCGCAAATGGCTCCGCCGTTACCAGCAGCGCGGCCCCTCCGGATTGCGTGAGCTTTCCCGCGCTCCCCATCATCAACCGCGCCGTACCGCAGCCGAACTCGAACAGCGCGTGGTGGCCCTGCGTCGGGAGTTGCCGACCTTCGGTGCGCGCCGGCTGATCCGTGAGCACGATCTGCCCATCAGCCATCGCGCCCTGGAACGCATCTGGCGCGCTCACGGCCTGATGAAAAAACGCCAACGCAAGTATCAACGCAAACAGGATCTGGCCCACATCAAAGCCCGATGGGCTCTGTTCCAGCAAATCTCCGCCGATACCAAGGATTTAGACGATATTCCCCATTACTGGCCGCAAGCCCAACGCTTCGCTCTGCCCGCCATCCAGTACACCGCCCGCGAGGTCCGTAGCGGGCTGTTGTTCTGGGCCTTCGCCGAAAAACGCAGCGCGGCGGCCAGCGCCGTCTTCGCCGGCCGCATTCAACACCATCTAAACCGTTATGGAGTCTCGCTCCGCGATCTGGCCTGGCAGACCGACAACGGCAGCGAGTTCAAAGGGGATTTCCCCGCGGCGCTGGCCGACAGCCAGCACCTCCGCATCCCGCCCGCCGCCCACACCTATCAGAGCGACGTGGAAACGGTGCATCGCCTGGAAGAAGATGAGTTCTTCGATTTGGAAACTTTCTCCAGCCGCGGCGAGTTCCTGGCCAAGGTTCACACCTACCAGACCTACTTCAATCTCGCGCGGCCCAACTCACACAAAGAAAATCAAACACCCTGGCAGATCATCGAGCGGCTCGCTCCCCGCTCGCCGCTCGAACTCTGTTTGCTTCCCCCCGTCTTCCTGGATTATTACTTGAATGACTCGGGGGGATACGATCTCCCTAGGCTTCCCTAGGCGAACCTAAACGTCGGAGTACGCTTGTGCTGTTGCCTGCGATTCTAGCGCACCGCAAGTTAGTGACGTGTCGGCAAGCCTGAATCCGTGGATCTGGATTCAGCGACCTCTGCCAGTCTGCTTTATAGGAGGGAGGCGTTGTCGCGCGCGAGCTCTGAAACCGGAAACTGAAAACTATCAATCGAATTGCAGTTGCAGTTGTTGCAGATCCTTGATTTCAGCGAGCTGTCCCATAAGCTCACGAAACCCGCTGCAACCGCGGACCGTCGCGATCAGGCCAACAGCTACAAGTGTGAACAACCGACTTCGCTGGCAATTCATTCCGCTTGCGTCGCAAGGCTTCAATTTGACTTCTCTGGGCCAGTAATGCGGACAACGCGGAAGCACCCAGTACCAACAACTTTCAGCCCGTTATTTCGTGATGGTCAATGTGACCGTGGTCGTCTGCGTCAAGCTTCCTGCCGTCCCCTTTATCGTGACAGTACGAGTTCCCGTACTCGACCTCCTGCCAACTCGAACCGTCATGGTTGAGGTCCCTGCGCCGGGCGCTGCAATGGAGCTGGGGCTGAACGTCACAGAATTGTTGTTACCCGCTCCCGAAGCAGAAAGGCTAATCGCGGAATTAAATCCGCCGGAAATGGTCGTTGTAATTTTGGAAGTCCCGGTCCCAGAGCCGCCCCTCGAAATAGTTATCGATGCGGGTGATGCGGTGATGCCGAAATTTGGATTTGTCCCCGTCACTTTCAATGTGACCGTGGTCGTAGCTGTGGTGCTTCCCGATATCCCTTTCACCGTAATGACATAAGT